>DATEGE010000193.1:0-13326 GCA_035280265.1 Gemmatimonadales bacterium | reverse complement strand
GAAAGAAAGGGGACGGTCTCACTTCTTGCGGGGCGCTGCCGGGGTCCGGTTCATCAACAGCCAGTACAGCCCGAGCTGTTTCGCCGCTTGCGTGAACTCCACGAAGTCCACTGGCTTACGCACATAGCTGTTCGCACCGAGGCTGTAGCCCTCCAGGACGTCGCGTTCCTCGTCCGAAGACGTCAGGATGACCACCGGTAACAGCTTCGTCCGCTCCTCGGCGCGGATCCGTTGCAGCACTTCCATCCCGTTGACCCTGGGCAGCTTGAGGTCGAGCAGCACGACGGCGGGTAGCTCCTCCGGACCGCCGCCGCCGTCCTTGCCGAAGAGGTACTCGAGCGCCTGGACGCCGTCCCCCGCCACGATCACCTCGTTGGTGATGTTGTGACTCTTGAGCGCGCGCAGGGTCAGCGCCACGTCGTCGGGATTGTCCTCCACCAACAGGATGTGTCCCGGATTCACGAGCTCCCCCTTCCGGCCCGCGGCGCGAGCCGTCACAAGGTAAAGTAGAACGTCGCTCCCTGACCGACGGCGCCCTCGGCCCAGATCCGACCGCCGTGCCGCATGATGATGCGCCGCACCGTCGCCAAGCCGACGCCGGTGCCTTCGAATTCGCTCGCCGAGTGCAGGCGCTGGAACACCCCGAACAGCTTGTCTGCGTACTTCATGTCGAAGCCCGCCCCGTTGTCCCGCACCATGAATACCCGCTTGCCGTTTTGCTGCATCGTTCCGAACTCGATGCGGGGCTGGGGCTGGTTCCCAGTGTACTTCCAGCTGTTGCGGAGCAGATTGTCGAGCACGACGCGCAGTAACCGCGCGTCACCGCGGGCCTCCAACCCCGCCGCGATCGCGAGCTCCACCGGTCGGTCCGGGGCCGCACGCTGCAGCTCGGCCGCGATGTCCTGCGCCATGGCGCTCAAGTCCACCGGCTCGGTGCGCATTTCCGCGCGGGTGACGCGCGCCAGCTTCAGCAGGTCGTCGATCAGGCCCGCCATCCGCTGGCTGGCGGCGCGGACGCGCTGCAGGGAGTCCCGCCCGGACTCGTCCAGCTTGGTGGCGTAGTCTTCGAGCAGCACCTGACTGAATCCATCGATGCTGCGCAGCGGGGCCCGCAGGTCGTGCGACACCGAGTAGGCGAAGGCATCGAGCTCGGTGTTCGCGGCGGCCAGCTCGGCCGCGTTGCGCCGCAGCGCCTCGTTGCGCTCCTCGAGCTCGCGCGTACGATCCGCGACGCGCTGTTCGAGCTCCGTCTTGCTCTCGCGCAGCGCCCGGTCCTGCTCTTCGATACGGCCCAGCATCTGGTTGAAGGTGTCGGTGAGAACTCCCAATTCGTCGCCGCCCGACGGCGACGCCCGCACCGAGTAGTCCTGACGAGTCGAAATGGCCTTGGCCGTCTCCGTGAGCGCGAGAATGGGATCCGCAATCCGGCCCTGCAGCGCCCGCCCGAGGACGTACGCTGCGATGAGGGCGATGGCGACGACCACCGTCCCAAGGATCCCGGTCAGGCGCACCGCGTCGCGCACGGCCTTCACGTCGGACGCGAGATACAACGAGCCGAGGCGCGCGCCGGCGGTCTGCGCGACCGGCTCGACACCCACCAGATGCCCCCGCTCGAAGCGGTATCCGTCGACGGGCGGGGTGAGGGGCAGCGCGTCGAGCGCGAGGTCCGGCGGGTACTTGGCGAACAACCGCCCGGTCGCATCGTACAGACCCGCGGCCACGACATGCGGCTGCGCCCGCAGCGCGGCGAGGATCTCTCGCGCGTCGCCCTCGTTCGCGAAGGCCAAAGCGGCGGTGCTGTTCGTCGCGATGACACGACCCAGCGTGGAGAGATCCTTGAGTGTCATTCGCCGCAATGTGATGACCTGGTAGGTCACGAACGCCGCCGAGGTCAGCAACAGCACCAGACCGCTGATCAGGAGGAAGATCGCTGTCAGCTTCTGCTTGATCGGCCAGTCGCGCAGCGCCATTACGAGCGCGCCTTCGACGTCACGATTTCAGCCGATCGCAGCAGCTTGGAGCTGATCGTCAACTTGGCCGCCTGAGCCGCCTCCAGGTTGATCCGTAGCCTGATGCGGCTCTTGTCGGTGACGAAGCGAACCATGCCGCCCCGCAGAGAGAATCCCTCCCCGTCTCCGACGGTGAGGATGGGGCGGTTCTTGATCGCGCTGAAGACCTCTTCCAGCCGGTCCGATTCGCTCTGGCTGATGAACAGGATGTGGCAGCGTTTGATCTCATCCCCGCGACGGTAGCGACGGATCTCGAACGGCCGCCCGCCCAGCGTCTCGCCTTGCACCGTTTCGTCGAGCACGGCGCCGAACGGGTCGTCGCCCAGGATGCAGATCACGACGGGCGCCTGCGAGTCGGGAAACGTCTCGGGCGGCCAGTCTACGAACTGGGCAAAGTTGAACAGGAAGACGGCCTTCACCCGATACTCGGGTGCCTGCGGGGTCTGCGCGGCCGCGCCCGGCTCCGCGAGCAGCGCCAATGCGGCGAGGAACCCGGCTGTCAAAAGTGCCATTCGACCGATCCGTACACGCCACGCGGGATCTGCCGCGCTCCGCCCGTCGACCCGAACTCCGCGTGCTGGCGGTGCAACAGGTTCTGACCGACGGCCGACAGGCTCCACCCGGAACGCGGCTGCCATGTCAGGCGCGCATCGAGTTCGGCGTAGTCGGGAATCTGTTGGTTGGCGATTTTCCCCACGTAGCGTACTGTGGCGTCGAACCCCAGGTTCGCGGGCAAATCCGCTGACGATGTGACCGTGAACTGCCGCTCCGGATCGTGCGATTCTCCGCTGCCGTGGCTCTGGTCAGTGCTTCCGGGCTTGGGCCAAACGTGCACCCGCAGCTCCGTATACCCCGCGTGCAGCCGCCAGCGGTTCGTCACCCGATAGTCGCCGATCAGCTCGGCTCCGTACGACTCGCCGTCCTGGCCGTTGCCGATGACCAGCGGAAGCGGCTGTGGTGGATTGGTCTGCTCCAGGCTGCGGAGTCCGTAGTACCGATTGTAGAAGGTCGCGACCGACAGGGCCAGCGCCTCACTCTGTCGGCGGTACCCCAATTCGTAGGCCAGCTCCTCCTCGGAATGGAAATTCGGACCGCCCGCCAGGAAGTAGGGTGGCGGCGGGGCCGGATTCGGTACATAGAACTCCCGATCGATGCGCGAGGGCGCCCGCACGGCCCGAGACACCGCCGCCCACAGCGTCGCGACGGGACTCACCGTCCAGCTCATCCTGCCGCTAGGCTGGATCTCGACGCCGGTATACGGGTTGTGTTCCACCTTCGTCCCGATGGCGACGCGCAATCGCTCGGGGTCGACGGCGATCTCGTCCTGGACGAACCCGCTGAACCATTCACGCGCGACGTGCGGCGGCAGGAACGCCAGCTGCGCGCTGTTCGCGACGTGATCGTTGATGAGACGGTAGCCCAGTCCCCACACCACGTCCTGCCGACTCCCGAGCCGGAAGCGATGCTGGGCATCGACGTCGTAGGTCTCGAGGAACTCACCAAACGTGCCCGGGATGTCCCGATGGGTTCGGTCGTAATACAGCTGGGCCGTGACGTTCGAATTCGCGGACACCGTATGCAACCACCTGGCGACGACGTTGCCACCGCTCGTCACGACGTCGCCAACGTTCGGCTGCGTGATCCGGCCGTTGTAGAGGTCTCCTTGCAGCGTGACGTGGTTGCCCCTGGGAGCCTCCCAGTCCATCCGCAAGCCGCCCTGTCCCAGATGCGAGTCGTCGGTCGAGTCCTGGCCACTAGGGAGCACCGAGGGCTGCCGCGCAAATCCCTTCCCATAGACCCGGAATCGCAGCGCGGGGCCGAGAGTGCCGCCGTACCGCGCGCCTCCAAAGCCCCGCAGCTCCGTGCCGCCTCCCCCCGACACCAGCAGCCCCTGCGTTTCCTTGGCGTCCTTCGTGATGATGTTGATCACGCCGTTGACCGCGTTGGTGCCCCACAACGTAGCCCCCGGGCCGCTGATGACCTCGATCCGGTCGATGTCGGAGAGGGGCACGTCCTGCACGTCCCAGAACACTCCCGAGAAGAGCGGCGTGTATACCGTTCGGCCGTCGATGAGCACCAGCAGCTTGTTGGCGGCGGAGCCGTTGAAGCCGCGCGCGCTCACGGTCCATTGGCGCGCATTCACCTGCGCAACCTGCAAATTGGTGGCGAGCCGCAATGCCTCCGGGAGGCTCGACGCGGCCGAGCGACGGATATCTTGCTGGGTGATCACCTGAATCGCCGACGGGACCTGCGACAGCTTCTCGGGGCGGCGGGACACCGACGTCACTTGGACGTTCATCAACTCCTCGACACTCAGCTTCTTGAGCGCCGCCACCGACGTAGCCGTGTCGCGATGTTGCGCCACGGTGTCGGGGTGCTGGGCGAGCAGGGGGGAGGCGCAGCCGGCCACGCCCAAGGCGAGCAGCAACGCATCAGCTCTCATCAGAGCCTCCCGTGGCGGGGCGGTGGTTACGACTGGTCGAGGACGGTTCGCAGCTTGCGCGCCAGGCTCTCCGGCGTAAACGGCTTTTGCAGGAAGGCGATCCCGTCCTGCAGCACGCCGTGACGCACCACGGCGTCGTCGGTGTAGCCGGACATGTAGAGCACTTTCATGCCCGGCTTGAGCTTCACCAGTTTGTCCGCGAGCTCACGGCCGCTGGCATCGGGCATCACGACGTCCGTCAGCAGGAGGTGGATCTCCCCGTCGTGCTTCGCGGCGAGCCGCAACGCCGTCTCGGCGTCGGCGGCTTCCAGCACGGTGTAGCCGTAGCGCGTGAGCATCTCGGACGCCACCGCCCGTACCGCCGGCACGTCTTCCACCACGAGCACCGTCTCCGAGCCTCCGACGACAGGCGCGCTCGCTGCCGGCGCCGACCTCGCCGCGTCATCCACCCGGGGCAGGTAGATCTTGAAACTCGTGCCGTGGCCGGGCTCCGAGTATACCCAGATGAAGCCACCTGACTGCTTGACGATCCCGTACACCGTGGCGAGGCCGAGCCCGGTGCCCTTGCCCGGGTCCTTGGTGGTGAAGAACGGCTCAAAGATGCGCGCCTGCGTCTCCGCATCCATGCCGATCCCGGTGTCGGAGACCGCTAGCATGGCGTAGCGGCCCGGCTGCGCCACGGGATGTCCGCGCACGTAGGCTTCATCCATATCGACGTTCGCCGTCTCGATCGTCAGCCGACCGCCGCGCGGCATCGCGTCCCGAGCGTTCACCGCCAGATTCATGATGATCTGCTCCAGCTGGCCCGGGTCGACCTTGACCGCCCCCAGGTCGGAGGCCAACGACGTGGTCAAGCGCACGTCCTCGCCGAGCAACCGGGTGAGCAGCTTCTCGGTGGCGGTGACGACGCCGTTGATGTCCAGGACCCGTGGCTGGAGCACCTGCTGGCGGCTGAAGGCGAGCAGCTGCCGAGTCAACGAGCTTGCCGCGACCGCCGCCTTGCGGATCTCTTCGATGTCCTCACGCTCGGATCGATCGGATGGCAGATCCTCGAGCAGCAGGTCGCTGTAGCTCAGAATCACCGTGAGCAGGTTATTGAAGTCGTGCGCCACGCCCCCGGCCAAGCGCCCGACGGCCTCCATCTTTTGCGCGTGCAGCAGCTGGGCCTCGAGACCGCGTTGCTGCGTGAGGTCGCGCACGAACGTTTCGTAGTACTCCACCGACCCGTCGCCGCGGCGCACGGCCCGAACGCTCAGCTGCACGGTCAGCCGGCCGCCGTCCCTCCGTTTCCAGGTGGTCTCGACTTCGTCGTACTCGCGGTCGGTGTAGCTGTCACGGTCGAGCAGCCGCTGCCGCTCGGCCGGGTCGGCGTACACACCGCGCGTGAGATCGAGGCCCAGCACCTCCGCCACCGAGTCGTAGCCGAGGATGCGCGCCAGGGCGATATTCGCGGACAGGAACCGGCCCGCGGGAGTGGAACGATAGATGCCGACGGGAGCGTTTTCGACGAGAGTGCTGTAGCTGGCCTCGGCCGCGCGCAGCGCGGCGGCGGTGACGAGGCGCTCGCGCCGACCAGCCGCCTCCCGCAGCTCCCGCTCGATCACCGGCACGAGCCGCTTCAGGTTACCCTTCGGCACGTAATCGCTCGCCCCGGCCTTCATCGCGGCGACGGCCCGCTCCTCCCCGATCGTGCCGGACACGATAATGAAAGGCACCTCCAACCCGCGCTCCCGCACGAGGGCGAGCGCGTCAGGACCGCCGAAATGCGGCATGCTGTAGTCACCGATGACGAGGTCCCACGATTGACGATCCAGGGCGGACTCCATGGCGGCACGGTTGTCCACGCGCTCGGCCACGGGAGCGAAGCCGGCGCGCGTCAGCTCGCGCAACAGCAGCAATGCATCGTCCTCGGAATCTTCGACCAACAGTAGGTGCAGCGGTGCGGCCATGTTGCGTCCTCCCACCCCTAACCTTCTCGCACCCTGACCGCGCACACTGTGACCGTGCTCACGGTTGCGTCGGCGCAACAGTCAGACGGCCGCGCGCGGTGCCTAGGGTAGGGGTGAGCGGTTGCGATGTTAAGGGTGTTTTTGCGGCACCAGGGGGTGCGGCTGCGACAGGCTGCCATAGGCGGGCTCGACGCGTTGGCTACAGCGCCCGTCGCAACCGTTTGGTGGGTATCGAGTTATGTCCTACGTCTCATTTGACGGCGATCGCCTTCCCGGTCTCGAGCAGCGACTTGAGCGAGGAGAGCATCAGTGGCCAGCTCGCCACCGATCCGGTGTAGGTCGCCGTCTCGCTCGCGAAGTCGTCGTGCACGAGACATAGCTTGGTGGTCGTCGGGTCGATCGCGGTCAGCTGGTAGGTCACTCGCGACGGTGGGTCCTGGGCAACGGCGTCGTCCCAATGGGCCGACCAGGTCATCACGAGCCGCTGCGCCGGCTCGATCTCGATGATCCGGCCGTCCACGACTCGGAAGTCTCCATCCGCGAGATACGCGTACGGCGCCCCCCGTTTGAGCGAGCTTTGCAGCCGCGTGCCATAGACGTACTGTTTCGTCGCTGCCGCGTCGATCAATCCCTTCCAGACTTGCTCGGCCGGCGCCGCAATATAGAGCTCGTAGGCGAACTCGATCTTCCCGTTGTTCATGGCTTGCTCCTTGTTGATTGAGTGATGCATTCGAAGCCCAGCAGCGCCGCGATCACGGTCGAGAACAGCTGCGGCGCGATGAAGAACCAGGTCCACGCGATGACGGCGTCCGCCGCGTGACTCAAGAACAGCATCCAGGTGAGTGGCACCAAGCGGCGGCGTTCGACGCGACTGAGCCCGCCCAAGTACCACGTCATGGCGGCGGAGAGAAGGAAGAAGGCCGAGACGAGGTAGCCGAAGCCCAGGTAGAACCCGAACCAGGTGCAGGTCGAGCCGAGGCACTGAAAGTGAACCGACTTCATCGAAGCCAGGACTGCGTCGGCCTCCGCACTGAAGTGGGGGAGGGACAACAGCGCGCCCCGGGTATGTCCCAGAAAGTACAAGACGAGGAGGTACGTGCTGAGCCGCAGCGGATTGAAGTAGCGCGCGGCCACTCCGCGGCGCTCGCTCGGTTGTACGGTTGCGACGCCCGTCACATACGCGCCCAGCCATCCCAGCACCCGTTCCCAACCCTGGCCGTGGCTCTGGCACGACTCCCGATGCTCCCCGAACCCCTCGTGGCGAAGCGTCAGTCGCGTGCCACCGGCAATGGGCTCGAGTCGGTAGGTGAGTGTCGTAACGAGGCCGCCCTCCCAGTCGGGCTGCCACGTCTGCACGAGCTGGCGGGGGGGTTCGACCTTCAGGAACTCGCCCTGCACGCTGAAGGGGCGCCCGTCGGCGCCGTGCCCGGTGGCGCGCCAGCGCCCGCCGACCCGCACGTCCGCCGTCCATACTTCGGTGCGGTACGTGTCCGGGGAGCCCCACCAACGGACCAGATCGTTGGGATCGGTGAGGGCGCGAAACACCCGCTCGGGAGAGGCGGCGATTTCGATGGTCGCGAGAATGACGCCGGCGGTCAGATCGGCGACGGACCGTGCGGGTTGAAGGGCGAGAGAGGTCATTCCTGCTCCAGGTAGCGCTTGAGTTGGGTGAGGTTCGTGAGCCAGTAGGCGCGATATCCCTCGATCCAGCCGGCTAGCTGTCGCAGAGGCTCGGGCTGCAAGCGGTACAGCCGCTCGCGTCCGACCCGGGTCTCAGCGACGAGGCGCGCTTGCCGCAGCACACGGAGGTGCTTGGAAATGGCGGGCCGGCTGCGGTGAAAGTCTTCAACGAGGGCATTCACCGGCGTCGGCCCCGCGCGCAGCCGGTCGAGGATGGCGCGCCGGGTGGGGTCGGCGACGGCGCGGAAGACGTCAGCGTGAGCGAGCGCGCGGTGCACGAGTAGTAACCAATTGGTAGCTGTTGTGAAATGTTCTCAATTCAGCAAGGGCTGTAAGCAGCCTTTCAAGTAACCAATCGGTTACTAATATGCTTCACTCCCAGCCTGCTGTCAACACCCCCCTCGTCTGAGCCAAGAAACAAGGGCGCTACGGCGAGAAACGGGAAGCGCTATCACCGTTCCATTCTGAAGGAGCTGCTGGCCGAGCGCGGTGCGGAGGTTTCCTGACAAACGGCATTTGTGCTCCCACGTGAGTCGCGCTATCTATTGTGTCCTTGCGTCCTCCGGCCGGAGCGTAACCTGACGAGACGCCGCATTCTGAATCTGCGAGCCGCCCTCGCGAGCGCGGCGTTCGTCGCCACTCCCGCAGCGCGGATCGCCGCCCAAATGGCGTCGGAGTCGCCGGCCCCACGGCCGGTCGATACCTTCACCGCGGCCGACGTGCATTTCATGTCCGGCATGATCCAGCACCACGCGCAGGCGGTGCTCATGGCAGGCTGGGCGTCCACGCACGGCGCCAGCCCCGCGATGCGCGCCCTGTGTGAGCGCATCGTGGTGGGTCAGCGGGACGAGATCGTGTTGATGCGGCGCTGGCTCACGGACCGTCATCAAGCCGTCCCAGAATCGGATGCGTCGCACATGATGATGGCGGGAATGGAGCACGCGGCCTTGATGCCGGGGATGCTCACCGCCGACGAGCTTACCCGGGTCGACCGGGCTCGTGGCCGGGAGTTCGACGCCCTGTTCCTGCAGTACATGATTCGGCACCACCAGGGTGCCATTACGATGGTGAACGAGCTGTTCGCGTCACGCGGCGCGGGTGAAGAGGAGCCGGTGTATCGATTCGCCGCCAACGTGTTCGCCGATCAGACTACGGAAATCGAGCGCATGCAACGGATGCTCGCTGACCTCTTGTCCGCGGGGCCCTAGTCCGCTCGCAGCACTCTGTTTGTCCGCCGTCATTGTCCAGTCGTGCGTGAACCCTTGACCGGGATGAGCTATGCTACGTGCAACGGTCCGTCACTCGCTCGCCACCCTCGCCGTTACCCTCGGAACCCTGACCCTCGCTGGGTGTGCCTCGTCGTCCGGCGGCGTGAACCTGTCGACGCTGCCCCCCAATCCCGATCCGCGGGTGGGGCTCCGCCCCGGAACCGTGCGCGTCGACAGTAGCGCGCAACGCGCGTACCCGGTGACCCGCGCCGCGCAAGCGGCGTGGAATCTGCGATTGGTCTCGAACACACCCGAGCCGGAGCAGTTCGCGGGCGTCACCAACTCGGACGTCGCGTTCAATCGGAACTACGTCATCCAGGGGAATTACAACGGCTTTCAGGTGTGGGATATCTCGAACCCACAGGAGCCGCCGCGCCTTACGGTGGGCTATCTCTGCCCGGCGTCGCAGAGCGACGTCTCGGTGTACAAGAACCTGCTGTTCGTATCGGGTGAGGGGATGGGCGGCCGGCTCGACTGCGGCACGCAAGGCGTGCACGATTCGGTCAGCACCGACCGGCTGCGCGGCATCCGCATCTTCGACATCTCCGACATCAAGAATCCCAAGTACATCGCCAACGTGCAGACCTGTCGCGGCTCGCACACCCACACCGTGGTGATCGATCCCACCGACACGGCGAACGTCTACATCTACGTCTCCGGCTCGGCGCCGGTGCGGTCGCCCACCGAGCTCGCCGGCTGCGTCTCGGCGCCCCCGGACTCTAACCCCGCGAGCGCGCGGTTCCGCATCGAGGTCATCAAGGTGCCGCTCACCGCGCCGCAGCAAGCGGCGATCGTAAGCTCGCCCCGCATCTTCGATTCGCTCACCGCACCGCCGACGCACGCCGAGGCGCCCCAAGACGTCGCCAAGGCAGCGAAGGCCGCGGCTGAAGCGCGAGCCAAGGGTGGCTTTACCGTCACCGTTCGCGGGATGGAGTACGTGCTGGGGCCGGGATTCGTCGGCCGGATGCTGGATAGCGTCGCCAGGGCGCGCCACGGGACCGGCGGGCCGAACGGCGCCGACAGTGCCGCGCTGCGTGGCGCGATCCAGGGGATCGTTGACGTCATGGTCGGGGCGCCCAAGCCCGGCGCGAACGGCGTGCGGCCCGGACCCGAGCAATGTCACGACATCACCGTGTACCCGGCGATCGGCCTCGCGGGCGGGGCATGTGCGGGCTACGGGCTGCTCCTCGATATCCGCGACGCGGCGCACCCCAGGCGGATCGGCGCGGTCTCGGATTCGAACTTTTCCTACTGGCACTCCGCCACGTTCAACAACGACGGCACGAAGCTGCTCTTCACGGACGAATGGGGTGGCGGCGGGGGACCGAAGTGCCGTGCCACCGACCGGCACGAGTGGGGCGCGGATGCGATCTTCACGCTGGACGACCGCCGCATGACGTTCCGGAGCTACTACAAGATGCCGGCGGCGCAGACCGAGCTCGAGAACTGCGTCGCGCACAACGGGTCACTCATCCCGATCCCCGGCAGGGACGTCATGGCGCAAGCCTGGTACCAGGGCGGCATCTCCGTGTTCGATTGGACCGACGCCGCCCATCCGAAGGAGATCGCGTTCTTCGATCGGGGCCCCATCGACTCGACTACCCTCATCGGCGCCGGCTCGTGGTCGGCCTACTGGTACAACGGGCGGATCTACAGCTCGGAGATCGCCCTGGGGCTCGACGTGCTCGATCTGCTGCCGAGCGGGTTCCTGTCGCAGAATGAGATCGATGCCGCGAAGAGCGTTCATTGGGACTACTTCAACACGCAGGACCAGCCGAAGATCGTCTGGCCGCCGAGCTTCGCCCTCGCGGGTGCGTACGTGGATCAGCTGGCGCGCGCAAATGGGTTGAGCCCAGAGCGGGTGACGGCCGTGCGGCAGGCGCTCGCGCAGGCGCAGAAACTCACCGGGCGCGAGCGACACGACTCGCTGTCCCAGCTCGCCGCGCAGCTCGGCGGCGACGCAGCGGGAGCCGGCGATCCCGCCAAGGTACGGACGCTCGCGGCGGCGGTTACAGACCTCGCCAACGCGGGCGCGCTGCCCTAGCGTTCGCGAAGGGCGTCGTGGTGCGCGCGTCACGGTCGCGCGTGTGGCGCGCCATCACGACGGCGGCAGCGACTAGCCTCCACCTTCTCGCTCGGCGTCCATGCTCGACGTGATCCTCAAGCGGTTCGAAGCGCCTGATGAGGTTCGCCACTTCTCCCGCGGGCGGTTCGAGCTCGTGAATATCGGGGGCCTCACCGTCGGCCGCGCGACCTACGAGCCTGGCTGGCGGTGGTCAGTGGATGTCGGGCCGGTCGTCGGTGCCGAGCGCTGCCGCGTGGAGCACGTGGGGCTCGTGCTGCAGGGTCGCGCTACGGCGGCGTTCGACGACGGTCGGGTGTGGGAGCTGGGGCCCGGCATGCTTTTCCATATTCCGCCCGAGCCGCACGACAGCTGGGTGCTGGGGGACGAGCCCTACGTGTCGCTGCACTTTCTCGGGGCCGGACATTACGCGAAGGCATAGTCCAAAGGATGCCGATCAGCGTGGTGCGCCTGGGGTCTCCCAGGAGGCCCCATGAGGGCTTGCGGCTCGGCACGGTTCGCAGGCCACCGCGTGGCGTGCCCAAAGCGCAGTTCGCACAGCGTGATTTCTACGATGTCTGGCTGCCCATGCTGGCGCCCAGCCAGGGGCTGGTGAGCTTTGCGCAACGATCACGCGACGAGCGATCGTGGAAAGCATTCCAACGGAAGTTTCGCGCCGAAATGGACCAGCCGGATGCGTCGCGGATCCTCGACGTTCTGGCCGCGCTGTCTCGTCAGACCAGCTTCTCAATCGGTTGCTACTGCGAGAATGAGGAGCGCTGCCACCGCTCCGTTCTCAAGGAGCTGCTCGCCGAGCGCGGGGCAGCGATCTCCTGACCTGAGGAACCAGAGTACTCGACCCGTGACGAAGACCACCTTCTCGGCTGCGGTGGCCCTTCGACGTCTGGCCGGTCGGGGACTACGGGGTCCGCCAAGGTGCTCGACAATGCGTTCGCCGTACCTACCGCCCGAGGACCAGCCTCTCCACTTCATCCAAGAACGGCGCTTGCCCAGGCAAGATCTTCGTTCTCGCCTCGGCTAAACCAAACCATCCCGCCCGATCGATCTCGGGGTATTCGCGTCCGCGGAACGCGAACGTATTGCTTCGGATCTTGGCGGGGTCGCAATCCATCTGCACCGCCCACGCGTGCACCGTCTTGCCGCTCTTCTGCTTCAGCGGCGTGAGCGGCACGAAATCGCCGTCAGCCACGAATCCCGTCTCTTCCGTGAACTCACGCCGCGCTGCCGCAAGGGGATCCTCGCCCCGCTCGAATTCTCCTTTTGGGATCGACCACGCGCCGTCGTCCTTGGCGGCCCAAAACGGCCCTCCTGGGTGCGCGAGGAGCAGCTCGAGCGCACCGGACCGGAGGCGGTAGAGCAGTAATCCAGCGCTGGTCTTCGGCATGACAGGAACTGGCGGTGGCGTATTACATGCGCCCAGGAGGACTCGAACCCCCAGCCTCTTGATCCGTAGTCACGTGTAACGCGACAGCAAACGCCATGCCGCGACAAGAGGCGCCATTCCTAAACGAAACCGCCCGACAGTCTACCGAAACCGCGCGGCGCTTACCGGTGCCCATCTAGCACACCCACTTTCACACCCAATCTGCGCGAGCATCGCCATGCTCGAACGATTCCTTCACAACTACCTCATGACGGTCTCCGGCCCCACTTAGTACGGTGACAAGAGAGAGGAGTGTCCTACGATGGAATCGTCACAACGAATCCGTATCGACGGGCATGTAAGTGCGGGCTTTGAGGCTGTGCGAGATGCGTTCGCTGAGAATTTCTCGCGGCGACGCGAATTGGGCGGGGCCTGTTGCGTGTACCATCGAGGTGAGAAAGTCGTTGATCTGTGGGGCGGTGTGAGGAACAAGTCCACAAGTGAGCCTTGGGAAGAGGACACCATGGTCGT
>DATEGE010000192.1:0-27112 GCA_035280265.1 Gemmatimonadales bacterium | reverse complement strand
GTCGGGGCTGGGGCGGGGGCGGGGGCGGGGGCGGCGGGGGCGGACGGTACTGACGTATCGGGTCTGCTGCTGCGGCCGGAGGGCGCGCGCCTCGTCTACGTGGTGGCGCATGGCGCGGGCGCCGGCATGCGGCATCCGTTTCTCGAGACGCTCGCACGGCGTCTCGCGGAAGCGAGGATCGCCACGCTCCGGTATCAGTTCCCCTACATGGAGCGTCGGGCGCGGCGACCCGATCCGCCAGCGGTCGCCACGGCGGCGGTGCGGGCAGCGGTGGCGGAAGCGGCTCGCGTCGCCCCAGACTTGCCCCTCATCGCCGGGGGCAAGTCATTCGGTGGTCGCATGACGTCAACCGCCCAGGCCGAATCCCCCCTCCCGGGCGTGCGCGGGCTCGTGTTCCTCGGCTTTCCGTTGCATCCTCCAGGACGACCGGATGACAAGCGGGCGGAGCATCTCTCGAGGGTGCAGATTCCGATGCTGTTCTTGCAGGGCACGCGGGACGAGTTCGCCGACCTGAAGCTGCTCCGCACCGGGGTGCACGCGCTCGGCACGCGAGCCACGCTCCACCTAGTTGACGGTGGAGATCACTCGTTCAAGATCCAGAAGCGGTCGGGCAGAACGGATGGCGACGTAATGAGCGAACTGGTTACTTCCCTTGCGGAGTGGACGACCTCCACCATCCTCCACTAACCTCCACCGACCTCCATAGCCTGCCTTATGCCGAACTTCTGGATCGTCAAGACCGAGCCGTCCACCTACAGCTACGACGACCTGGCGCGCCAGAAAACGGCTGTCTGGGACGGAGTCAACAACAACCTCGCGCTGAAGCACCTGCGTCAGATGCAGCCGGGCGACCGGGTGCTGGTCTACCATACGGGCGACGAGAAGGCGGTGGTCGGCTTGGCCCAGGTCGCGTCGGCGGCCTACCCCGATCCCAAGCAGAAGGACCCCAAGCTCGCCGTGGTGGATCTGAAGGCCGACTCGAGACTGCCGCGGCCGGTGCCGCTTGCCGAGATTAAGAAGGACCGCGCGTTCGCCGACCTCGGGCTGGTGCGAATTGGACGGCTTTCGGTGATGCCAGTATCGCCCGACCAATTCCAGCGCCTCCTCAAGCTCGGCGGCCGCACCTAACCGATCACGGACGACGGACAACGGAGAACGGCTGATGGGCAAAGGCGATCGCCGCACCAAGCGTGGCAAGATCTATAGAGGCACCTACGGGAACACCCGGCTCAAGAAGAAGCGCAGGAAGGCGCCGCCCGTCGAGGGCAAGACCACGAAGGCCGGCTCGTGAAGACCCTCGTCGTGCTCGGGCTGGCGTTCGTAGCCGCAACCAGCGCAGGGGCCCAGCAGGACGATCGCTGGCAGGTGACGCTCAACGACAGCAGGATCATCTGGGAGCTCCACCTGGTCCAGCTCCGCAACGACACACTCGTCCTACGGGGCAACGACTCGACCTATCGGCTTCCGATCGGCCAGGTGGATGAGCTTCGCCTGGTAGTGAAGTCTGTTCGGCACCAGACGCCCGAGCCGAACCGTTACGGTGGCGTCCTGGGCGGGTCGGACGACGAGGTCTATCGCCTCACGCTCTACAGCATCCCGGAGCGGCGTGCCATTCTCGAGCAAGTGTTGAAGAGCCATCCACCGAACGTGGTCCCCCCATCGCGGTGACGTCTTGTCCGTCCGACCGTCCGACCGTCCGATTGTCCGCCGCATTCTACTTGCCGACGCGGACGCTTTCTACGTGGCGGTGGCGCGTCTCGTGGACCCGACGGGCGCGGGGCGCGCGCGCCTGTTGATCGTTGGCGGCTCCGCGGAGGGGCGCGGAGTCGTGACCTCGGCGTCCTACGAGGCTCGGGCCTACGGCGTCCGCTCCGCCATGTCGACGGCCCGCGCGGCGCGCCTCTGTCCTGGTGCAATGGTCGTGCCGGTGCCGTGGGAGGCCTGCGCCGACAAGAGCCGCGAAATCGGCGCTGTGCTACGTCGCTTCACGCCCGTCGTGGAGCAGGCCTCGAGCGACGAGTCGTACCTCGATCTCACAGGAACCGCCGAGCTATACGGCGAGTCACTCGCAGACACGGGCCGCCGCATTCGTGAGGCCGTGCGTAGCGAGACCGCTCTTACCGTTTCGATCGGCGGCGGCACCTCCAAGCTCGTCGCCAAGCTCGCCGCGGGGGTCGCGAAGCCGCGTCCGGGGGAGGGAACCGGCACCGACGGAGTGATGGTGGTCCCGGCGGGTGGCGAGGCCGAGTTCATGCTGCAGTTCGCGCTCGCCGACATTCCCCACGTGGGTCCCCGGTTCCAGGAGCGCCTGGCGCGCTTCGGGCTCCGCAGCGTGGGAGATGCCGTGCGTCACGACCGGGCCACGTTGATCGGCTGGTTGGGTGACCGCGAGGGCGCGTGGCTGTACGAGCGCGTGCGCGGCGTCGATCATACGCAGGTCGCGGCGAACCGCGAGACCAAGTCGGTGAGTCGCGACGAGACCTTCCCGATGGACTTGGACGACGATGCGGCGCTCGCCGCCAAGCTGCTGACGCTGGCGGATCGCGCCAGCGCCGACGTCCGGGCAGCGGGGCTCGTCGCACGCACCGTGACGGTCAAGCTGCGCGACGCCGACTTCACGACCCGACAGGCGAGCCGCACGCTGTCCCACCCCGTGCGATCCGACCGCGCGGTCTACGTGGTGGCGCAGGCTCTCCTCAAGCGACTCCGCGCGACGCGACGCGTGCCCGCCCGGCTCGTCGGCGTGGCGCTCTCGCAGCTCGCGCCGGCAAGTGAGGACGCACAGCTGTCTCTACTCGAGCCGGCCGCCGAGCCGCTGGAAACCGAGCGCGATCGGACGCTTGCCGACGTCATCGACACGGTGCGCGAGAAATTCGGGCACGACGCCCTGAGTCGCGGCGGCAGTCGGTGACGCTTCCCCGCCCGACGCCTCTGTCTTAAGAAGCTCCTAGCGTCGACGCGGCCTTATCTACGTCCTTCGGCTTCACCCACAGTATCGCGCCGTAGCGGCCCATGCCACTGCACACGCCCGTCACCGCCGTCACGTTGATCTTTGCCGCACCGAGCCGTGCCAGCACTCCCGCCAGCGCACCCACCCGGTCCTCGCCGTCAAGCAGGAAGGCCGTCTTCGGCTTCGACAGCTTGACCTTGGCACTCTGCGCCGCGGCGGTGAAGGCGCCGGCATTCGACGGCACGAAATCGACCTGCGCCTTGCGGGCGCTGGGAAAGGCGTGGAGTGCGAGCAGATTCACGCCCGCGTTCTTCAGCACGTCGAGCAGGCGGGCTCCCTCCCCGGGCTTGTCGGGTATGCTGGCGTAGTAGTAGCTGACCCTGCGGATCGTGTCGGCCATGGCGGTCTCCTGTGTTCGCTCGCTTGACTATGGCCCGGCGTGCGGGCGCCCGCTAGCCCGCCGTGTTCATGTGACGTAGAAGGCGGTCCGCCCCAGTCGTCCCTCGCGCTCGAACCACACGGTGACGGCGCGACATCATGCGCCGCGGCCGGTGCCTGCAAAACGTCGAGCGTCGCCAACAGCTTGACGCATCGCCACCCGACCGGTAAATCAGGCGGTCGTCGCACGGTCCCAACGCGGAACCTCGAGTCTTCGTATACAGCGCCGACACGCCGTTCCAGCCCGGATCGCCAGAAGGAGCCGTCCATGTCTCGAATCCTCGCCACGCTGCTCGCTTTCGTCGTCACCGTACCCCTCGCGGGCCAGGGTCGCAAGCGGCCCAAGAGCCAGCCCGCCACTCCGGCGCCGGCAGCGACCGCTCCGACGCAGGGCGCGGATTCCCTCAACAACCTCAGGTTCCGTAACCTTGGGCCCTCGGTCGGCGGCGGGCGTGTCGCCGCCGTCGCCGGTGTCCCCGGGGACCGCAACGTCTATTACGTCGGCGCCTCGGCAGGCGGCGTCTGGAAGACGGGCGACGGCGGGGATTCGTGGGACGCGGTCTTCAAAGACCAGCCGACCGCCTCCATCGGCGCGATCGCGCTCGCTCCTTCCAACCCAAACGCCGTGTGGGTAGGCACCGGAGAAGGAAACCCGCGCAACGACGTCGTGGACGGAGCCGGCGTGTTCATGTCCCCCGACGCCGGCAAGAGCTGGCAGTTCATGGGCCTCGGCGACGTGGGACAGGTTTCCCGGATCGTGATCGATCCCACCGACCCCAACGTCGTGCTCGTGGCCGCGCTGGGCCACGTGTGGGCGCCGAACGCGGAGCGTGGGGTGTTCCGCACGGCCGACGGCGGCAAAACCTGGCAGAAGGTACTCTTCCTCAACGACACGACCGGCGCGGCGGACCTCGTCATGGTGCCGGGGAATCCGCGGGTGCTGTTCGCCGGTATGTGGCAGTTCGTGCGCCATCCCTGGGAGCTCGTGTCGGGCGGCGCTGCGAGCGGCATCTACCGCTCCACCGACGGCGGCGTGACCTGGCAGCGGCTCAAGGAGGGGCTGCCCACCGGCCTGCTGGGCCGCATCGCGCTCGCGGTCGGTCCCACCAATCCGAGCCACGTATACGCCCTGATCGAGACGAAGCAGGGCATGCTGTGGGACTCGAGGGACCAGGGCGATCATTGGACCAAAGTGTCCGATTTTCACGGCCTGTCCGCCCGCCCGTTCTACTTCTCGCTCATGCACGTCTCGCCGGTGGACGATCGCAAGCTGTTCTTCTCGTCCTACCTGCTGCTCCGCTCCGACGACGGTGGGAAGACCACGACGCCGATCGACCGCGGCGTGCACGTAGACCATCACGCCGTGTGGATCGATCCGCAGAATCCTGACCGCATGATTCAGGGCAACGACGGCGGCGTGTACGTCACCGAGAATGGGGCCAGGAGCTGGCGCTACCTCAACAACCTGCCGATCGAGCAGTTCTACATGGTGTCGGCCGGCAACAGCGACAGCCCCTACATGCTGTGCGGCGGCCTGCAGGACAACAATGCGTGGTGCGGGCCGTCGAGCAACGTAGGAGGGGGTGGCGGCGCGGGCGGTGGGGGTCTGAACGGCTCGGAGTGGTTCACGGTCGCGGGCGGTGACGGGGAATACGCGGTGCTGGCGCCGAGCGATACGTCGGTCCTGTACGTCGATTCGCAGAATGGCAATGCCACGCGCCTCGACTTGAAGACCGGGGTCGTGCGCTCGATGCGGCCCTATCTCTCCGGTGTCTCGGAGAGGAAGCCGGCCGACCTGAAGTACCGGTTCAACTGGACCACGCCGATCGCGGTGGCGCCACGCGACGTGAATACCGTCTACATGGGCGGCAACGTCGTGTTCAGGAGCACCGACGGCGGCGAGCGTTGGGTCGCGGTCAGCCCGGATCTCACTCGCAACGACAAGGCGAAGCAGGTGACGAGCGGCGGCCCGATCGAGTACGACATCTCGGGCGCCGAGAGCTACGGAACGATCCTCACCGTCAACCTCGCCCCTAGCGACAGCAACGTGATTTGGGTTGGCACCGACGACGGATTGGTGCAGGTGACGCGGGATGGCGGCAAGACGTGGAGCAACGTGGCGGGCCACTTCCCAGGTGTGAAAGACATCGAGGGGCGCGTGTATCAGATCGGGGTATCGCCGTTCGACGCGGGCGCCGCCTTTATCGCGATCGACCGACACCAACTCGACGACCGGCGGCCGTACATCTTCAAGACCAGCGATTATGGGAAGACGTGGTCGGACATCGGCAAAGGGTTGCTGGCCGACGTTCCCGCGCGTGTGGTGCGCGAGGACCCCAATCTCCGAGGGTTCCTGGTGCTCGGCACCGATGCGGGCCTGTGGTACTCGCGTGATGCCGGCGTCACCTGGAAGCCGCTCAAGGCCGACTTCCCGACGGTACCGGTGTACGACGTCCAGTTCGTCAAGCGGACACACGACCTTGTGATCGCGACACACGGGCGCGGGCTGTTCGTGCTCGACAACATCACGGCCCTCGAGCAGCTGACCCCCGATGTGCTCGCCTCGGATTTCCATCTCTTTGGCGCCCTGCCGGCGCAGATTCGCGTGCGGCCACGCCGCGGCGGCGTGGCTCCCACCCGCTTCAGCACGCCCAACGCGCCCGCCGGCGGTGTGCTGGATTACTACCTCAAGGCCGCGCTCGATACCGGCACCACGCGCTCAGACGCCCAGCCCGACGGGGCGGGCGCGGGGGGCCGACGCGAGCGCTCGCGCCGCGGCCGCGTGATCGTGACCATCACCGACAGCCAGGGCGACACCGTCGCGGTGGATTCGGGCGGGCCGGGGAAGCAGGGCGTCAACCGCTACGTGTGGAACCTGCGGTATGCCGCCCCGACGCGGCTCAACTTCGAGCGGCCTGCGGGCGGAGAGGAGGAGGAGAACCCGTTCCGCACTCTCCAGGGGCCACGCGCGATTCCTGGGACCTACACCGTGGCGCTCGCCGCGGAGGGCCACGGCGCGACGGGCACGATCACCGTGGAACCAGATCCGATCCTGGGCGGGGATCCCGCCAAGTTCGCCGCGCAGCTGCGCGCCGGGCTGGAGTGGCGCAACGCCGTGTCGGCGCTGCACGAGATGCTGAACCGCATCGTGAGCCTCGAGACGCAGCTCAAGAACACGCAGCAAGCGCTGCGCGACAACGCCGCTCCCGACTCAGCCGTGAGCCGCCAAGCCCGCGAGCTGGGGCGGAAGCTCAAGGAGCTGAAGGACAGCCTGTACAATTCCGACGTGCAGCGCGACGCGGGACAGGACGACATCCATTACCTCAACCGCTTTCAGGAGCGGCTGCAAGGGCTCGGCTTCGGGCTCGCGCTGGCTTACGCGCAGCCGCCGAGCGAAGTGGTGGTCGCGCGGCTGAAGGAGCTCCGTGCCGCGCTCGACGGCTACCTCGCCAAGTTCAACGAGCTGGTCCGGAGCGACGTCGCGGCGTTCAACAAGACGGCACAGGAGCGCCAGACCCCGATCCTCGTCGCGGGCCAGCCCGTGGAAGTGCGGGACGTCAAGGTCGTGTCGCGCTGAGCTTGCGGCGGCGCTGAACCGCGAACCAGGCGATCACGGCCACCGTGCCGAAGGGGAGCACCACCCCCAGCGAGCGGATGCCCAGGGCGACCAGGCCAACGAAGTTGCGCCACGCCTGCTTGAACGCCTCGCCGATCACGCTCGACCCCGCGTGCCCCACGACGGGCACGGGCTCATGCACGTAGATCGTCAGCGTGCTCAGCGCGATGTGCGCGCGCAGGTACCGGAGCCGACCCTCGTAGCGCTCGATCTCTTCGCGCACGCGCGCGAGCGCCTGCTCGACCTCGAGGACGTCCTTGAGCTTCCCGGTGCGAGCCGCGAGCAGGTCGATCAATCGGGACTCGAGCCGCCGCGCGTTCGCCATGCGGGCTGTGACGTCGGTGAACTCCTCGCCCACGTCCTCGGCGGTCACGTTCACAGACTCGATCTTGCCGATGGCCGCGAGGCCACTGAGGCCGTCGTCGAAGCGGTCGGCCGGAAGCTTCACCTCCAGGCTCGCGGACCGTAGCTCGCCGCGACCGGTCTGCATCGTCGTGTTGGCGATATAGCCGCCGACCCGTCCGGCCAGCAGGCGTACCTGAGCCACCGCGCGCTCGAGCGAATCCACTTCGATGCTCGCCTGGCCGGTACGAATCACCATTTCCGGCGTGACGCTGGTGCGCGGAAACAGTGTCGCGTCCTCGCGCAGTCTCTCCTCCGCTCCGGTGGTCACCGACGCGGCCGCCGCTCGGGCCGCTCGGCCGAGCACCACGGTCCGATCGAGGCGGACGGAGTCAGCGGACGGTTGGACTTTGCGCGCCACCGACCCTGAGCAGGCTGACGACGCGACGAGCGCGACCACGATGATGAAACGCCGCATGGAGGCTCCGCAGGAGAGCGTTGGAGCCAGGAGAGACGCTCGTGCCACACCGGCTTGCACACTGCTCGCAACCCTTTGTCGCAACGGTTCGTAGGAATTCGCATGCCGACGCCGAACCTCGAGTCGAGCGCGTTCCGAGAGTGGGAGCGCATCGGTGGGAGCCCTTCACCTGAGGGTCGGGCCCCCCGCGGCCCCAGAGGGTGGCCCTTAGCTCTGGTGCGCGTCGCCGCCATGGTCTTCGTGGTGGCGCTTCTGCCGTTCGTCGTACTTGTGCGAGTTGCCGTGTTCCTCTACGAGCAGCAACGCTATCCAACGCTACTCGCGCTATGCGGCGGCGTGCTGTGCACGACGGCGGTAGTCGCAGTGTACGGGGCGTGGCTGTCACGACGTTTCACTGGGCGGTTACGGCTCTCCCTCATCGCGCGACGCATCGCGTTCCCATTTGCGATTGCGTACTGTGGATACGCGCTGCTCTATCTCTCGAGCGCCAACGCGAAGTCGGACCGGGTGCGAAGCTACTATTTGTCGCTCCACCCGCTGCTCCGCGTGGCCTTGTCGACTGTGATGCTGGCCGACCGCGATCTGGTGATCACCGATCTCGCTCGTCGGCCGGCGGACTACGCCACGATGGGGCTGCCCGTCAAGGACGGAACGTTGCATTACATCCAAACGGATGGTTACGCGCACGCCGCCGACCTCCGCACCGCCGGTCGCAGTGAGGTCACGAGCCGCCTGGTACAGCTCTATCTCTGGAGCATGGGTTTCTCTACACTCCGCCACGTGGGCACCGCGGACCACCTGCATGTGGAGTTGCCGTTGCCGTAACGTGAGGTAGGTTCGGCGAACGCTGGAGAGAAGAGACGAGTGGCGTTCACACGCGATGACATCCGTGCATCTGTGGAGCGCGCCGGAGACGAGCACTGGGATGCCCTCCGGCGTCACCATGAGGACGCCTACCCGAACCCCAAGCCCACGCCCGGGGACGTGTGCAAGGGCGAGGCGGAACGGCTGAATCAGCTGGGACTGGGCGACGCGAAGGCTTTCCAGCTCCTTGAGACGCGCGTGGAGCGTGTAGGAGACGAGGTGCGGCTTACGCACGTGTTCACCTACCGACCGCTCGGCGTGCGGCTCGCCACGGAGCCATTCCAGGACTACAAGTAGCTGTGGTGCCGGTCTCCGCGCTCCAGACTCCATTTGAGCGCCGGCGGCGTGATCAGCGTGGTCAGCACCACCATGATCACGACGCTCGAGAAGGTCCCGGAATCGATCACGTGTGTCCCGTGAAGGTTGAGACTCAGGCCAAGATTCGCGAAGATCAGGCCGACCTCCCCACGTGGGATCATCCCGATACCGATCGAGAGCCGGTCGATGCGCGCTCCAAGGCCTCCCAACGCGCACGCCTGCTTCCCCGCGACCGCAGCGGCCGTGAGCAAACCCGCGAGGCCGACCACCTCGGGGTGCGCGAAGGACGAGAGCTCGACACGCATGCCCATCAGGACGAAGAAGACGGGGATCAGGAGGCTCCCAATGGGGCGTATCACCTCCTCGAGGCGGCGAGCTCCCTCATGCGCGAGCCTCGTGTAGTGGGTTTCCTCGAGGACGAGACCGGCGGCGTACGCTCCGACAATGGCGGCGAGGCCTACCGCCGATGCCAGATAGGCGAGCAGGAAGCAGAACACCAGCCCGGTGGCGAGTAGCAGCCCGCCGCCGCGCAGCCGCCCAGCAAGAGCGAACAAACGCGGCGACAGGGCGACTCCGAGCGCCAGCGCGCCGCACAGGAACACCAACGCCTTCGCGAGCACCGTCGCCACGGCCGCATAGGAGAGGCCGGTGCCCAAGTCGGCGGCGGCGATGACGCTCGCCACCACGGCGAGAATGACGAGTCCCAACACGTCGTCGATGACCGCGGCGCCGATGATGATGCGCGCTTCGGCGGTATGGGAGCGGCCGAGATCCTTTAACACGCGCGCGGTGATGCCAACGCTCGTTGCGGTGAGCGTCGCGCCAAGGAACGCATGCACGTAGGACCCGCGGTCGGGTAACAAGAGGGCCCCGACACCCCAGCCAAGGGCCCACGGCGTGACGACGCCGAGCACGGCCACCAGAAGGGAGCGGCCGCCCACCTTCAGCATGTCGCCGACGGTGGATTCGAGCCCTACCTCGAACAGCAGCAGTACCACGCCGAGCCGGGCCAGGATGTCGATCGTGCGATCGGCAGCCACGGCACGGAACCACGGCACTCCCAGCAGGTCGAGGTTCCCCAACACGATGCCGACCACGAGTTCACCCAGGACGGCGGGTTGGCGGAGGCGCTCGGCCAGATCGCCGCCGACCTTGGCGCCCGCGAGGATGAGCGCGAGCGCGAGCAGGATCGGAGCGATCGGGTCCGCCGCGCTCAATGTCACTTCCAGACTGTCATAGAAGTTGTGCATAATCTGCACAAATCTGTCTACAATACGCTACCTACCCGAGTGGGTAGTAGCGAACTGTCATATAATCTTTGCAAATTTTGCACGAAAGTAAGGACAGCAAATGATATGTCTACCTCCTTCTGGGAGACGCTATGTCGGCGCTCGCTGCGGCACGCTCGGTTGGCTTGGGGTTGGTGCTGGGGTTGGTCTGTCCACTCGCCCTGGCGGGGCAAGGAGTCCCAACGGCGCCCGCGGCGCTCGCGACTGACTCGCTCGCGAGGGCGGCGAGCACCGCGGCCGCCGCGAATACCGTCGCGATCAACTTCGTGTGGACGCTGATCACCGGCTTCCTCGTGATGTTCATGCAAGCCGGTTTCGCGATGGTCGAGACTGGGTTCACGCGCGCGAAAAACGCTGCGCACACGTTCGCGATGAACTTCATGGTGTACGGCATCGGCATGCTGGCCTACTGGGCGGTCGGGTTCGCCCTCCAAGCCGGCGGGCTCGGTCCGATGACGACGCTGGGCGGCTTCGACAAGCTGAGCCACGAATTCACGCTCGCCCTCGGCGGCAAGAGCTGGGGGCTGTTCGGCATGAGCGGATTCTTCCTCACGGGGGTGGCCTACGCCGCGCCCGTGTTCACGTACTTCCTGTTCCAGATGGTGTTCATGGACACCGCGGCCACGATCCCCACGGGGGCCATGGCCGAGCGGTGGAAGTTCTCGGCGTTCGCAGTGTTCAGCGTCTTCATCGGCGCGTTCATCTATCCTCTGTTCGCGAACTGGACGTGGGGCGGAGGCTGGCTGTCGCAGCTCGGCACCAACCTCGGTCTCGGGCACGGCCACGTGGACTTCGCGGGGTCGTCCGTCGTGCACATGACTGGTGGCGTGATCGCGCTGGTGGGGGCGGCGCTGCTCGGGCCGCGGCGCGGCAAGTACAACCCGGACGGGACGGCGAACGCGATCCCGGGGCACAACATCCCCATGGCGCTGGTGGGCACGTTCATCCTGTGCTTCGGGTGGTTCGGCTTCAACCCCGGCTCGACGCTCGCGGGCTCGGATCTTCGCATCGGTGTGATCGCCACGAACACCATGCTGGCTGGGGCTGCCGGAAGCGTCGCCGCGATGATCTACATGTGGGCGAAGTACGGCAAGCCGGACCCCTCGATGATGGCGAACGGAGCCTTGGCGGGCCTGGTCGCGATCACCGCCCCATGCGCGTTCGTCACCGCGCCCTCAGCCGTGCTGATCGGCGTCGTGGCGGGTGTGCTGGTGTGCGCCGCCGTCTTCTTCATCGACGGCAAGCTGCGAATCGACGATCCCGTGGGTGCGATCTCGGTGCACGGAGTCAACGGGCTGTGGGGCATTCTGTCGCTCGGCTTGCTCGCCGATGGGACGTACGGCGACGGCTGGAACGGCGTGCCGGGCACCGTGCGCGGTCTGTTCTACGGCGATGCCAGTCAATTCGTGGCGCAATTGGTCGGTGGGGTCACCAACTTCGTCGCCGTCGGTGCGTTCGCCTACGCCGCCTACAAGGTGACCCACGTTCTGGTCCACGGACATCGTGTCTCGGCCGAAGTGGAAGAGCTGGGGCTCGATCTGCCCGAGATGGGTGCGCTGGCGTACCCGGACACGCCCGAGGTCGCGTCCGCGGTGATCCTGCGGGAGACCGCGGCCGTCTCGGGTGGAATGGGATCACTCGAGCCAGAGCCCGAAACCGCCTGAACTCGTAAGGAGTCGCGATGAAACTCATCACCGCTGTCGTACGCCCCGAGCGGCTGCCGCAGGTCAAGGCGGCGCTGTTCCGCGCCGGGGTTACCGGGATCACGATCACTCGCGTGAGCGGACATGGAGGCGAGCACGAGCTGCAAGAGCACTATCGCGGCCGCACCATTGTTTTGGAATTCCGTGAGAAGGTGCGGCTCGAAATGGCGTGCTCGGAGCCGTTCGTCGAGCCGACCGTCAAGGCGATCCTCACGGCCGCGCGCACCGGTCAGGTCGGCGACGGCAAGATCTTCGTGCAGCCGCTCGAGCGCGTGATCCGCATTCGCACCGGCGAGGTCGACACCGCGGCGGTCACGGCGGTGACCGCGGACGCGGTGCAGCGGCGCGCCCTGAGTGAAGCGCAACCATAGACCTCAAGGAGAAGCCATGCGTCGATACATTGGTCGCCTCGCCCGCGTCCTCGTGCTTGCTGCGACGCTCGTCGCTCCGGCACGGCTCCAGGCGCAGGGCGGCGGTTCGGCCGCCGTGGACACGGGAGCCAGGAAGACGGACACGACCCGGCAGGCCGATACCCCCGCGGCTCCGATCAACCACCTGGAGACGACGCTCGCGGGGTTCAAGCTCACAGGCTTTGCAGAGGGCTCGTACGCCTACTCCGGGCGCAGCCTCGGCGACACGGCCATCGTCGGGCGGCTGTACGACCGCCTCCAGAACCGGTTCGCGCTCAACGCCCTGGCGGTCGTGCTCGACCGCCCATACGACCCCGCGAAGTTCAGTGCCGGCTTCCATACCGAGGTGCTTCTGGGCCAGGACGCGACCGTGATTCAGTCGACCGGGTTCAAGCTCGGCGACCAGGGCGATATCCCGCACCTCTACGTGACCTTGAACGTCCCGACCGCGAGCGGCAACGGTTTGCAGTTCAAGATCGGTCGCATTCCCACGCTCTTGGGCCTGGAGGTGATCGAGACCTACGCCAACCCCAACTGGTCCGAAGGCAACCAGTTCGTATACGTCGAAAACTTCACGGGGACCGGACTCAGCGTGGAGACGAAGTTCAACGACCACGTCGATGCACAATTTCGCGTGATCAACGGGTGGGATCAGGTCTCCGACGTGAACAGTCATAAGTCGTTGATGGCGCGCGTGGGCATCTACCCGGATGCCCTCACCTCGTTGGGCATCGTCGGCTATTGGGGTCCTGAGGAGCCGGGCAACAACACGGCGAACCGGTACGGCGTCGACGCCCTGCTGTGGCGCAAGTTCGGCAAAGCCGCGGCGTGGCTCCAGGCCGACTACGGGACCGAGCTGGCCAACGCAGCTCTGCCTGATCCCACGCAGGACGCGAAGTGGTGGGCCCTCGGGGCATGGTTCGCGTACGATTTCACGTCAACTATCGGACTGGCATTGCGTGGGGACTACGTGAAAGACGAGAACGGGGCGCGCACCAGCGGGGTGCTGGGCTTCCTGCCGAACACCGGACAGAAGTTCGGGAGCGGGACCGTGACGCTGAACGTCCGCTCGTGGCCGAACGCGATCGTCCGACCGGAGTTGCGCTACGACCGGTCGACACTGGCGACGTTCAATGGCAGGAAGGATCAGGTGAGCGTCGCGCTCGGTGTCGCCTACCTTTACTGACGAGGAGCGTCGATCTCCGTCAAGCCCCCCGCCGGCGCCGTCAGCGCCGGCTGGGCGGCCGGCGTCGCGACCGGCGGCTGGTGAGGCACGACCTTTCGGAAGAACGCGCGGTAGCGCTGCCAGCCGGTGAGGATGGCCCGAGCGCGCAGACTGCCGGTGCGCGCGGCATGCTCGCGGACCAGCCGCTGCAGCACGCCGTCGTCCTCGTCGCTGAGCTCACGCACGTCGACCATGTCCTGGTTGCAGCGCAGCGTGAAGACCTCGGCCTCGTCCAGCACGTAGGCCACGCCGTTGGACATCCCGGCGGCGAAGTTGCGTCCGACGGGGCCTAGCACTACGACCGTGCCGGCGGTCATGTACTCGCAGCAGTGATCGCCAGCGCCCTCGATAACGGCGACGGCCCCGGAGTTACGAACGGCGAACCGATCGCCGGCCCGCCCCGCGGCGAACAGCGTTCCCCCAGTGGCACCGTACAAAGCGGTGTTGCCGAGGATGACATGATGCCGTTCGCTCACGCCCGCGGCTTCTGGGAACGGCCGTAACACCAGGTCGCCGCCCGAGAGTCCCTTACCGACGTAGTCGTTGGCTTCGCCCTCGAGCTCGAGGCGCATGCCGGCGAGTGCGAATGCCCCGAAGCTCTGACCCGCGGTACCGCGGAACCGTAGCCGGATCGAGCCGGGCGGCAGGTCCACGCCGCCACGTTGGGCGATCCGTCCGGCGATGCGGGCCCCCACCGTGAGGTCGTGATTGCCGATGTCGTAAACCCCGGCAAACGGGCGGTTGCTCTCGAGCCGGGGCGCGAGGGCCCGCCAGATCGCGTCATCGAGGGGTTCGACGCCGGGGCGATCGTTGCGCTGCTCGGTGCGGCGCCGCGGCGCCGCCCGGTCCGCGAGCGGATCGGCCAGCAGCGCCGACAGGTCGAGCATCTGTGCCCGCGGCACCTCGGGACGGTCCACGCGCTCGAGCAGCTCGGCGCACCCGATGATGTCGTCGAGCGATGCGAAGCCCAGTCCGGCGAGGATGCGGCGCACGTCCTCCGCGATCCACGTGAAGTACGCCATCACCTGCTCGGGGCTGCCCTTGAACTTGGCGCGCAGCTCGGGGCGCTGGGTCGCGATGCCGGTCGGACAGGTGTTCAAGTGGCACTGACGTGCCATGTCGCAACCGATCGCGACGACCGCCGCGGTGCCGAAGCCGTAGGTCTCGGCGCCGAGCAGCGCGGCGATCACGACGTCACGTCCGGTGCGCAGTCCGCCATCCACCCGTACCTCGATGCGGTGACGCAAGCCGTTCTCGATCAGCAGAGCCTGCGTTTCCGCAAGCCCCAGCTCCCACGGCGAGCCCGCATGCTTGATCGAGGACAATGGCGACGCCCCCGTGCCGCCGTTGTGACCCGAGATGAGGACGTAATCGGCGTACGCCTTGGCGACGCCCGCGGCGACGCGCCCCACGCCGGCTTCCGCCACCAGCTTCACGCCGATGCGTGCGCGTGGGTTGACCTGCTTCAGGTCGTGGATGAGCTGCGCCAGGTCCTCGATCGAGTAGATGTCGTGGTGCGGCGGCGGCGAAATGAGCGGCACACCGGGCACCGAGTGCCGCACGCGCGCGATCAGCGCCGTCACCTTGTGGCCCGGCAGCTGCCCGCCTTCACCCGGCTTCGAGCCTTGCGCGATCTTGATCTCGAGCTCGTCGGCGCGCACGAGGTACTGGGTCGTCACGCCGAACCGGCCCGATGCGACCTGCTTGATGCGGTTGTCCGCCCGGTCGCCGTTCGGGAGCGGGGCATAGGTTTCTGGATCCTCGCCTCCTTCGCCCGAGTTCGACCGCGCGCCCATGCGGTTCATGCCGACGGCCAGGGTGCGGTGCGCCTCCGGGGAGAGCGCCCCGAGCGACATCGCGGTGGAGATAAAGCGGCGCCGGATCGCTTCCGCGGGCTCAACCTGTTCGAGCGGAAGCGGGGTGCCGGTGCGGAGTGCGAGCAGGTCGCGTGGGCTGGCGGGGAGCCGTGCCGCCACGCGCGTGAGGAACGTGTCATATGCCGGCGGCGTATCGGCGGCCACGGCGTTCTGCATGGCGCGCACCAGCGGGGGCGACCAGCCGTGGTCTTCGCCGTCGCGGCGGTAACGCACCCGGCCATGGTCGGGCAGCACCGGCTCGGCCGGTGTTGCGTCAGGATAAGCGGCGCGCTGGCGCGCCAGGACGTCTTCCGCGATCTCGGCGAACCCGATCCCGCCGATCGTCGACACGGTACCTGTGAAGCAGCGCTCGATGACTTCCGCACCCAGCCCCAGGGCCTCGAAGATCTGCGCCCCGCAGTATGACGACAGTGTCGAGATACCCATCTTCGAGAGGATCTTCAGCAGCCCCTTTTCCGCGGCGCTGCGGTACTGGACCGGGGCGTTCTCGTCCTCCACCCGCCGGCGGACTGACTCGAGCGCCAACCACGGGTGCACCGCTTCCGCGCCGTAGCCGATCACCGCCGCGAAGTGGTGTACGTCCCAGGCGTCGCCTGCTTCGGCGACGAGACCGAGGCGCGTGCGCAAGCCGTGGTCGAGGAGATGCTGGTGCACGGCGCCCACGGCGAGGGCCATCGGGAGCGGAGCGCGCTCGCGATCGGCCGCGCGGTCGCTCAAAATGACGATGCGCGCGCCTTGCCGCACGGCCCGCCCCGCCGCGCGGCACAGCGCGTCCAGCGCTCCCCGCAGCGTGTCTCCCCCTGCTCCTGCGGCGCCCGCCCCCGCCCCTCCCTCCCAGGTGGCGTCGAGGGTGACGGCCTGCGCGCCGGCGACGGCGCGCAGGGCCGCCATCTCCTCGGCGAGGAGAATCGGATGCTCGTTCCGCACCAGCCGCAAGCCAGCGAGCCGATCCGCCAGCAGCGAGCTGCGCCGCCCCAAATGCATCCGCAGCGACATCACCAGCGTCTCGCGCAATGGGTCGATGGGGGGGTTCGTGACCTGGGCGAAGCGCTGGCGCAGGTAGGAGTAGACGGGGGGCGGCACCCGCGCGAGCGGCGGGATCGGTGTGTCGTCGCCCATGCTCCACACCGCGTCCTGCCCCGCGCCGCCCATTGGCTCGAGCACGTAGCGCAGGTCCTCGAAGCTCCACCCGAAGGAGAGCTGTCGAGCGACGAGCTCCTGCTCGCCGAGTGGCGCGGACTCGGGGACCGCCGCGGTCGGGCGGAGTGGGAGAATGCCGCGCGCCGCCCACCGTCCGTAGGGCCGCCGTCGCGCGATCTCGCGCTTCGCTTCCGCGTTCCGGAGGATCGCCTTGCGACGAGTGTCGACCACCAGCAGCTCGCCGGGCCCGAGCCGGCCGCTTTCGACCACCTCGCCGGGATCCAGGTCGACCAACCCGACTTCGGAGCCCGCGACCACGAGCCCGTCCCGCGTGATCTTGTAGCGGCAGGGACGTAAGCCGTTGCGATCCACCGCCGAGCCTGCCACGACGCCGTCGGAGAACGCGAGCGCCGCGGGGCCGTCCCACGGCTCCATCAGGCACTCGTGAAACTCATAGAAGCCCCGTAGCGCCGGGTCCATTTCCACGGCGCCCTCGTGGGCGTCGGGGACGAGCATCATCAGCGCGTGGACGGGGTCGCGCCCCGAGCGCACCAGCAGCTCGAGCGCGTTGTCGAGGCTCGCGGAATCGCTCCCCTCTGCCCAGACGATCGGTTTGAGGCGATCGACGGCGTCGCCCCACAGCGGGGTCGCCAGCGCCGGCTCGCGGGCCCGCATCGCGTTACGGTTGCCCCACAGCGTGTTGATCTCGCCATTGTGGGCGAGCAGTCGGAACGGTTGAGCCAGCGGCCAGCTCGACGTCGTGTTGGTGGAGTAGCGCTGATGAAAGACGGCGATCGCGGTCTCGTAGTCGGGGGACACCAGATCGGGGAAGAAGCTTGCGAGCTGAGTGCCGGTCAGCAGCGCCTTGTACACGATGCTGCGGCAGGACAGCGAGCACACGAAGAACGGGTCGAGGCGAGGCGTCTCGGCGGCGACGCGGCGCTCGATGGTGCGGCGCGCCAGGTAGAGAGAACGCTCCCAGCGCGCTTCATCATGTCGCAGGCCGTCGGGCGCGGTGAGGATGGCGTGCCGAATGGTGGGGCACGACGCCCGCGCCCCGGCGCCGAGCACGTCGAGGTTCACCGGCACCTCGCGCCACCCCAAGAGCGGGAGGCCCTCTTCCCGCAGCACGTCTTCCACGATCGTGATGGCGCGGGCGAGGGCCGCGCCGTCGCGCGGCAGGAAAAAGGCGCCCACGGCGAACGGGCGGCCCGGCTCGAGGGGGAGTCCGAGCCTCGCGGCGGCGCCATGGAACAGGGGTGCGGGGAGTTGGGTCAGGAGCCCGGCGCCGTCTCCCGACCGGTCGGTGGCGGCGGCACCGCGATGGGCGACGCGCGCGAGCGCCTGCAGGGCGTGGGCAGCGACGCCGGCGGAGCGTTCACCAGAGGCGCGCGCGACGAAGCCGACGCCGCAGGCATCGTGCTCGCGCCAGGGGTCGAGGGCGGGTGTACGGCTGTGCACCCAGCGCGATCGATCACCGTCGGGCATCGCGTCTCCTCGTTCGGCAGGCGGAAAACGAAAGGCCCGCTCGATTGCGAGCGGGCCGGGGTTTTGCTTCAGTCGTTTGCACGCTAGGCCGGCCGCTCGCTCCCTGGGGGAGTCGACGGATTCAGAATCGCGACGGCCTTCAGCGTTGCGTTACGCATCGTGTTAGGGCTACCCGAACGTATTAACCCGGAAGTATGAATATTCACTGAACGGCATAAATATGCCTCCTGTGTTCGAACCGGTCAAGGGCCACGCGCCACCAGGCGTTGCAGCTCGGCGAACGGAATCAGCAGGTCGCGCATCGTCTCATAGGTGCCGCGCTCACGCAGCTCGGTGAGCGCCCGGCGCACCAGCCCGAGGGCCGCCTGCGCCACCCTCGGCCCGAGGCTCGCGCGCCGCACTCCGAGCCGCTCGAGCTCGGGGATCGTCGGGGCAGGGGGGCCGGCGATGACGTTGAGCGGACCTTCGATCTCGCGGGCGAGCCGCCCGATCGTGGCCGCGTCGCTCACGTGGGGAACGAAGAGGCAGTCGGCGCCGGCCGCGTTGTAGGCATTGGCGCGCCGCACGGCCGCGGTGAACCGCTCCGCCGGCGACCACGCCTTCGCTTCGAACGCGTCCGTTCGCGCGTTGATGACGAGCGGCACGCCGGCCGCGGCCCCCACCTCTCGCATCGCCCTGATGCGGTCTTGCTGCAGGGCGATGTCGACCAGGCGGCCGTCGTTGGTCCCGTCCTCGAGGTTCAGCCCCACCGCTCCCGCGGCGATCACGCCCCGCGCGGTCTCGGCCGCGGCCTCAGGGCTTGCCCCATATCCCGCCTCCATATCGGCCGTCACCGGCACGCGGACGCTGGAGGTGATGCGGCGTACCGCGGCGAGCATTTCCCCGCGGCTGATCCGCTCCCCATCGGCATAGCCGAGCGCCCACGCGACGCCCGCGCTCGACGTCGCGATCGCCGGAAAGCCAGCCTCCTCGACCAGGCAGGCGGTCGTCACATCCCACGCGTTTGGGAGCGTGAAGATGCCGGGCCCGGCGTGCATCCGGCGGAACGCGTCGGCGCGCTCGCGTTGACTCACTGACTGCATGATCCTGTTCCCTCCTCCCAGGGCGCCCTATTGGGGCTAAGTTTTGACCCTCAAACCTACCCCGGTGGTCATCGTGGTTTCACGCTGCGTTCTTCGGGGCGCCGTTCTCAGCGCCGTCGCTCTCGCGTGCCCGCGCCCTGTCGCGGCGCAAGGCGCCCCGGCTCAGCCGCTCACGGTCCATGCCATTTGGGGCTCGCCCGAATTCACGAGCGACCTGACCGAGGTCGTCTGGATGCGCGACGGCAGCGCATATACGGACCTCGAGCCGAATACGTCCGGCAGCCGCGACCTGTACCGCATCGACGCCCTCAGCGGGACGAAGCGGCTGCTGCTGCGCGGGGCCGAGCTGGTCCCCGCTGGCGCCACCACGCCGCTGGCCATCGAGTCCTACCACTTCTCGGCAGACGGAACGAAGCTCCTCGTGTTCGCGAACTCCGCCCGCGTCTGGCGCCAGAACACCAAGGGCACCTTCTACGTGTGGGACTTCACCGTGCGCCGGCTGCTCCCGGTGAGCAGCAAGCCCGGGTATCAGCAGTTCGCCAAGCTCTCACCCGATGGCCGCCTGGTCGCGTTCGTGCGGGAGAACGATCTCCACGTCACCGACCTCACGACCGGCGTCGAGCGGGCGCTCACCACCGACGGCGGTGACAACGTCATCAACGGCACGTCCGACTGGGTGTACGAGGAGGAGCTCAACCTACGGGACGCCTTTCGCTGGAGTCCCGACGGCAAGCGGATCGCATTCTGGCGACTCGATCAAACGGTCATCCGGCCGTTCTACCTGCTCAACCAGGATTCGCTGTACCCGGGTCTCGTGCCGGTGCGCTACCCGAAGTCCGGCACCCCCAACTCCGACGTGAAGATCGGGGTGGTGGACGTCGCCACCGGTCGCACGTCGTGGATGGAGCTCGGCGCCGATCGTGACATCTATGTCGCAGCGATGGACTTTGCCGACTCTCCAGACGAGCTCTGGCTCACCCGGCTCAACCGTCGCCAGAACCGGCTCGACCTGCTGCTGGCGGATGCCCGAGGCGGCGCGTCCCGGGTGATCATGAGCGACGTCGACTCCGCGTGGGTGGACGCGCACGAACCGCGCTGGATCGGCGGTGGCGAGCGGTTCCTGTTCGAGTCGGAGCGGGACGGCTACGCGCAGCTGTACCTCTATAACCGTGACGGCTCGATCGTGGGTCGGGTGACTCCCGGAGCCTGGGACGTGCTCGACCTGCACTGCGTGGATGAGCGGGCGCGCGTCCTGTATTTCACGGGCGCCATGGATGGACCACTCGGTCGCCCGTTGCTTCGCATCGGGCTCGACGGGCGAGGGCTGACTCGCGTGTCGGCGGAGCCGGGCAGCCACCAGGTGGAGTTCGATCCCACGTGCCGGCTGTACGTGGATACGTACTCGCGCGCCGGCCTACCGCCGGTCGAGACGCTCCGGCGCGCCGACGGCGCTCTCGTTCGAACCATCGCGGACAATGCGGCTCTGGCTCGCAAGGTGAGCGCCCTCGGGCTGCGGCCCCCGGAGTTCCTCAAGATCCCCACGTCCGAGGGCGTCGAGTTGAACGCCTGGGTCATCAAGCCCAAGGAGTTCGATGCCGCCAAACGGTATCCGCTGCTGCTGTTCGTGTACGGCGGGCCCGGATCACAGACCGTCACCGACAGCTGGGGTGGCGCGCAGTACCTGTGGCATCAGATGTTGGCTCTGGACGGCTACCTGGTAGCGAGCGTCGACAACCGAGGGACTGGAGCGCGCGGCGTCGCCTTCAAGAAGGCGACCTACCTGCACCTCGGCCGGTACGAATCGGCCGATCAGATCGCGGCGGCCCGCTGGTTCGGCCGGCAACCCTACGTGCGGCCGGACCGGATCGGCATCTGGGGATGGAGCTACGGCGGGTACATGGCGTCGCGCACGATGTTCCTTGGCGGCGGCGTGTTCGCCGCGGCGCTCGCGGTCGCGCCGGTGACCGACTGGCGCCTGTACGACACCATCTACACAGAGCGCTACATGCGGGCCCCGCAGGAGAACGCCGCGGGCTACGACGAGAGCGCCGCTCTGACGTACGCCGACAGCCTCCGGGGCAGCTTCCTGCTGGTGCACGGCACAGGGGACGACAACGTCCACTTCCAGAACAGCGTCCGCCTGGTGAACCGCCTCGAAGCCGCCAACAAACAGTTCGACCTGCGCATCTACCCGAACAGGACGCACGCCATCGCCGGGGGCAACACACGCGAAAACCTGTACGGGCTGTTCACGGCGTGGCTGAAGGCCCATCTGTAACACGCGGGGCGACGCGCCGGGGCTGGATGGCGCTCGCCGTCCTGACCGGCATCAACCTCTTCAACTACCTCGACCGCTGGGTGGTCGCGGCGGTGGCCGAGAGCATCAAGCGCTCCGAGCTCCGTCCTTCCGACACCGAGCTCGGCTTGCTCGCGACGGGCATGCTCGTCGTCTATACGCTCGCGGCGCCGCTGTTCGGGCGGCTGGGCGACACCCGCGGCCGTCCGCGCCTCCTGGCGCTCGGCGTGGCGCTCTGGAGCGCCGCCACGGCGCTGGCTGGTCTCGCTCGCAGCTTCGGGGGCCTGTTCATGGCGCGCGCCGCCGTGGGCGTAGGCGAGGCGGCCTACGGGAGCATTGCGCCGAGCCTGCTCGCCGACTTCTTTCCCCGCGACCGGCGTGGCCGAGTATTCGCCGTTTTCTTCGCCGCCATCCCCATCGGGTCGGCGCTGGGCTACGTCGTCGGTGGCCTCATGGATCACCTTTTCGGCTGGCGGCGCGCTTTTTTCGTGGCCGGCGTGCCGGGACTGCTGCTCGCCGCGCTAGCGCTGGCCCTGGAAGATCCGCCCCGCGGGTACAGCGACCAGGCGCCGCCGCCCGCTCCCACCGACACGCGTGGTGTGTTCGCAGCGTTGGCGCGGAACCCTCGCTATGTCCTCACGGTGTTGGGTTACGCCGCGTACACCTTCGCCTTAGGCGGCATCGCCTACTGGATGCCCGCCTTTCTCGAGCGCATCCGCGGCGTCCCCAGGGTGCAGGCTACAGCGCAGTTCGGTGCCATCGTGGTCGCCACGGGACTCGCCGGCACGGCGTTCGGCGGTTGGCTGGGCGATCGACTGCTGCGTCGCACACCGACCGCGTACCTCTGGGTGTCGGGCGTCGCGACCCTGCTCGCCGCGCCTCTGATGCTCGGCAGCCTGACGATCACGGCCCCGCTCCTGTATTGGGCGTCGGTCATCCTGGCCGAGCTGGCGCTGTTCGTGTCCACGGGCCCCGTCAATTCGGAGATCGTCAACGCAGTGTCGCCCCAGATCCGCGCTACGGCCATGGCGGTGAGCATCTTCACCATCCACGCCATCGGCGATGTTCCCTCCCCTCTTCTGGTGGGGGCGATTGCCGACGCCAGCTCCCTAGCAAGCGGCGTCTTGATCCTGCCCGTCGCGGCGCTCGTTGGTGGGATGATCTGGACGTACGCCGCGGTGAAGAGTGAAAAGATGTAGGGGCGCAGCAGCTGCGCCCCTACAGACAGCCAAGGGTTCACTTCCAGGCCTTCACCTGCTCCACGAAGTCCCGAGCCAGACCGTTCAAGTCAACGGGTGTGACCGCGGGATCCTGTTTCATGCGCTCCACCCTGGCAAGGTTGGCTGACGCCTTGCGATAGGTGCTGTCGATCGAGAGCGCCGAGCGATACGCGCTCGCGGCCTGCACGAGGTGGCCCGTGCCCTCGAGCGCGACCGCCAAGTTGTTCTGGAACGTCGCTACGGTCGAGTCGATCTCGATCGCGCGCGCCAGCGGGCCCAGCGCCCCCGTGAACTCGTGCCGGCTGATCGAGACCCAGCCCAAGTTGTTCATGGACCAGGCGTCGCTCGGGTCGAGCACGATCGCACGCTTGAACGCCTCGCCGGCTCCGGTCGGATCACCCAGCTCGTCCTTCACCCGCCCGAGCAGGCGATACGCCTCGTTGGACGTCGAGTCGATCCTCAGCGCTGCCTCGACTTCGGGCAGCGCCTCCTGGGACTTGCCCTGCTCGATCAGCACGCGGGTCAAGTTGAAGCGGCTCTTCACGTGCATGGAGTCCTTCTCGATCGCGTGGCGCAGCGCGGTCACCGCCGCGTCGCGATCTCCCGCCTTCCAGGCCGAGATGCCGAGCAGGTAGTAGCCCCACACGCTGTTGGGGTGCTCGGCCGTGTAGATCGTGAGCAGACGCAGCGACTCGTCATACCGCTTCTCGGTGAACGCCGCCTTGGCGGTTTCGAACGACACCGGTCCCGTGACGACGGATGGTGTCGTCGACACGCCCGATGTCTCCGGCGTCACGGTCGATACTTCGGCTGCGTTGGCGTCGCCCGACTTGTCGTGCTTGTCGCCGCACGCCGCGACGACGCAAGCGGCGAGGACGTAGGGGATGAAGCTGAGCTTCCGCATGGTGACTCTCCTGTTGGGGACGCACGCCCCTAAAGCAGGAGAGAGGCCAGTGGTCGGTCTTCAGTTATCAGTTGTCAGCTCAAAGACATGCATCTGGAGCGGAGTGTTGAAGTGTCCCGACGGACACGCGTTGACAGGGCTCACGTGTCCGGCTCGACACGTCCGCGGCTGATATTGTGCCGCCGCATGATCTTGAGGAGGCTCGCGTGATCAGCGAGGCCGAGCGCCTGCGCGGTGCGCGTGATGTGCCAGTCGTTGCGCTCCAGCGCGGCGACGATGATCTGGCGCTCCGCCTCCGCCTTGAGGTCCTGGAAGGTGGTCGGCGCGGCTCCGCCCGGTGCGCTTCGCGGGTTCGCCCCATCACGTATCTCGCTCGGCACGTCTTCCAGCACGATCGTATCGTCGTCGGTCGCGATGATCATTCGTTCGACGATGTTGCGCAGCTCGCGCACGTTGTTGCGAGCCCAGTCGTACGCCATGAGACACTCGAGCGCCGCGGGCTGCACGGTCTTGAGATGGACACCGAAGCGAGCGCAGGTCGCCGCTACGAGATGCTCCACGAGCGCGGGGATATCGGAACGGCGCTCTCGCAGTTGCGGCACGTGGAGAACGTGGACGTTGAGGCGATACAGCAGATCCTCGCGGAATCGCTCGGCCTTCACCATGGCCTCGAGATCGCGATTCGTCGCCGCGACGACACGGGCGTTCACCGCGATGGAGCGGTTGCCGCCGAGGCGGCTCAGCTGACGTTGCTCGAGCACGCGCAGCAGCTTGGCCTGTGCGGCCAGCGGCAGCTCACCGATCTCGTCCAAGAAGAGCGTGCCGGCTGCCGCGGCCTCGAACGCCCCTTTGCGTAGCGCGGCGGCACCCGTGAACGCGCCCCGCTCGTGCCCGAACAGCTCGTCCTCGACGAGGTTCTCCGGAAGCGCCCCGGCGTTGAGGGCGACGAACGGACTTGCCGGGTTCGCGCCGAGGCGGTGCAGCTCCCGGGCGACCAGCTCCTTGCCGGACCCGCTTTCCCCAACGATGAGCACCGGACTGGGGATCTTCGCTACCCGGCCGAGCGCATCCTTGAGTTGTTGCATCGCCTGGCTCGCGCCGATCAGCGATGCGTCCGCGTCGACGCGCGCTTGCAGATTGGCGACCCGGCCAGCGAGCCGCTCGCGCTCGAGCGCGTGCTCGACCTCTTGCACCACGCGCTCCATCGGCTCGGCCTTGTCGATGAAGCTGAGCGCGCCGAGCCGGATCGCTTGAGCGCAGCGGTCGTAGTTACCCGTCCCAGTGTAGACGATCACCGGCACGCGGTGGCCGCGGCGTGTCATGGCCCGCAGTACGTCGAAGCCATCCATGCCGGGCATCTCGAGGTCGAGAATCACACAGTCCACGGCTTCGCGCTCGAGGAGGTCGAGCGCCTCCCGGCCGTTCAGAGCGACGAGCGGCTCGTACCCTCCTACCCGCTTCAGGTCGTACGCGTATTGCTGCGCCATGGCCGCCACGTCGTCCACCACCAGGACGGCGGTCACGCGCCGGCTCCCGGGAGCTCGACGATGAATCTGCTGCCCGTTCCGGGTTGCGTCTCCACTCGAAGCACACCGTTGGCGTCGAGGACCAGGCGTCGCACGATCGAGAGGCCCAATCCCGTCCCCTCGGGCTTGGTGGTGTAGAAGTCATCGAACGCCCGGCTCAGCTCTTCCTTCGTCATCCCCCGGCCCGTGTCGGCGACGCTGATACGCACGCCTCCCTGGCCGTCGGCTGCGCTGGCGCGTCCGGTGGACACGGTGACTCGCCCGCCCTGAGTCGTCAGGCTGTCGAGGGCGTTGCCGATGAGATTCTCGAGAATACGGCGCAACACCAGGCGGTCGGTGCGCGCCGGAGCGAGGTCGTCCGCGAGGTCCAGATGTATCTCGGCGCGCCTCGCGTCGCCCACGCGGGCCACCGTCTCGCGTACCACGGTGTTGACGTCGCAGGGCTCGCGGCTCGGTTGCGGGTACAGCCGCGCGTAGTTGCTCGCGAGGGTCTCGAGGTAGGCGATGCTCGACTCCACCGTCGCCTGGCGGTCCCGGAACGCGGCGGCGAGTCGCTCGGGATTCTCGCTGGCCGCCTGCGCGAAGTGCCGGAATACGTTGCGAATCGGAATGAGACCGTTCTTGATGTCGTGGTTCACCTGCCGCGCCAGGTCGCCCATGGCGAGTCGCCGCTCCGCTTCCCGCAGACGCGCCGCGCCCGCCCGCAGCCGCTCCGTCATTGCGCCGAGCAAGCGCGTCAGCGTGCCGATCTCGTCCGGGCGGTCGCTCTCGAACGCCACGTCGAGCCGGTCCACGTCCACATCGGCCGTCTTGGCCGCGAGCGCGCTGAGCGGCCGGCTGATGCGGGCGGAGAGCCACGCCGCGAGCACGAGCGCGATCAGGCCGGTCGCGAGCACGGCGGCGAGGAACGACACGGCCACCCCGCGGCGCAGCGCGGCGAGAGAGGCGAGCGAGTGGCTGACCACGATGCGCGCCGCGAGCACCCGGGCCGAGTCGCCCTCGACGACGAAGGGTTGCGTCAGCGCACTCACGACTTGGAGGGCCGAATCGGCGCGCGTCGTGCTGTCGGTCGGCAGGGCCACGGTCACCGCGAGCTCGGAATCGGGGGTCAAGCGAGCGAGGAAGGTTGAATCGATGGCGATGCCGCCGACCAGGAACAAGCGGCGCCCGGCGAGCCGAAGGGAGTCGAGTCGTGCGAGCGCGAGAAACGGCGCTTCAGCGGTGCGGGCGGATACCAAGGCGGTGCCGCCGGCGGCGGCCAGCAGACGTGGCAGGTCTGGCTCCGCGCGGTCGTACTCGTTGCGGAAATGTCCCGAGCTGACGATGCGACCTTGGTCGTCCTGGATCTGGAGCATCGCCAAGCCGGTGAGATGCATCGCATCGCTGGCGTAGTCCAGCAGGAACGTCCGGTCGCCTCCCTGCAGAGTGGCCGCGCGAAAGCGGTTGTCCGCGGCGGTCGCGGCGGCGAGCGCGTCGAGTCGTTGCCCGATCGCGCCGCTTTGGCGGTCGAGGTCGGCGCGGATCACGGCGACGAGCGCAGCCACCCGTTGCTGGTACGCGCTGGTCAAGCGGTCCACCATCGCCGCGCGGACGCGCCAGCCGAACACCGTCAACGGCACGAGCGCCACCGCTCCGAACCCCAGGAGGAGGCGGCCGCGAAAGGTCATGGTGCGAGGCGGAGTGTCCCGTCCCAGTCCACGGCCATGCGAGGCAAGCCACGACGCACCACCGCGTGCGCGCGGACGTCCAGCAGTGGCTCGATGGTACCCGCGGGGGCCCACGCGGGCAAATCGAGGGCGGCGCGACACACGTCGTAGACCCGGCGCGGCACTTCCACGACGTACCAGGCGTCGCCGCCGCCGCGCAGCGCCGCGGGAAACGCCGCGGGGGGGATGCCCGTCGCGACCGTGCCGCGGCCCAGCACGCCGAGCCCCACCAGGCGCGCC
>DATEGE010000191.1:0-4420 GCA_035280265.1 Gemmatimonadales bacterium | reverse complement strand
CGGGCGCGCGTGCGGTCGACCGCCGCCTGGCGGCGGCCCAGATGGTACGTGCGGGGCGTCACAGGCAGTCGTGCCGGGAACAATTTAACTATACAGCTCGTATAGTCAATGTACCTTCACGCGAGGTGGCTCGTGGTGTGGTTGCGCCTGGTGCACATCGTGGCGGGCATCGTCTGGGTCGGGTCGGCCGTCTTCCTGGCGGCCGTCGTGTTGCCGACGGCACGCGCAGCAGGGAGCGAGGGCGGTCGCTTCGTCGGCCAGCTGATGCGGCGCACGCAGCCCGTGTTCGGCGTCGCGATGCTGCTCACCGTCATTCCCGGCTTCATCATGTACGGCCGACTCTCGGCCGGGTTCAACCGCGCGTGGGTGACGTCGCGCCCCGGCCTCGCGCTCGCGACTGGCGCGGTCGCCACAATCGTGGCCGTCGTGATCGGCGCCACGGTGAACGGTCCGGCCGGCGCCAAGATGGCCGCGCTCCGCAAGAGTCTCGAAGTCCAGGGCGGCGCGCCCACTCCAGCGCAGGCCGGCCAGCTCGCCGCGCTGCAGGCGCGGACCGAGCGTGCCGGACGGCTCGCCGCCGGCCTGCTCGTCGTCGCGGCGGGCGCCATGGCGGTGGCGCGCTATCTATGAGCGGGCTCGCCGGCAAGGTCGCGCTCGTCACCGGCAGCTCGCGGGGCATCGGCGCCGCGATCGCCGCGGTGTTCGCGCGGGAGGGCGCTCGCGTGGCGCTGCACGGTCGCGACCGGGCGGCTCTAGCGGCGGTGCAAGACCAGATCGAGCGAAACGGGGGACGAGCGCTGCCAGTCCTGGCTGACGTCACCAAGTTCGACGAGATCGAAGCGATGCGCCATCGCATCGAGCAGGAGCTCGGCCCGGTCGAGATTCTCGTCGCCAACGCCGGCGGCAGCTTCACGCCGCCCGGGCCGCTCGAGGCGATCGACGAGGCAGGTTGGCGCGCCTCCGTCGAAGGCAACCTCACGGCGACCTTCCTCACCATCAAGAGCATCCTGCCGGGCATGAAGGACCGGAAGGCGGGCAACATCATCACGATCTCCTCGGCGGCGGGGCGGCGGCCACATCCCCAGTCGCCCATCCCCTACGCCGCCGCCAAGGCCGGCATTCAGATGCTCACGCAACATCTCGCCGCCCAGGTCGGCCCCTACGGCATCCGGGTGAACTGCATCGCCCCCGAGACCATCTTGACGAAGCGCAACCAAGAGCGGATCCCCGATGCGCAGAAGCAGGCGCTGGTCGACATGCACCCCATCAGAAGGCTGGGGACGCCCGAGGACGTGGCTCAGCTGGCCCGCTTTCTTGCGTCCGACGACTCCGGCTGGATCACGGGCGCGGTGTTGGACGTATCGGGCGGGGCGGTCATGGCGTGATGAGGCTCACGACACCACGCCGTCCCTTTCCTCGTAGGGATCGCATCCCTTCATGACAGATTCGACCATGGCCAAACCGCTTCTGCAGCTCGCCTTCCTCGGCGTCGCCGGCTTCGCCTTCTGGAAAGTCGCGTCGCTCTTCCTCTTCCCGCTCGTGATGCTGGTTGCAAAGGTCGCGGTCATCGTTGGGCTGGTCATGCTCGCGATCTGGTACTTCAAGAGGAACGACAAACCGAAGGACGACGCCGCGGGGTAGAGCGCTCGTCAGCCGCTGGCGCCGGCATACCGCTTGAGTGCCGCGCGCCACAACGCCCGCGCCAGCGCGAAGACGAGTCCCGCGACCAGGGCGGCGAGCAGGCCGACCTCGGGGCGCAGCCGCCCTGTCAGCGCCGAGGCGGGGATCGTCGTGGTCCACGCGATCGGGATCAGGTAGACGAACAGGAAGCGTAACGCACCGGGATACGCCGATACCGGATAGCGGGCGCCCTCGAACACCGCGTCGAACAGCACGGCGATGTTCTCGACCGACACAAACCAGAACGCCAGGCACATGAGCGTCACCCAGATGGCGTACACGACCGTCGCCGCTGCCGCAAGAGCCAAGGCGAAAGCCGCAAGTTGTGCCACGGACGGAACGTGATGCAAGCGGACCAGTGCGTAACCCGATAGCGCCAACCCGAGCACGACGTCCGCGATGCGCCACACGTCGAGGCGGCGGAAGGACACGAACCCTTGAGCGTCCACCGGCTTCACCAGCACCAGGTCGAGGTCGCCGCGCCGCACGGCGCCGGCCAGCTGCCCGATGCCGGGTCGCAGCAATGCTTCAATCACCCCGCTCAAGGCGTTGAACACACCGAGCAACACGACGATCTCCCAGTAGTCCCAGCCGCCGAGGGTGGTGGTGTGGCGGAAAAATAGCCCGAGCGTGAGCAGCGCCGTCGCGATATAGAAGACGGTGCCGAGCACGCTCGCCACGAAGTTGGCGCGGTATTGCAGCTCCTCGGCGAGATTGATGCGCCAGAAGGCAAGCAAAATGCGCAGTGTCATCCTCCCACCGCTCCATACTTTCGAAGGCCCCGGCTCCACGCGAGCCGGTACGCCGCGATCCAGGCTCCGAGCCACACGATCTGACTCGCGAACCCGCGCAGCACGGCGTCGCTGCCGTGCACGGCTCCCGTGAGGAGATCGACCGGGAACGCGAGCATGGCGCGGAACCACAACACGCTGGCGATGTTCGCCACGGCCGGCGGCAGGAGCGCGAGCGGCGCGATCCGGCCCGCGAGAAACAGCGACACGCCGGCGTGCAGCTCCATGACGGCGGTCGCGCGGGTCGTCCAGAACGCGAGCAACCCCGTGGTAAAGCTGATGAAGAAACGCATCGCGGCGGCCAGGAGCACCGCGACCGCCGTGAGCGCCCAGCCGCCCGGCGTGAACGGCAGCCGCACGGCCGGCCATACGGCTGCGACGACGAGCCACACGAGCAGAATGACGCTCGCGGTGCGCGCCTTGTAGGCGATGTTCTCGGCCACGGCCTCGTGTGCGGGATGGAGCGGCCGGACGAGCCGGTAGTTGAGCTCTCCGCCGCGGATCCAGCCATCCAGGTACCAGGAGTCCCAGGCGATCGTCAGCTGGTTGACGAGCATGACCGCGAAGAAATAGCGGGCGAAGTCGGCGCGCGTGTATCCGGCGACCGCTCCGTCGCCGGCGATCGCCCACCAAATGCCGAGCGCGATGGCGGGCTCCGTCACGCCCCACAACAGCCAGAGCACGATGGACGCCCGGTACTGGAGATCTACCAGCCACGCGTTGCGGATCAGCGCGGCGTAGCGGCGAATCACTCTTCGTCCTCCGCCCCGCGGGCGAAGGCGACGCGAATCACCTCCTCGATGGGCGGGTCCTCGATCGACAGGTCCGCCACGGGCATTGCCGCGAGGAGTCGAGCGCTGGTGGCCGGCGCATCCTCGCGCCGCACCTCCAGCACGGCGTTGGGGAAGTGGAAGCTCTTCACGGTGCCGAACGCCGCCAGCGCCTCGGCCGTGACCCCGTCAGCGCCGCCGAGCACCAGCTCGATCCGTTTGGTCCGCGCGATCTGCGCCACGAGCGCCTCGAGCGCGCCGTCGTACAGCAGGCGGCCGCGGTTGATCATCAGGACCCGCGACGCGAGCGCGGTCACGTCCTGCATGTAGTGCGACGTGAGCAGGATCGTCGCGCCGTGTCGCTCGCGGTACCGGATCAAGAAGCGGCGGATCGCTTCCTGCGCGGTGACGTCGAGGCCGAGGGTCGGCTCGTCCAGAAACAGGAGGGGGGGACGATGGAGCAGCGAGGCCGCGAGCTCGCACTTCATCCGCTCGCCCAGCGAGAGCTGGCGCACCGGCTTGTCGCGCACGTCGCCCAGCTCGAGCAGCGCGACAAGCTCCGCCAGGCGCTCCGCGTACTCCGCCGGAGCGACGTCGTAGATCGCCCGGTTGAGCTGGAAGGTCTCCTCCGGCGGCAGGTCCCACACCAGCTGCTGCCGATTGCCGAGCACGAGCGCGATCCGGCGCTTGAACTCGGGACCACCGGTCCAGGGCACGAACCCGGCGACTTCCACGCGTCCGGAGCTGGGGTAGAGCAGGCCCGACAGCATTTTGAGGGTGGTGGTCTTGCCTGCGCCGTTCGGCCCCAGGAAGGCGACGATCTCGCCGGAATCGATCCGGAACGTCACGTCGCGCACGGCGCGCACCTCGCGATAGCGTGGCCGCGCCAGCGCCCAAACGGCTCCTCGGAGACCGGGATCACGCACCTTCACGCGGAAGGTCTTGCTCAGCTGCTCGGCGATCACGACGGGCGGTGGAGGCATGGTCGAGAAATCTACCGTGGCCGGCCGGGCCGTCATTCCGGCCGCTTCCAGCCAGGGGTAGATTCACGATACCGTGAATCCTACGCGCTTGTTCACCGACCGCCGACACGGCGTCGACCGGCGTGCCGTGCCGCGACGCCGCGCCGTGGTGGGCGCCTCCGAGGAGCGCCGCCGCGTGGTCGACCGGCGCCGCGGC
>DATEGE010000190.1:0-14589 GCA_035280265.1 Gemmatimonadales bacterium | reverse complement strand
CCCCCCCGCCTCCGGAAGTCGGCGTGGTCACGGTCGCCCCGCAGACGGTCGCCGCGCAGTACGAGTACGTGGGACAGGCGGAGGCGTCGCGTCGGGTCGAAGTGCGGTCCCAGGTGACCGGGGTGATCGTGCGGCGACCCTACACCGAGGGCACCGATGTCGCGCAGGGCGCCTTGCTCTTCCGGATCGACCCAACAACCTACGAGGCCGCGTACCGCAGCGCTCAGGCCCGGCTCGCCAACGCCGAGCGCACGCTGGCGCGGTTCAAGCCTCTGCTCGCCGTCCGTGCCGTCGCGCAAAAAGACGTGGACGACGCCCAGACCGCCGTCGATCAGGCACAGGCGACCTTCGACCAGGCGAAGAAGGACTACGAGGACACGTTCGTCCGCGCCGAGATCGCGGGGCGCGCGGGACGCGCGCTGCTGGAGCTGGGCGCGCGGGTCACGGGACCGGGCGATCTGCTGACGACGGTAGAGCAGGTGGATCCCATCTACGTGAACTTCAGCCCGTCCGACCAGGACGTGCTGCGCTGGCGCCGCGACGAGGCGGACGGCCGGCTCGTCATACCGCGCGGCGCGCTGCGCGTCCAGGTCACGCTCGCCGACGGCACCGTCTATCCCTTCACCGGCACACTCAACTTCACCGACCTCGCTCTCCAGCCGGTGACCGGCACGCAGCAGCTCCGCGCCGAGCTCAAGAACCCGCAGCACCTGCTGCTCCCCGGCCAGTTCGTGCGGGTGCGGCTCCTGGGCTTGCAGCACCCCGACGCGATCCTGGTGCCGCAGCGCGCCGTGCTGCAGGGGCTCAAGGGCGCGTTTGTGTACGTGGTCGACGCCGGCGACAAGGTCGCGGCGCGGGACGTGATCGCGACGTCGTGGGACGGCGGCTCGTGGCTGATCGAGCAGGGGCTCGCGGCGGGTGACCGCGTCGTGGTGGACGGCGTCCTGCAGGTCGCGCCCGGGTCTCCCGTCCGGGCCGTCGCCTACCAACCGGCCGCGGGCAGCGGTCCGGGTCGGAGCACGCCGTGAGCGACACGCCGCAGATCCGCAACGTCTTCATCCGGCGCCCGATCTTCTCGGGCGTCATCTCGATCGTGATCGTGCTGCTGGGGCTGTTCTCGCTCACCCGGCTTCCGGTGAACAGTTACCCGGCCCTCACGCCCTCCGAGATTCAGGTGCAGGCGGTCTACCCCGGCGCGACCGCGCAGGACGTCGCCGACGCGGTCGCCGCGCCCATCGAGCAGCAGCTGTCCGGGCTCGAGGGGATGCTCTACTTCAAGTCGTCGAACTCGAGCGACGGCGTCATGAACATGTCGGTCTTCTTCGACGCCACGCGGAACCCGGACCTCGCCGCGGTGGACGTGCAGAACCAGATCGCCCTGGCCGAGCCGCAGCTGCCCCAGGAGGTGGTGCGCAACGGGATCCTCGTCCAGAAGCGCCAGACCGCGTTCCTCGTCGTGGTCGCACTCATCTCCGACGATCCGCGCTACGACGCCGAGTACCTGAGCAATTACGGCAAGATCTACATCGACGACGAGCTCAAGCGCCTGGCCGGCGTCGGCGGCGCGGCCACCTTCGGCCAGCTCGAGTTCTCGATGCTCTTGAGCCTCGACCCCGACCGGATGGCACAGCTGGGGCTGACGGTGTCGGACGTCGCCGCCGCCGTGGAGGAGCAGAGCGCCACGAACCCGGCCGGCCGCATCGGGCGCGAGCCCTCCCCGGCGGGGACCGACCTGACGATTCCGGTGATCACGACCGGCCGGCTGAAGGAGCCTGCGGACTTCGAACGGGTCATCGTGCGCGGCCGGCCGGACGGATCGCTCGTCCGCATCTCGGACATCGGCGCAGTGCGGCTCGGGGCGCGAAACTACGATCTCGCCCTCCGGTTCAACGGCAAAGCGACCGCAGGCATCCCGGTGTTTCTGAGGCCGGGCGCCAACGCCCTGGAGGTCAAGCAGGCAGTGCTGGCCCGGATGACCGAGCTGGCCAAGAGCTTTCCCCCGGGCGTCCGGTGGTCGATCGCGTTCGACACGACGCCCTACATCACCGCCTCGATCCACGAGGTGGTGAAGACGCTGTTTGAAGCGCTGCTCCTCGTGACGCTCGTCGTGTTCGTGTTCCTGCAGAGCTGGCGGGCGACGCTGATCCCCGTGCTCGCCGTGCCCGTCTCGGTCGTCGGTGCCTTCTTCGGCATGCAGACGCTCGGCTTCTCGATCAACCTGCTGACGCTGTTCGGCTTGGTACTGGCAATCGGCATCGTCGTAGACGACGCGATCGTCGTGATCGAGAACGTGGAGCGCATCATGGCCGAGGAGGGCGTGTCGCCGGCCGTGGCCGCAGACCGCGCGATGCGCCAAGTGAGCCGGGCGCTGATCGCCATCGTGCTCGTCCTGTGCTCGGTCTTCGTCCCGGTCGCCTTCCTGGGCGGCATGACCGGCCTCATGTACCGGCAGTTCGCGATCACGATCGCGGTCGCGGTGGTGCTATCCGGGATCGTGGCGCTGACGCTCACCCCCGCGCTGTGCGCGGTGCTGTTGCGGCCGGCGGCGCAGAACGCCGCAGCTCCCTCCCCGGTCGGCCGGTTCTTCGCGCGATTCAACCGCGGCTTCCGCGCGGCCACCGAGCGCTATCTCGGCGCCGCGGGCCGAGTGATCGATCGCCCCCGCACCTTCTTCGCGGCCTTCGCGGTCGTCGTCGCCCTGGTGTTCGTCCTCGTGCGGGTCGTGCCGACCGGGTTCATTCCCAGCGAGGACAAGGGCTACTTCGGGATGCTGATCGAGCTGCCGGACGACGCGTCGCGCCAGCGCACGGAGGCGGTCGTGGGCCAGGTCGAAGGCTTCCTGCAGCAGCAGCCGGCGATCGATCACGTCGTGTCGCTGGTTGGGCTCAACTTCATCGAGAACGCCAACCAGACGAACGCCGCGCTCCTGTTCGTCATGCTGAAGCCCTGGGATGAGCGGTCCGCCAAGCAGGATCAGCTGCCGGCGGTGCTCGGCGCCGTGAACGGTTATCTGTTCGGAATGCGGGAGGCGCGCGGGTTCGCGTTCAACCTCCCCGAGATCATCGGTCTGGGTACGAGCGCCGGCCTGGAGATGAACCTGCAGGATCGCGGGGTGAACGACGTCAAGCGCTTCGCGGCCCTGGCCAACGATTTCACGCGCGATGCGAACGCGAGCCCCGATCTGCGGGGCGTGTACTCCACCATCCGCGTGAACGCACCGCAGCTCTACGTTCACGTGGACCGGGAGAAGGCCAAGGCACTCGGAGTCTCGCTCACGGACCTGTTCCAGACGCTCCAGGCGTTCCTCTCGACGCTTTACATCAACGACTTCAACCTGTACGGCAAGACGTATCGCGTGCAGGCGGAGGCGCAGGCCAGATTCCGGCAGAAGCCGGAAGACATCGGGCGGCTGTACGTCCGCGGCGGCGGCCCTGGTCAGCAGATGGTTCCCGTCTCAGCGCTCACCCGCACGGAATTCCAGGCCGGGCCCAGCGTGCTCACCCGCTTCAACGGGTTCACGTCGGCGCTCGTTATCGGCGCCCCCGCGCCTGGCAGGAGCTCCGGCCAGATGCTCGACGCGGTCGAGCGGCTCGCACAGCAAAAGTACGCCGCGCAGGGGGTGGGCTACGCCTTCAGCGGCCAGTCCTACCAGGAGCGCGCCTCGGGGGGCCAGGGCGGACTCGTGTTCGGGCTCGGGCTCATCATGGTGTTCCTGGTGCTCGCGGCGCAGTACGAGAGCTGGTCGATCCCGTTCGCGGTGCTGTTGGGCGTGCCGTTCGGCACGTTCGGCGCGCTGCTCGGCGTCTGGCTGCGGGGCATGCCGAACGACGTGTACGTGCAGATCGGCCTGATCGTCGTGGTCGGCCTCGCCGCGAAGAACGCGATCCTGATCGTCGAGTTCGCGAACGAGCTGCGCGCCCAGGGGCGCTCCATCCGGGAGGCGGCGCTCGAGGCGGGCCGCGAGCGGCTGCGCCCGATCCTCATGACGTCGTTCGCCTTCATTCTGGGCGTCGCGCCGCTGCTGACGTCGAGCGGCGCCGGCGCCGCCAGCCGCCACTCGATCGGCACCGGCGTGTTCTTCGGGATGCTCGTCGCCACGACGGTCGGGGTGTTCTTCATCCCCCTGTTCTTCACGGTGATCCGCGGCCTGAGCGAACGGGCGTGGTTCCAGCGGAGCGCCGTCACCCCGCGCGGCGCGGCTGGCGCGGCGGCTCCGGCGCCGGGGGACTGACATGCGATCTTCCGTGCGATGCGCCCTCGTCGCGCTGCTCTCACTCAGCGGCGCGTGCGCCGTAGGCCCGGGATATCGCCGTCCCTCCCTCGGCCTGGCGGCCGGCTGGCGCCCGCCCGCCGCCTCGGAGGACTCCTTGCGTCCGTTCTTCGACTCGCTGCGCAGCGCCCCCGACACGCTGCTGCCGCCCGGCGCGGACACAGCGCGAGTGCCGTTCCCCTTCGACACCACGGCCTCCCCCTCCCACCCGGCCACTCGCGCTGACAGCGCCGCCGCCCTCCAGTGGCTCGACCTGGTCCAGGATTCGGTGCTGCGGCAACTGATCGACACCGCCTTGCGGGACAACCGCGACGTGCGGACCGCGCTGGCCGCGATCGACGAATTCCGCGCCCAGTACCGGGCGGCGCGCGGCGCGCTCGTGCCCGAGCTCACGGCGAACGGCCAGGCGGGGCGGAACCGGGCCGTCTTCGGGACCTTCGGAGCGCGGACCTTTGACGTCTACCGTGCGAGCGCCGACCTGAGTTGGGAGCTCGATCTGTGGGGTCGCATCCGCCGCGGCACCCAGGCGGCGCGCGCCGACCTGCTCGTCCGCCAGGAGGACCGGCGCGCGCTCGAGCTCTCGTTGATCAGCAACATGGTCACGGGATACTTCGACCTGCGCGAGGCCGACCGTAATCTCGCGATTGCGCGCCGCACGCTCGACTCGCGGCTGCAGACGCTCGAGCTCGCGCGCCAGCGGCTCAACCGGGGCCTGATCTCGGAGCTCGACGTGCGGCAGTTCGAGGCCGAGGCGGCGACGCCGGCGGCGAGCGTCGCCGACTTCGAGCGCCAGGTCGCCCAGCAGGAGAACTCGTTGAGCGTGTTGCTCGGGCATAGCCCCGGGGCGATCGCGCGGGGCCGCTCGCTGACCGAGATGGCGGCGCGCATCCCCGTCCCCGCCGGAGTGCCCGCGTCCCTACTGGCGCACCGCCCGGACGTGCGGAGCGCCGAGGCGGAGCTCCACGCCGCCACCGCGCGGATCGGGGTGGCGGAGGCGGCGCGCCTTCCGACCTTCACGCTCACGGGCGAGTACGGGGCGCAGAGCACCGAGCTCTCGCGCTGGTTCGCGTCGGGGACGAATATCTGGCAGGCGTTCGTGGGCGTCTCGATCCCACTGTTCACCGAGGGCCGGCCGGGCGGCGAAGCGGTCAACGTCGCGCGGGCGCGCGCAGCGGAGGCACGCGCCCGTTACGAGCAAACGGTGCTCGTGGCGGTGCGGGACGTGGAGGACGCGCTGGTCGCGCTGCGCACGGCCCGGGACCGGACCGCCGCTCAGGAGCGCCAGGTGGTCGCCCTGCGTCGCGCGCTCGAGCTCGCGGACATGCGCTACCAGAGCGGCGTGTCTAGCTACCTCGACGTGCTGGACGCGCAGCGGGGCCTCTTCACCGCCGAGCTGTCGCTCACTCAAGCCGAGCGGGACCAGCTGGTCGCGGCGGTGCAGCTCTACAAGGCGGTCGGCGCCAACTGGTCCGCCGCGGGCGATTGAGCTTGAACCCCTCGCACACCTTGGTTTCGCGACGGAAGGTCGCGGCCGCGCGCCTTGTGCTCAGCGATTTGAATTGAGGCAAGCTGCGCTCCGTCCATCCGTTGGAAGGCAATGAGGTTACCGCCGGGGGGACCATCGTATCGGTCGATGGCCAGACGATACCAGAGTCCAATGGCGCTCTCCAATGGAGTGGCGCATCCTCGCTGCAGCTCGTCCACCATAGGAGATCGACATGCATGGCTCCGCTTCACTCTCGGTTCTCGCGCTGCTCGCGACATTAGGGGGCTGCGCCCGCCACGTGGATGTCGTCGCCGCCGAACGCGCGATCCGCGACCTGGACAAGACCTGGGTTCAGGCCATCGCGGCGCAGGACACGATGGCGATTGCCAACATCTTCGCCGAGGACGCTGAATTCCTGCCGCAGGGCGCACCCCGTGTCAGCGGCCGCGCGGCAATCCGCTCGGCATGGGCCCAGCTCGTCAAGGCGCCTCATCTATCCCTGACCTTCGCGCCGGCGAAGGTGATCGTCGCGAGCGCCGGCGACATCGCCTATGCGAGCGGTAGCTACCGGCTCGGCATGGACGGCCCCAAGGGGCAGCGCATCGAAGACGTGGGAAAGTTCGTCGAGGCGTGGAAGCGCGTGAGCAACGACTGGAAGGTGCAGTACGCCATCCTCAACAGCGACAAGTCCGCCGGGACCTGATGAGTTCTTGACGTCCGGCACCGCGCGACCATCCTGCGTGCGACCGCTCCCGACGTTGCGCTTCAGCCGGTCCGGCGCGCGGACTCCGGGCCACCAGTTCGCGCGCCCCGCGAGGTACAGGATCGCGGGGACGAGCACCAGTCGAATGAGCGTCGCGTCGAGTAACACGGCCGCGGCGAGGCCGAAGCCGATCAGCTGCACGGCCAGGACGCGCGTGAACGCGAACGCGCCGAACACCAAGATCATGATCAGGGCGGCGCTGGTGATCGTGGACGCGGTTGCGACGAGCCCGGCCCTGACCGCATGCGCATTGCGCCCAGTCCGGTCGAACACCTCCTTCACGCGGGCCAACAGGAACACCTCGTAGTCCATCGACAGCCCGAAGACCGTGGCGAACACCAGCACCGGCGCCACGCCCCAGATCGCCCGGGTCGGCGCCTCGAGGCCGAACACGCGGCCCCCGTAGCCGTGCTGGAACACGAGGACCGTCAGCCCGAACGCGGCGCTCACGGATAGGCAATTGACCAGCACTGCCTTGAGCGGGACGAGCAGTGACCGGAAGGCGACCAAGAGCATGAGGGCCGTGACGCCGAGGATCCACCCGACCGTCCGCGGCATGCCGCCGAGCACGTCGAGTTGGGAGTCGAGGCTGCCCGCCGCGAAGCCGCCGACCAGGACGGTCGCCCCGTCGAGGCCCCGCACGCCGGCCGCCGCCTGCGCGCGAACCCGGCGGACGAGGTCCATCATGCCCGTCATCGAGACGCTGTCTGCCGGGAGGACGTCGAGCACGGTCGTGCGCTGGTCGGCGCTCAGGTAGGCGTCGAGGAACTCGGGATGCTGCCGCCGCACGGCGACGGGGTCGCTGAAGTAGACGGCGAGCTGCAATCGGGACAAGCCGGGACGGATGCTCGCCACGCCCCGTACATCCTGCGCGCGTGGATCCTGGCGGAGCGCGTCACTAAGGGTCTTGAGCGCGCCGAGCCGCCGGGGCGAGAGCGCCGACTCATCCGCCGGCAGCTGGACGACGACCCGAACGGGGGACACCACGCCACTCGCGCCCATCGTGCGCAGCGCGGCAAGTCCCCGTCCCGACTCGGACTGGGGCGGAAACCAATTGGCGGCGGGCAGCCCGAACCGGACGCCGGCCAAGGGAACCGCCAAGCCGCCAACGGCCAGGCCGCCCGCCGCGAGCGCCCGCCAGGGCCGGCCCCCGAGCCACCGTGCCCAGCGCGCCCAGCCCGCCGTCCCGCGGACGTGCCCCAGGGAGCGGGCCAGCCATGCCGGGCGGTCGATCTGCCGCCCGAGGAGCGCGAGCGCGGCGGGGAGGAGCGTCGTGGCGAGCAGCACGGCCACCGTAACGACGAGCACGCCGCCAACCCCGACCGAGCGGGTGTCGGTGAGCGGCGTCGTGAGCGCCAGGGCGAGGAACCCCACGATGACCGTGAGGCCCGAGGTGACCACCGCCGACCCGGCGGTGGCGATCGTACGCGCCGCGGCCTCCGCCGGCGTAACCCCGCGGTTCAGCTCCTCGCGGAAGCGTGTGACCACGAGCAGCGAGTAGTCGATGCCCACTCCGAGTCCCACCATGGTCGTGATGTTGAGCACGAACACCGACATGGGCTGATAGTGGGCGACGATCGTCACCAGGCCGAGCGCCAGAGTGATGGCGAGCACGCCCATCACGACAGGCAAGAGCGCCGCCACCAGCGCCCCGAAGGCGACGACGAGCACCATGAGCGCTGCGGGCAGCACGCGCCACTCGGCCCGCTCCGTGTCCTCCGCGCTGATGGTGCGGAGATCGTAGTCCAGGGCAGGGTTCCCGGTCACCGTCACATCGAAGCCAGCGGCCGCCGGCAGGCGTCGCAGGGCCTCCCGCACAGTCTGCCGGAGGTCGGGCACAAAATTGTTGGTCAGGTCGTCGGCCCGGTCTGGTTGCGTAGCGGCGAGGAGGAAGGTCGCGCGTGGGTCCCGGCTCACGAACGTGGACCCCGTGAGGCGGCCGAGCGAGACGACCTGACTGATGTAAGGCCGCTGCCGGAGCGCGCGGGTGAGCGTATCGAGTACAGCCTGAAAACGGTCGTCCGCCGCTGGCACCGGCCCGCGCACCACGAGGGCGACGTATTCGGCGAACGGTTTGGGGAACGCGGTGCGCAAGAGCGCGGCGGCGCGCTCGGCTTCGGTGACCTGCGTGGAGCCGCCGCGCACCGCCAGGACCTGCTGCACGTGCCGGGCGCGCGGTGCGACCACCAGCGCCAGCAGGCCCCATCCCGCGATCACCCAGCCAGGCCGTCGGATCAGGGCTTTCGGTGGAAGGGTGATCACGATCGTACTGTCGTCATGACTTGCTCACGCGTGCAGACTCCTCCTGCCCGCCCGGTACGTAACCGATCCCCAGACAGTTCATGAATGAACGAATATCTGAGAAGGTTCCCGGTGCCCCGCGCCACCTCAGTCGGCCCTGTCGATCACCCTTCTAGAATGGCGGCCGCTCCCAGTCCGCCCGCCGCACACACTGACACCAGCGTGCGGCCTGCACGACCTGCCTTGGCTCGGTGCTCTGCGAGCTGCTTGGCGGCGCCGGCTAGAATGCGCGCACCTGTAGCCGCAAACGGGTGCCCCAGACCGACCGAGCCCCCATTTACGTTCAGGCGGCCGCGGTCGATCGAGCCTAACGGGGCATCGAGGCCAAGCCGGTCGCGGCAGTAGTCCAGGCTCTCCCATGCCGCCAGGGTGCACAGCACTTGGCCCGCAAACGCCTCATGGATCTCATAGAAGTCGAAGTCTTGGAGGGTCAGCCCATTGCGCGCGAGCAGGCGGGGCACCGCATACGCCGGCGCCATCAGCAGCCCATCCGGACTTGGGCCGAAGAAGTCGACCGCCGCCGTTTCCGCGTCGACCAGCCAGGCTTGCGGCACCTGGCCCTGCGTGGACGCCCATGTTCCCGTGGCGAGCAGCACGGCCGCGGCACCGTCGGTTAGGGGCGTGGAATTGCCGGCGGTAAGGCTGCCCCGACCGGAGGTCCGGTCAAACGATGGCTGCAGCTTTGCGAGCTTTTCCCTCGACGTATCGGTACGCAGGTTGTTGTCCCGCTCGAGGCCGCGAAACGGAACCAGGAGGTCCCGGTAGAACCCGCGCTCGTACGCGGCCACCCCATTGCGATGGCTGGCCAGTGCCAGTTCATCCTGCGCCTCGCGGCTGATGTTCCAGTGCTTCACCATTAGCTCACAGTGCTCGCCCATCGAGAGCCCGGTGCGCGGCTCGTTCACGTTCGGCACCGAAGGGATGAGCATGGATGGTCGGAGCTGGGTCAGCACGCGCAGCCGCTCCGCACGGGACCTACTGCGATTGAACGTGAGGATCAGGCGACGCAGCGGTTCGCCGACGGCGACCGGGGCATCTGAGGCCGAATCGACGCCACCGGCAATGCCCACCTCGATCTGTCCGAGCGCGATCTTATTGCCCACGACGATCGCTGATTCCAGCGATGTCGCGCACGCTTGTTGCACGTCGTAAGCTGGCGTCTGCGGCGCCAGGCCGCTGGACAACGCCGCCTCGCGACTGATGTTGGTGTCGCGTGCATGCTTGAGCACCGCGCCGGCGACGACTTCGCCGAGCCGCTGCCCCTGCAGCCCGAAGCGATGGACGACGCCCCTGAGCGCGGCCGCGAGCATGTCGATGTTGCTGGCGTCGACGTAGTTCGTGTTGTGTCGCGCGAACGGGATGCGAACGCCGCCAAGGATCGCGACTCGCTGGATGTCGTTCACCCGGTTTCTCCGTAGCTGGATCGAAGCCTTCGCAAAGGCCTACACTTGTGCCGTGCCGCCATCCACAAACAATTCCGTTCCCGTGATGTAGCTGCTGTCGTCGGAGGCGAGAAACACCACCGCCTTCGCGATCTCACCGGGTGTACCGAGCCTGCCGAGCGGAACACCGTTGGAAATCATCTTCAAGCGTTGTTGGCCCGTGTCTGAAGAACCGAGCCGCTCACGCATTCCGGGCGTGTCGATGGGGCCTGGGCTCACGGCGTTTACCCGTATGCGGCGATCCTTCAAGTCCGTTGTCAACGTTCGGGCGAACGAACGTACGGCGGCTTTTGTCGCGCTATACACACTAATCGCTGCGAGCCCCTTGCTGCCGACGCTCGATGCATTCAGGATGATCGAAGCACCATCCGGCAGCAGCGGAAGCGCCTTCTGCACCGTGAACAGGAGGCCTTTCACATTGATGTTGAAGATCGAGTCGTAGAACTCCTCGGTGATCTCGCCCAACGGGGCATACTTCGCCACACCGGCATTCGCGAACACAATATCCAGCTTGCGTTTGTCCCGCTTGATTTGTGCGAATAGGCGATCGAGATCGCGGAGGTTCGACACGTCTCCTTGCACGCCGGTCACATTGCTTCCGATCTCGTTTACCGCCGCAGCCAGCTCGCGGTCTCGGCGGCCCGTGATGAAGACGTACGCACCTTCGTTCACGAACTGCTTCGCCGTCGCGAGGCCGATGCCGCTATTGCCACCAGTAATGAGCGCAACTTTTCCTTCCAGCTTACCCATGTATTCCTCCATCGTTGTCATTAGATCACCAGCTCCTCACAATTGGGCTACAGAGTCCGTTCGGCCGGGTGCTTCCTTCAGGCTGTCTGTGAGATGAACGCGCGTTGCGCCAGTCCCTGACGCAGGAAAAGTTCTCGCCTGGGACTCGAAGAGCTGGATGGCACCAAGTCATCCGATCATCCGAGGGAATCTTCCGGACGCTGATCAGCGCATCCTGGACCGCCTTGGACACGTGGCTGAGGCGACGCTCGTCGTATCGACCTTCGAGGACAGGAATTTTGGCGAGTGGCATTTCCAAGTGTCCTTTCAGCGGACGTCGAAATGGCTCATCGTGGCAGAGGGAAGAATCCGGAGCACGCCAGAACCGTTCATATCGACAAACTGACCGTCGACATGCACCTCGGAGCCTGCACCGCAGCCTTCGGTGACCGCACCGGAGAGACGCATCACTCCCGTCTTCCAGTTCACCGTACCATAGAGGTCGGCGACGAGGGCGGCGTCGTGGTCAGGCGTCAGCGTCCAGCGCGTTCGCACTTTCCAGACCGGATTCGCGGCCTCCACCGGGCGCCCCAGCAGCTGGAGCCTCATGACGAGGTCGCCGGCGAGCGGCGCTCCCGTCCGACCGGTCCACACGTCGCTCTCATGATCCGTGCCGCTGACGCCGGCGAATTCGTCGGCGAAGGTGAGCGCCAGCACGCCGGCCTGTGCCGGGCACGCCGAGGATGCGGGTCCGGTGTCGACAGGTCGAGCGATCAAGCCGTGCCGGGCGACGGGGGTTGCGGCGAGGAGCGTCACGAGCCCGACGAGGGCGGCGGCGCGGCGAGCGATCGAGCGGCGGGTCATATAACACTCCTCTTGCTGTGGCGCGGTGAACGTCAGTCGCCCGGTTCGCCGCCTTCCCTTTCGGCTGTCAGCGCATTATCATTGTACTCGCAATGAATACCGCGCTGTTGACATCTGTAACCGATCCACGGCAAGGAAGGTTCCGAGAGGGGCCGCGATGAAGGTCACGAAGGCGAAGGCAGCCCAACATCGGGCGGCGCTCGTTCAGGCGGCGGGGCGCCTGTTTCGCGAGCGCGGGATAGACGGCGTCGGGGTGGCGGAGATTTGCAAGGCGGCCGGGCTGACGCACGGCGCCCTCTACGCCCAGTTCCCTTCCAAGGAAGCGCTGGCGGCCGAAGCGCTGGCGTACGGTCTGGACCGCTCCCTAGCGGCCATGACCGCCACCACGGATGGCCGCGGGGCGACGCTGACCGCCTATCTCGACTTCTACATGGCACGCTCGCGCCGCGACAACCTCGCGGGCGGCTGCCCCATGACCGCCTCCGCCAGCGAGATCGCGCGGCAGGACGCCGCCGTCAGCGCTCGCTTCAGTGAAGGATTCGAGCGCACCGTCGAGGTGGTTGCGGCGGCGCTCGGGGCGACCGCCTCGAACGGGAGGGCCCGCCAGCGGGCAGTGGCGATCGTCGCCGCCATGATCGGCGGGATCGCGGTGTCGCGAGCCGTCCGCAAGGCACGCCCCCGTTTATCGGACGACATCTTGCGGGCCGTTCGCCACGCCGTCGGGGAGGTGGGAGGAGAAGCCGGCACGGCACGCCGGAAGGCTCGATAGATCCGGGTACGTCCTCACTGCTCGGCTCCCCCCCCTCATGGCTGGACGACGATCTCTCCCCTCATGCCGAGGCCGAGGTGCGCCAAGCAGTAGTACTTGTACGTGCCGGCGGGAAGCTTGGCGATCGCGACCTGGTAGGGCGCATTCGGCTCGAGCAGCAGCACCCCCTTGAGCGGGCCAATGGTCGGGCCCATGTCTTGCTGCAGTTGCTCGCTGGAGCCGCGCGGGACACTATCCGCCCAGAAGCTCACATTGTGAGGACCACCGGAGGCGTTCACAAACCGCACGACGTCGCCAGCGTGGACCGTGATCGTCGTCGCGTCGAAGCGATAGCCACTCGCGTCCCCGAGCATCTGGACGACGATCGGGGCCCGCCCTCCAGCCGTCGCGGTACCTGCCGCAGCCGTGGCAGGCGGTGTGTCCGTTGATCGCCGATGCTGTACCGACAGCGCGTACGCCGCCGAGCGTAGCGGCACCAAAGGATCGTCGGACAGCTCGATGCCCGGGGTGAGGTAGATCGGATTGTAGGTCAACGAGCGCTGCAACTCCGCGTTGTTCGCCGCCACTGTGGTCAGGCTGATGGTGCCCAGCTCCACCCGCCGGCGGTCATCAGGCCAGACGATCGACGCATCGTTGGTCTGGTCCCCTGGATTTGCCAACTGGACGTAGAGCCGGAACTGGACCGCGCCGCGCGCCAGCCGCCGCGGCAGGTCGTCGAACAGATAGTTGGGCCCCGCCTTCGCCGCGGCGGCGGAGTCGAGGGTCGCCAGACCGGCGACTGGAATGATCTGGTAGCGGCCGGCTCGCTTCGTGCCCTTGGCGTCGACGAACACGAAAGCGGTGTTCCCGTAGTACGCCAGCGTCGCGAAGCTCTCCGGCAGCGGTTTGAGATCCATCACGAATTTCAGGGAACGTGGGTGGCTGCCAAGGAACGCCTCGACCGGCCACGGGTGGGGGCTGTCGGGTCGGGTCGCGACGAGGGCCTTGAGGAACGCGAGGAAGTCCTCACCGGTGCCTACCACAAAGCCGTTGTGCGAGATCGCTACGATGTCAGTAAAAGCGCCACCGGGCAGACCGAAGCGGATGGCCAAGCCGCGCGGCGCGGCCGCGGGGTCGGTGTCGGGAATATTGGGGACGCCGGGGCCGTCCGAGAAACGAACGGTCACCGGCACCGCACCACCCTGGAGGTGGGGCGCCCGGCTCACAGACGACGCGCTCGGGGCCGCGGTGAAGGTTCCCAAGACCACGAGGCCCTTCGCGTGCTCGAACCGATATCCCGGGTGAATCCCCCCATAGAGCAGCACTTCTTGGTCGGAGATCTGCTGCGGGAGGCTCCTTTCCTGCGCGTCGAGCGCGGTCAGTGAACCGGTCAGTCCGAGGAGGAGGACGAAACGAAGCATGCAGCACATTGACATGGAGGTCTCCTCTAAAGGGAGGTCATCGTTCAAGCGTCGACGGAGAGCAATCTCTGGCAGACTTGCATCGCCATCCATTGGACGATGGTATCGCGCTCACGCGACTGGGCCGAGACCGACGCGACCCCGAGGCGCCCCGACGTTTCGGCGGGAGACGATACCAAGGTCCTATGGACTGCAGACGTAACCGCAGCATCCTCCGCGAAGGGACAGCCCTTCCTTACCCTTCCTTAGCGGAGACAATGACAATGAACCGTGAGCTTGAACGTGCAACGGGCGGCGTGGTGGAACGTGAGCCTTGGGCACGATTGGTCGCGGAGGCCGCCCCACGCGACCACATCGTGCAGCTCTATCAGGACCAGGATTTTCTCAACCGTGCCGTCTGCCGCTTCGTCGGCGCTGGTTTCGGGAACGGAGAAGGCATCATCCTGGTGCCCACGCGCGCCCACTGGAACGCGTTCCGCCCGCGCCTCGAGGCCGAGGGCGTGGATGTGCAAGCGGCACAAGAACGCGGACAGCTGATGGTCGTTGACGCCGACGAGCTCCTGCC
>DATEGE010000189.1:0-46429 GCA_035280265.1 Gemmatimonadales bacterium | reverse complement strand
CGCCGCCCGCGCCGCGCGCTCCAACCCGTCCGCCGCCTCGCCGGCGCGCGACCGGTCGCGTTCCGCCAGTGCGACGTAGGCGTCGACCGCGGCCGCGAAGTCCCCCACGTGCAGGGCCGCCGCGCCCGTCTTAGCGTTGAGATCGGCGCTCGACGGATGGGCCTTCAATCCGAGCTCGTATTCGGCGAGCGCGTTACGGTACGAACCGGCCGCGTACTCCCGGTCGCCCAGCTCCTCGTGATCCGCGGCGCTGGGCTGGCAGGCCAACGCCAGGAGGGTGCCGACGAGCAGCGCGCGGCTCACGACTTCCGTTTCCGTCCGCCATCCGACGCCGCGGCGACGGTGGCCGCATCGTTGCGGGCCAACATGGCGAGATACGCCTCCACTCTGGGGTCCTCGGGCCGGCGCTCCCGGCAATCCTCCCACACGGCTTTGGCGGCGAGGCCGTCACCCGCGAGGTAGCAGGCGAGTCCGAGCATCGCGGCCGCATCGAGGTAGGCCGGCCGCGCCCGCACGATGATCTCGAAGTGCTCGCGCGCGTCGAGGGCGCGGCCGGCCTCGAGCAGCATGCGCCCTAGCTTATATCGCAAGTCGTGGAAGGCAGGTCCCAGCGCGAGCGCCGCCTGGTACTGATCGATCGCCTGCCCCAAGCCGCCCGCCTCGAGGTAGGCACCGCCCAGCGCCGCGTGCTGATTCGCGAGCTTTGACGCCACGTGCGCCGCGAAGCCCTGGCGAGGCTCGCCCCCGACGCGCGCCGCCTGGCGGAACGCCGCGTCCGCCTCAGCCTCACGCCCCAGCTCGTTCAGCACGAGGGCGCGATGCACTAGCGCTTCCACGTACTGCGGGTTCAGCGCCAGCGCGCGATCGAGCTGCGCCAGCGCCTGCTCCGGCTGTCCCACCAGAGAGTACGACAGGCCGAGCAGGTGATGGGCGTCGGCGAACGCCCGGCCCGTGGCGACGACCTCCTCGAGGAGGTGGATCGTCCCGTAGTAGTCCTGCAGCTGAAACCGCTCTCGGGCCTGTGCGACGAGATGTTCAGGGCTGACGTCCATGGGTCGCCTCGTACCAGCGAACGAACTGCCGGATCCCGGCGTCGATGCCGACCTTGGGCCGAAAGCCGAGCTCCCGCTCGGCGCGCCGTAAGTCCGCGTCGGTGAGCCGCACGTCTCCCGGCTGGTCGGGGTGCCGCTCGATCCGAGCCTCGCGGCCCACTGTCCGCGCAATCAGCTCGATCAGCCGATCGAGTCGCACGCGCGCCCCGCCCCCGATATTGATCGCCTCGGCCACGCCGGCCGATCGGGGGCGGGCCGTCCACTCCACCGCCGCGAGGACGCCGTCCACGCAGTCCGTAATATAGGTGTAGTCCCGCTCACTGGACCCGTCCCCGTGCATGCGGACCGGCTGCCCGCGGGAGATCAAATCCGTGAACCGATGAATCGCGAGGTCGGGGCGCTGGCGCGGCCCGTACACGGTGAAAAATCGCAGGCAGACGATCCACATGCCGTACAGCTGCGCGAAGGCGTACGCCAGCAACTCGCCAGCGCGTTTGCTGGCCGCGTACGGAGAAATCGGCCACATGGCGGGCTGCTCCTCGGAGAATGGCGCCGGTGTGGCGTTGCCGTACACCGACGACGACGAGCCGAACACCACACGTCGGATGCCGGCGCGTCGCGCGGCCTCGAACAGCCGCACCGTTCCCGTGACGTTGGTCTCGCTGTAGGCCGCCGGATCCTCGAGCGAGGGACGTACCCCAGGTCGGGCCGCGAGATGAATCACGACCGACACGCCATCGAGGGGCAGCGGCTGCCGCACGATGTCGGCCTCGAGGAAGCGGAACCCGGCTCGTGCCCGCAGGCCCTCGAGGTTCCGCTCCTTTAACGCGCGCGAATAGAACGGATCGAAGTTGTCCAGGCCGACGACGCTGTCACCGCGGGCGATCAGGGCTTCGCAGACGTGCGAGCCGATGAAGCCGGCGGCGCCCGTCACGAGCACCCGGTCGCTCACGACATCAGTCCGCGGAAATACTCGATCGTGCGGCGCAGGCCGTCCTCTAGCGAGACACGCGGCTCCCAGTCGAGCGTCGCGCGGGCGCGCTGAATGTCGGGTTGGCGCACCTTGGGGTCGTCGGTGGGGAGCGGCTGCTCCACGATGCGACTGCGGCTGCCGGTAAGCCGCAGCACCAGCTCGGCCAGCTGCCGGACGGTGAATTCCTGGGGATTGCCAAGGTTCGTGGGGTCGGGGCCGCCGCGCTCGAACTGCCGCACGATTCCCTCGACGAGGTCGTCGACGTAGCAGAAGGAGCGCGTTTGCGACCCGTCGCCGTACACCGTAAGCGGCTCGCCCTTGAGGGCCTGAACGATGAAGTTCGACACGACGCGGCCGTCGTGCGGCCGCATCCGCGGTCCGTACGTGTTGAAGATGCGCACGATGCGGGTATCGAGTGCGTGGTAGCGGTGGTACGCCATGGTTATCGCTTCGGCGAACCGCTTGGCCTCGTCGTACACCCCGCGCGGGCCGACGGGGTTCACGTTCCCCCAGTAGCTCTCGGGCTGCGGATGCACCAAAGGATCGCCATACACCTCGGAGGTGGACGCGAGCAGGAACCGCGCGCTCTTCGCCTTCGAGAGGCCGAGCGCCTTGTGAGTCCCCAATGAGCCCACCTTGAGGGTTTGGATGGGTAACTCGAGGTAGTCGACCGGGCTGGCGGGACTGGCGAAGTGCAGCACGCCTTCGAGCGGACCCTGCACCTCAATGAAGTTCGTCACGTCGTGCAGGACCAGCTGGAAATTCGGATGGCTCTTCAGGTGGCTGAGGTTCGCCTTGTTGCCGGTGATGAAATTGTCCATCCCGACCACGCGGTGGCCGAGCCCGAGCAACCGGTCACACAGATGCGAGCCGAGGAAGCCCGCGGCCCCGGTTATGAGGATGCGCATCCCGCGGGGGGGGCGGGGGCGGGGCGGCCGATGCTCTCGTACACGAAGCCGAGGCGCGCCAAGCGCTGCGGATCATAGAGGTTACGACCATCTATGATCAGCGGACGCGACAGCGCCCGCTTGATGCGCTCGAAGTCCGGGTTGCGGTATTCCAGCCATTCGGTGACGATGACGAGCGCGGTGGCGTCCGTGAGCGCGTCGTAGGCGTGCTCGGTGTAGGTCACGCGATCTCCCAGATGGCGGCGGGCCGAGGCGAGCGCCGCGGGGTCGTGCAGCCGCACCTTCGCACCGGCCGCGAGCAGCTGCTCCACCAGCGCCAGCGCCGGGCTGTCGCGCACGTCATCGGTCTCCGCCTTGAAGGCGAGCCCCCAGACCGCGATCGTCGCCCCGCGCAGCGCCGCGGCGCCCCCCAGCCGGCGCTCCAGCTTCTCGAACAGCACCCGCTTCTGCCGCTCGTTGGCCGCCTCCACCGCCTCCAGGATGTCGAGCGGTACGCCCTTTTCGTGCCCCGTCCGCACCAGGGCCCTGACGTCTTTCGGCAAGCACGACCCGCCGTACCCTGGCCCGGGGAACAAGAACGCAGGTCCGATGCGTCGATCCGCCGCGATGCCTTTGCGCACGAGGGTGACGTCGGCTCCCACCGCGTCACATAGCCGCGCGATCTGATTCATGAAGGACACGCGGGTGGCGAGCATGCCGTTGGCGGCGTACTTGGTCATCTCCGCAGAGGCGAGGTCCATGAAGATGATCGGATTCCCGGTCCGCACGAACGGGGCGTACAGCTCCCCGAGGATCTCCGTCGCCTCGGGACCGTCCACGCCCACCACCACGCGGTCCGGCTTCATGAAGTCCTCGACGGCGGCGCCTTCCTTGAGAAACTCGGGGTTGGCGCACACGTGAAACGCGCTCGTCGTCTGCTTGGCGATCTCAGCGCGCACGCGCTCCGCCGTGCCCACGGGTACCGTGCTCTTGGTGATCACGACCTTGGGCCTGTTCATGTGCCGACCCACGATGCGGGCCACGTCGAGCACGTGCTGCAGGTCGGCCGACCCGTCTTCGTTGGGTGGCGTGCCAACCGCGATGACGACCGCGTCGGAGCGCTCCACCGCGGCCCCAACGTCGGTGTCGAATTGCAGGCGACCATCCCGCTGGTTGCGCACGACGAGCGGCTCGAGCCCGGGCTCGTAGATGGGGAGTCGATTGCGCCGCAGGCCGTCGATTTTCGCGGCGTCTCGATCGACGCAGATGACGTCGTTCCCTGTTTCGGCGAGACAGGCCCCCACCACCAACCCGACGTAGCCAGTGCCGACGACGGCGAGCTTCACTGCTCCTCGTGGCGGGGGCGCACCTTGGCGAGGGCGTTCCGCGTATCCACCACAACCCGCGCGCACCGCTCCACCAGCGCGTAGTCGACGTCGGAGTGGTCGGTCACGATCACGACGCAGTCGGCCGCGGCGAGCGTCTCCGAGGTCAGCGGCAGTGTAGCGAGATCGATGTCCTCGTCCCTGAGCTTGCGCACGTGGGGGTCGTGATACGAGACCGATGCCCCACGCCGCTGCAGCAAACGAATCACGTCGAGCGCGGGACTCTCCCGAATGTCGTCGATGTCCTTCTTGTACGCCACACCCACCACGAGCACCTTGCTGCCACGCGCGGCTCGCCCCTGCTCGTTGAGCCGATCGACCACCCGGCTCACCCAGTATTCGGGCATCTCGGCGTTGATTTCGCCCGCCAGCTCGATGAAACGCGTGCGGTAGTTCAACGTGCGCATCTTCCACGCGAGATAATGGGGATCGAGCGGGATGCAGTGGCCCCCAACGCCCGGGCCGGGCGTGAATTTCATGAACCCGAACGGCTTCGTCGCCGCCGCCTCGATCACCTCCCATACGTCCACGCCGAGCTTGTCGCACACGATCGCCATCTCGTTGACGAGCCCGATGTTGACGCTCCGGAACGTATTCTCGAGAATCTTGACCAGCTCGGCCGCCTCCGTCGACGAGACAGGCACGAGCCGCTCGATGGCCGGCTCGTATACCGCCATCGCGACTCGCCGGCAGGCGTCGGTGATGCCGCCCACCACCTTTGGCGTGTTGTGCGTATTCCACTTCGGATTCCCGGGGTCCACACGCTCCGGGGAAAATGCCAGGAAGAAATCGTCTCCCACCTTCAGCCCGGTTCCCTCGAGGGCCGGCAACATCAGCTCGCGCGTCGTGCCGGGATAAGTCGTGGACTCGAGGACGATGAGCTGACCGCGGCGCAGCGCCTGTTTGACGGAGTTCGTGGCGGCGAGGACGTAGCTCACGTCTGGGTCCTTCGTTTTCGAGAGCGGCGTGGGGACGCAGATCGACACCACGTCGGGCTCTCGGAGGCGGTTGAGGTCCTTGGTGGCGGAGAATTTGCCGCCCTTGACCAGCGCGGACACCTCAGAGCTCGACACGTCCTGCACGTGCGAGCGGCCCTGGTTCAAGCCTTCTACCACGGCCGCACTCACATCGAACCCGAGGACGCGGAATCCCGCGCGTCCGAACTCCGCAGCGAGGGGCAGGCCAACATAGCCGAGTCCGACGATGCCGATGAGCGCGGAGCGATCCTGGGCCTTGGCGACCAGGACGTCAGCGGTGGAAAGGGTCGCCGTCATAGGCCCACCGGCGCGCCGCCGTTGGCCAAGGAGCGGCTCGCGGCGTCGAGCACTCGCACTACGCGCACGCCGTCCTCGGCCCCGGCGCGTGGCGGCTCGGTTCCGCGCGCCACGCGGACGAAGTGGCTCAGCTCGGCCGCCAGAGGCTCGACATTGGGGATCTTGGGGATAAAGATGTCTCCCTCGCGGATCGACAGCGCTTCACCGTATGAGCCGTACTCGGGCGGGCGCTCCACGCCTTTGTCGTAGATGCGGAGCTTCTCTCGCGCTTCCATATCGTCGAACACGACCATCTTTTTCGCTCCCACGACCGTAAGCTTCCGTTCCTTATGTGGATCGAGCCACGACAACTGGACGTGCGCGAGCACGCCGCTGCCGAATTCCATCGTCACGAACACCACATCCTCCACCTTGGGCTGCAAATAGCTCTTGCCGTGAGCCGCCACCCGCATCGGGGTCTCCCCGAGCAAGTACAGTGCCACTGAAACGTCGTGCGGTCCGAAGCTCCACAGGGCGTTCTCGTCCGCCCGCACCTGCCCGAGATTGACCCGGAGCCCGTAGAGATAGTAGACCCGCCCCAGCTCCCCGCCCTGCACGAGGGCCCGCAAGCGCTCCACCGCCGGGTGGAACACCAGCAGGTGGCCGGCGAGCACCGGCACTCGCCGCTGGTCGGCGGTACGGGCCACGGCCTCGGCGTCGCCGATCTTCAGGGCGAACGGCTTTTCGACCAGGCATGGCTTCCCCGCTTCGACGCACTGCAGCGCCAGCCCGGCGTGGGTCGCCGCGGGCGAAGCGATCACCACGGCGTCCACCCGTCCCAGCAAGTCGTTCACATCGGCCGTGATGTGCACCGTGGGATGTTGGCGCGCGAGGCGCTCGCGCACTCGCGCGTCGATGTCGCACACGGCCGCCAGCTCCGCCTCCGCCAGGCCGGCCGCAGTCCGAACGTGGTTTCGGCCCCAGGCGCCGGCGCCGACTACGCCGAGTCGCAGTCGGCTCACCCGTAGAACTCGCGGATCGTCTCGACCACGCCATCGAGCTGTGCGCGCGTCAACTCGGGGTAGACCGGGAGTGACAGCACCTCCTCGCACGCCCGTTCCGCCTCGGGGAACCGCCCCAGCCGGTAGCCGAGGTGCCGGAAGCACTGCTGCAGGTGCAGCGGGACCGGATAATAGACAGCGCTCCCGATTCCCTGCCGCTTCAGGTGGGCCTGCAGCTCGTCTCGCCGCTCGACCCGCAGGGTGTATTGATGAAAGATGGGCTCGTTCGCCGGGTCCACCACGGGTGGCCGGACCGGTGCGAGCCCGGCGAGCGCCGTGCTGTAGAATGTCGCGTGCTCTCGCCGCTTCGCCGACCACGCCGCGAGGTGGGGCAGCTTCGCGAGCAGGACGGCCGCCTGCAGCGAGTCGAGGCGCGAGTTGGTTCCGATCTCCTCGTGGTGGTACTGCTTGGCGCCGCCGTGCAGGCGCAGCCGGCGCAGCCGCTCGGCGACCGCGTCGTCGGAGGTCACGATCATTCCGCCGTCGCCCCAAGCACCGAGGTTTTTGCTCGGAAAGAAGGAGAAGCCCGTGGCCCAGCCGAGCTCCCCCGCCACGCGCCACTGTCCGTCGATCCGCCGACGCGCCCCGATCGCCTGCGCGGCGTCCTCAATCACCGGGAGCGAGCGCGCGCGTGCGATCGGGAGTAGCCGTTCCAGAGCGGCCATCTGACCGTACAGGTGGACCGGCATGATGGCCCGCGTGCGCGGCGTAATGGCCGCCTCGACCCCGGCGGGGTCGATGTTGAAGGTCCCCGGCTCGATGTCCACGAACACGGGCGTCCCACCGGCATTGTGGATCGTCCCGGCCGTGGCGAAGAACGTGAACGGAGTGGTAATGACTTCGTCGCCCGGGCGGAGGTCGAGCGCCTTGAGAGGGAGCAGCAACGCGTCGGTGCCGCTGGCGCACGCGATGCCGTGTCGGGTAGCCGCCAGCCGGGCCAGGGCCGTCTCGAGCTGCGGAACGGCGGGGCCCATCACAAACTGCTGCGATTCGATGACCGCCTGAATGGCTGGGAGGACCTCGTCCTTGATGGTCCGATGCTGCGCGACGAGGTCCAGCAGCGGGACGTTCACGGCGTCGCTCGTCCAGAAACGGGCTGGGCCAGTGGACGCAACGTCCCGTTGGACTCCGCGTACGCGCTGCCGCAGGCCGCGCACGTCGCCTGGCCGCCCGTCACCGCGAGCCGCTCACCGCACTGGCACATCCATCCGACCCGCCGAGCCGGGACTCCCACCATCAACGCGTACGCCGGGACATCGGACGTCACTACGGCACCGGCGCCGATGAAGGCGTAGTCGCCGAGGGTGACCCCGCACACGATCGTCGCGTTGGCGCCGATCGACGTGCCCCGTTTGACGAGGGTCCGTCGGAACTCGTGTTTGCGCGGCACGTGACTGCGCGGGTTGAGCACGTTGGTAAACACGCACGACGGACCGCAGAACACGTCGTCCTCGAGCGTCACGCCTTCGTAGATCGAGACGTTGTTCTGAATCTTGACGTTATTGCCGATGCGGGTGCCCGGCATCACCACCACGTTCTGGCCCAGGGTGCAACCTTCGCCGATCACGGCGCCCGGCATGATATGACAGAAATGCCAGACCTTCGTTCCCCGACCGATGCGAGCCCCGTCGTCGACGTAGCTGGATTCGTGGACGAAATAGTCGGCCATCTAGGCCCCGATCACCTTGACCTCGACCTCCAGCTCGACGCCGGTCTTCTTCGCGACCGTCTTGCGCACATGGTCGATGACCTTGAGCACGTCGCTGGCCGTCCCGTTTCCGGTATTCACGATGTAGTTCGCGTGCAGGGTCGACACCTGGGCACCGCCGACTGTGAAGCCCTTGAGCCCGCATTCGTCGATCAGCATGCCCGCGGTGCGCGCCCCCCCCGGATTCTTGAACACCGAGCCGCAGCACGGCTGATCGAACGGTGTTCCCGCCTTACGCCACCGGAACAGGCGCGCCTGCAGCTCCTTGAGTTTCGCGGGCGGCTCCTCGATGAGTGCGAGCTTCGCCTCGAGCACGATGACGTTCCCGAGATTCGACGCGCGGTACTTGAACGAGATCTGCTTGCGGGACACCGTGCGCAGTTTGCCTTTCGCGTCCATCGTGGTGATTTCCGTGAGCACCTCGGCGAATTCGGCGCCGTGCGCGCCGGCGTTCATGAACACGCCACCGCCCACGGTGCCCGGAATCCCGATGAAGCGCTCCACCCCGGCGAACCCCGCCTCGGCGGTGCGGCGGGCGAGCAGCGGCGTCGCCAGTCCGGCGCCCACGATCGCCGTCGCCCCCTTCATCTCGAAGCGATCGAGCCCCTTGCCGATCCGGATGACGACACCCGGGAAGCCGGCGTCCTTCACCAGGACGTTGGACCCCAGTCCCAGCGCGAGCCACGGGAGGGAGCGATTCTGCGCCAGCTCCAGGGCTTTGACCACGTCCTCCACATCGGCGGGCTGGACCAGATAGCGCGCCGGGCCGCCGATCCGGTAGGTCGTGTAGCGCGCCAGCGGCTCCTGCTCGAGCACGCGGCCGCGGAACTTGACCTTCGGCGCGACCGGTGCCGGAGCCGAAGGTCTAGCCGCGGGCTTTACCGCCTTTGCAGGCGCCGCATTCGCTAGGCCCGGACGGCCCGCGCGGGGTCGGGCGGAGGGCTTTGCGCCGGTGCGCTTGCCGCCCCCGGCGCCGGCTTTTCGACGGTCGTTCTTTCGTGCCATTCTTGGAGACTCCTCACGCTGCCCGTTCGACTGCGCAGAGCGATGATCGCGTCGCAGGCGGCACTCGCGGCCGACATCGTGGTCGTGTACGGAACGCCGTGCACCAGGGCCGCGCGCCGGATCGCGTAGTCGTCCGCCTGCGTGAACTTGCCCAACGGGGTGTTGATCAAGAGCTGCACTTCGCGCGACACAATCAAGTCGATCGCGTTGGGTCGTCCTTCATGCACCTTCCCCACTCGCTCCGTCGGCACGCCGCGCATGCGCAGATAGCGCGCAGTGCCCTCAGTGGCCACGATGCGAAACCCCATCTCGTGAAACCGCCGCGCGATCGGCAACACGGTCGGCTTGTCGGAATCGTTTACCGTCACGAAGACGGCGCCGGTGAGAGGTAAACTCCCGTCGGCCGCGATCTGCGCCTTCGCGAACGCCATCCCGAAGCTGTCGGCCAACCCCATGACCTCACCGGTGGACCGCATTTCCGGGCCCAGGATGGTATCGACTCCGGGCAACTTGGTGAAGGGGAAGACGGCCTCCTTCACCGCCACCCCGGGGAGCGGAAGGTCATCGGGAACCCCCAGTTCGTCCAGGGTGTGCCCCGCCATGAGCGCGGCTGCGAGCTTAGCCAGCGAGACGCCCGTCGCCTTGCTCACGAAGGGCACGGTCCGGGACCCGCGGGGGTTCACCTCCAGCACATAGACTACCCCGTCCTTGATGGCGTATTGGACGTTGATCAGGCCCACTACGCCCAGGGCCGCGGCGAACGCCTTGGTGTAGCGCCGCATTTCCTCCACCTGCCGATCCCCGATGAGATAGGGCGGCAGCACGCACGCCGAGTCTCCCGAGTGGACCCCGGCATCCTCGATGTGCTGCATCACCCCGCCGACCACGCAGCGCGTCCCGTCGGCCAACGCGTCGACGTCGCCCTCGAAGGCGTCCTCGAGGAAATGGTCGATCAGCACGGGGTGCTCCGGGGCGACCCGGGCCGCCTTCTCGAAGTAACCGCGGAGCGAGCCATCGTCGTACACGATCTCCATGGCCCGACCCCCCAGCACGTAGGAGGGTCGCACCAGCACCGGGAAGCCGATGCGCCGCGCTACCGTGACGGCCTCCTCGACCGAGCGGGCCGTCCCGTTCGCCGGTTGCGTCACGCCCAGTCGGTCCGCCAGGCCTTCGAACCGGCCGCGGTCTTCCGCGATGTCAATCGAGTCGGGCGGCGTCCCGAGGATCGGAACGCCGGCGGCCTCGAGCGGCTTGGTGAGCCGCAACGGCGTCTGGCCGCCGAGCTGGACCACGACACCCTTGGGTCGCTCCCACCGGACGATCTCCAACACATCCTCGAGCGTGAGCGGCTCGAAGTACAGCTTGTCGGAGATGTCGAAGTCCGTCGACACCGTCTCCGGGTTCGAGTTGATCATAATGGTCTTGAGGCCAAGCTCCCGGAACGCCAGTCCCGCGCGGACGCAGCAGTAGTCGAACTCCACGCCCTGGCCGATGCGGTTGGGGCCGCTCCCGAGAATCACGACCCCCTCGCCGCCGAACGGCAGGGACTCGTTCTCCGTGTCGTACGAGCTGTAGAGATAGGGCGTGGCGGACGGAAACTCGCCGGCGCAGGTGTCGACCGTCTTGTAGGCGGGGTGCACGTCGAGCCGCCAGCGCGCCTCGCGGATCGCCGCTTCGGTCGTCCCCGTGAGCGTCGCTAGCTGGCTGTCCGAGAAGCCCAGCCGCTTCATGCGGCGCAGCTCGGCGGCGGCGGGCTCCCGTAGCCCGGCGAACCACCGCTCCGCGTCCAGCAGCTCTTCCATCTGGTAGAGAAACCAGGGGTCGATTCCCGAGGCGCGGGCGATGTCGTCCACGGAGACCCCGGCGAGCAGGGCGCGCTTGATCTGGAAGACGCGCTCGGGAGTGGGCGTGCGCAGCGCGACCCGCAGGTCCTCCGGGCTGTCGCTCGTCAACCGGTCGTCGGCCAGGGTCTCGCCCATCACCCAGCCCGGGCGCCCGATTTCGAGCGCGCGCAGCCCCTTCTGGAAGGCTTCCTTAAAGGTTCGCCCGATCGCCATCGCCTCGCCCACCGATTTCATCTGCGTGGTGAGCCGAAAGTCCGCCGTGGGGAACTTCTCGAACGCGAAGCGCGGCACCTTGACCACCACATAGTCGAGGACGGGCTCGAACGACGCGGGCGTCGTTTTCGTGATGTCGTTGGGGAGCTCGTCGAGGGTGTAGCCGACGGCCAGCTTCGCCCCGATGCGGGCGATGGGGAACCCCGTGGCTTTGGAGGCCAGCGCCGACGAGCGCGACACGCGCGGATTCATCTCGATCACGAGCATCTCGCCGTCGGTGGGATTCACGGCGAACTGAATGTTGCAGCCCCCTGCCTCGACGCCGATCTCGCGGATGATCGCGATCGCCGCGTCGCGCATACGCTGGTACTCGCGGTCGGTGAGGGTCATCGCGGGCGCCACCGTGATGGAGTCGCCGGTGTGCACGCCCATGGGGTCGAGATTCTCGATCGAGCACACGATGACGACGTTGTCACGGCCGTCGCGCATCACCTCCAGCTCGAACTCCTTCCAGCCGAGCACGCTGCGCTCGATGAGCGTGGTGTGCACCGGGGACAGCTCGAGCGCTCGTTCCACCAGCTCCTCGAGCTCGGCGCGGTTGTAGGCCACGCCGCCCCCCGTGCCGCCCAGTGTGTAGGACGGCCGCATGATCGCGGGGTAGCCGGTCTCCGCGGCCGCCGCCACTCCGTCGGCCACCGACGACACGGTGCGTCCCACCGGCGTCGCCAGCCCGATGCGGCCCATCGCGGCCGAGAACTGCCCGCGATTCTCCGCCATCTCGATGGCGCGAGCGTTCGCGCCGATCAGCTCGACGCCGAGCCGGGAGAGCGTGCCATCCCGCGCCAGCGCCATCGCCACGTTGAGCGCCGTCTGCCCGCCCATCGTCGGCAGCAGCGCGTCCGGCCGCTCCCGCTCGATCACCTTGCGAACCCACTCCGGCGTGACCGGCTCGACGTACGTGCGATCCGCGAGCTCCGGGTCGGTCATGATGGTCGCCGGGTTCGAGTTCACGAGGATCACCGCGTAGCCCTCTTCCTTGAGGGCCTTGACCGCTTGCGTCCCCGAGTAGTCGAACTCGGCCGCTTGACCGATCACGATCGGTCCCGACCCGAGCAGCAGGATCGAGTGGAGGTCAGTCCGCTTGGGCATCGAGTGCGTCTCGCAGCGTCTGGTCCAACGTGTAGCGGGGCGCCCAGCCGGTCGCCGCCCGCAGCTTCGCCGCGTCTCCCACGAGGTGCAGGATATCCCCGCTGCGCACCAGCTCCGGGTCCGCTTCCGGGATCGGGTGGACTCCGATCAAATCGGCCAACCGGTCGAACAGCTCCTCGAGCGACACCCCTTGCCCTGAGGCGACGTTGTAGACCTCGCCCGCCTGCCCCTTCATCAGCAGGCGCGCGTACGCGTCCACGACGTCACGCACGTGCAAGAACTCGCGCACCGGCTCGAGATTTCCGACCTTCACGACGGGTGCATTCACGCGTTTCGCGAACCGCAGCCGCTCCGCGAATGCGGGGACGACGAAGCGCGTGTCCTGCCCGGGGCCCGTGTGCGCGAACGCGCGCGCCACGATCACCCGCAGACCGGTGCGGCGCCAGGCCTCGAGCGCGGCCACCTCCTCCCCGGCCTTGCTCGCCGCGTACGGCGAGGACGGCGCCACCGGATCGGACTCGCGCCGGGGCCGCGGCTCGCCACTCGCTCCGTACACCTCTCCGGTCGAGACCACCAGTACAGCAGGGTCCGCCCGACCGGTGCGCTTCGCGTGTCCCAACACGTGCGCCACGCGGGCGGTCCCGGCGGCGTTCACGTTCCAGGCGAACCCCGGATCACGGGTGGCGTCGATTCCCGACGAGACGGCGGCGAGGTGCACCACCGCGTCGTAGGGGAGGTCCACGCAGGCGCGCACCGACTCGGCATCCGTGAGCTCGAGGGGCAGCCACCGGACGGCGCCGCGCTCTTCCGGCGTGAGGTCGCCGGCCGGAGGGACGGGTGTGGGACTTTCGCCCGGCCGCACGGCGCCGAACACCTCCCGCCCATCGGCAAGCAGCCGGCGGATCAACCAGCGCCCCACGAAGCCGTCCGCGCCGGTGACGAGGACCTTCACGACAGCCGCTCCACATCGGCGTCGACCATCATCTGGACCAGCTGCGGAAAACTGGTACGCGGCGCCCACCCCAACTCGCGCTTCGCCCGGGACGGATCGGCCTGCAAGGTATCGACCTCGGCCGGACGCACGAACCGCGGGTCGATCTTCACGTACTGCTGCCAGTCGAGCCCCGCATGCGCGAACGCCACCTCGCACAGCTCGCGCACCGAGTGCGTCTCACCGGTACCGATGACGTAATCACTCGGCCGGGGCTGCTGCAGCATGCGCCACATTGCGTCCACGTAGTCGCCCGCGAACCCCCAGTCGCGTCGCGCGTCCAGATTGCCGAGCTCGAGCGCCCGAGCGCGACCCTTCACGATGCGGGCCACGCCATCGCTCACCTTGCGGGTCACGAACTCGAGCCCGCGCCGCGGCGACTCGTGGTTGAACAGAATGCCGCTGACGGCGTACAGCCCGTACGACTCGCGGTAGTTCACGGTGATCCAGTGGCCGTATACCTTGGCGACGCCATACGGTGAGCGCGGATAGAACGGCGTGCCCTCGCGCTGCGGCGTCTCCTGCACCTTCCCGAACATTTCGGAGGAACTCGCCTGGTAGAACCGCGCCGTCGGATGGGCGAGGCGCACCGCCTCGAGCAGGCGAGTCACGCCCAGCGCCGTGAACTCACCCGTCAGTACCGGCTGACTCCACGAGGTGGGCACGAAGCTCTGGGCCGCCAGATTGTAGACCTCGTCGGGCCGCGCGTCTCGCACCACGGCGGTAAGGGAATGCTGGTCCAGCAGGTCCGCGGGCACGATGTGCACGCGCTCCAGCAGATGCCCGATCCGCTCATACGAGTCGTGGGACGTCCGTCGCACCACGCCCACGACCTCGTAGCCTTTGGCGAGCAGCAGCTCCGCCAGGTATGAGCCGTCCTGTCCGGTGATTCCAGTGATCAGCGCCGTGCGCCGGGGTTGCCCCGCTTCACTCCCCGGTTTAGGTTTCGGCCGCTTTTCCCGGCCCCCCCTCCCGCCTCCGCGGGTACGATTGGTGGCGGTCATCTCTTCAGTCGGGCAGGCCTATGGCGCGAGTGTGTGACATCTGTGGCAAAGGCCCCGTCGTGGGCCACAACGTTAGCCATGCGAACAATAAGACGAATCGCCGCTGGTATCCCAACCTGCAGCGGGTGCGTGCGGTCGTGAACGGGACCACCCGCCGGCTGCGGGTGTGCACCCGCTGTCTCAAGTCCAACCGCGTCACCAAGGCAGCCTAACGAAACGGGGGACCCAGGGTCCCCCGTTGCCGTCGGCGCCACTGGCCCGCTCTCGCTCCCGTCACTCACTCAGCAGTTCGATCCGAGCCACGTCCGCGCCGTCGCCCGCGCGATGGCCCAGCTTGATGATGCGGGTGTAGCCGCCCGGTCGGGCGGCAAACCGCTTGCCCAGGTCGGCGAAGAGTCGATGCGTCACGCCCTTGTCCTTGAGCCGGCGCTCCACCAGCCGTCGGGCGTGCAGGTCGCCGCGACGCGCGAGCGTGATCAGGCGCTCGGCATACGGACGGAGCTCCTTCGCCTTGGCCTCCGTGGTCACGATCTTGTCGTGCCGGAACAGGGAGGTCGCAAGGTTCGCGAGCAGCGCTTTCTTGTGGCTCGCCGTCCGCGATAACTGCCGGCCCTTGGCCCGGTGACGCATTACTCGAGGTCTCCCTCGGTCGCCTGGGCGAGCGGCGGTGCGCCCGGATCAAGCACCTTGAGCTCGTCCCCGACGTCCTCGAACTTCATGCCGAAGTTGAGCCCTTCGCGCCGCAGTAGCTCGGCGATCTCGCCGAGCGCCTTCTCGCCGACGTTCTTCACCTTGAGCAGGTCTTCCTCGCGGAACTGCACGAGGTCGCCCAGCGTGCGGATGTTCGAGTTCTTGAGCGAGTTCACCGAGCGGACCGACAAGCCCACGTCGTCGATCGAGCGGGCCAACACCTCCCGCAGCCGTCCCGCGGCGGCGCCGCCATTGCCTGCCGGCTGGGCCGCGACCATCGGGACCTTGCCGAAATCCACGAAGAACCGAAAGTGCTCCTGCGCCAACGCCGCCGCGTACGCAACCGCGTCCTCGGGTGAAATCGTTCCATTGGTCTCGACCGTGAGCGTGAGCCGGTCGTAGTCGGTGCGCTGGCCGACGCGCGTCTCCGCGACGGTGAAGTTGGCGCGGCGCACCGGATTGTAGATCGAGTCCACGCGGACCACGTCCACCGGCATCGTGCGGTCGACGGGATGCTGCTCCGCTTCGACGTAGCCGCGGCCCTTGTTCACGTACAGCTCGCCCCCGATTTCGCGGTCGTCCTGCATGGTGAAGAGCAGCTGATCCGGGTTAACGATGGTCACGGCGCTGTGCGCCTCGATGTCGCGGGCGTACACGGGCCCGGCCTTGTCGTGCTTGATGTGCAGCACGGCCTCGTCCACCTCGGGCACGAGGACGAGCGTCAGCTGCTTCAGCCGCTGGATGATCTGGTGCACGTCCTCGACCACGCCGGGGATGGTCTGGTGCTCGTGGACCACGCCGTCGAGGCGGAACGCCCAGACGGCCGCGCCTCGCAGCGACGAGAGCAGCATTCGCCGCAGCGAGTTGCCGAGGGTGTAGCCGTACCCCCGCTCCAACGGCTGGAGGCGGAATTCGGCGGCATTGGCGTTATCCTCCCGCTTGGTCATCTCGACCAGGTGCGGGCGAACCAGCCCGGTCAAATCAAGAGTCGTCATCACTTGGAATAGAGCTCGACGATTAACTGTTCTTGCGCCGCGATCGGGATCGCGTCGCGCGTGGGTCGTTGGGTCATCTTGCCCAGCGCCTTGTCGGTATCGACCTGGATCCAGGACACCGGCTGCTGCCGGCCGAACTGCTCGAGCGCGACCTTCACCTGCACCAGCTCACGGCTCGCATCCGCCAGCTTGACCTCGTCGCCGGGGCGCACCCGGTACGAGGGAATGTCGACCGTGCGGCCGTTCACCTGGACGTGGCGGTGTCCCACGAGCTGACGCGCCTGCCGGCGCGACACCGCGAAGCCCATCCGGTAGACGAGGTTGTCGAGCCGGCTCTCGAGCGCCACCAGCAACGCCTCGCCCGTCACTCCCGGTTCCTTGAGCACCCGGTTGAAGATGTTGCGGAACTGGCGCTCGGACAGGCCGTAGATGCGCTTGACCTTTTGCTTCTCGCGCAATTGGCGCTGGTAGTCGGACGCCTTGCGCCGCCGCCCCGACGACTGGCCGTGCTGGCCAGGCGGGTAGGCGCGTCGCTCGACGGCGCATTTCTCGGTGAGGCAGCGCGTGCCCTTGAGAAACAGCTTGGTGCCCTCGCGCCGGCACAGTTTGCAAGCCGGCCCGGTGTAGCGCGCCATGCGTCAGACCCGCCGCTTCTTGGGCGGCCGGCACCCATTGTGCGGAATCGGCGTGACGTCGCGGATCGAGCGGATCTGCAGCCCCGCGGTCGCGAGCGCCTGGATCGCGGACTCCCGGCCCGATCCGGGCCCCTGCACGCGCACGTGCACCCGGCGCACGCCCAGGTTGAGCGCCTCGCGCGCCGCTTGCTCGGCCGCCACGGTCGCTGCGAAGGGCGTCGACTTCTTCGACCCCTGGAAGCCGGCCTTGCCCGAGGAGCCCCACGTGATGGCGTTTCCCTGCAGGTCGGTGATCGTGATGAGCGTGTTATTGAACGTCGCCGTGATGTGGGCGATGCCTTCGGCCTCGACCACCTTCTTGACGCGCTTCGCGCCCGCCGCTTTCGCTTGTGCCATTTACTTTTTGAGTAGGGGCTTCTTCTTCCCCGCGATGGCGCGCCGTGGCCCCTTCTTGGTACGCGCGTTGGTGTGCGTGCGCTGGCCGCGCACCGGCAGGTTCTTGCGATGCCGCGAGCCGCGGTAGGTCCCGATATCCATCAGGCGCTTGATGTTCATCGCGACTTCGGTCCGCAGCGCGCCTTCGACCTTGTAGTCCCGCTCGATCACCTGCCGCAACCGCGCCACCTCCGCATCGCGCAGATCACGGACGCGCGCGTCGGCGTTCACCCCCGTCTCCGCGAGAATCTTCTTCGCGTTCCTGGGGCCGATGCCGAAGATGTACGGAAGGGCGTACTGGATTTTTTTGTCGCGCGGCAGGTCCACGCCGGCAATGCGCGCCATTCCCTATCCCTGCCGCTGCTTGTGCTTGGCGCTCCGCTTGCAGATCACGCGGATTACGCCCCGCCGCTTGATCACCTTGCAGTGCTCGCAGATCGGTCTGACGCTGGTGCGAACCTTCAAACGACACGCTCCCGAGAAAAATTCCAATTGAGTCTTGAATTGTAGACGAGCCCGTAAGTTCGCGCAAGGGGCGGGATTACGGCGCACTGCGGAGTTCGGTCAGCACCCATTCCCTGCCATGCTGCCGAAACCCCAGGAACACCGTTTCCCGCCGCTCGTCGCTCGTCCCCGCCACGACGTAGCGCCGCTCCAACTCGGCGTAGCCGTGCCCGGGCTCGACCTCCCGCACCGCGCTCACCTGCAACGTGCGCTCGACCCCGGCACGCAGATGCCGTCGCAACAGCTCCAACGCCTGGGCGCGATTCACGGGAGCCGAGGGATCGGCGCCGGGGATCTGGAGCACCAGGCTGGAACCCTGCCCCGCCACCGCTTGGACATCGTGGGCGAGCCACGCCTGGCGCACCCGTTCGGTCGCATCGGCGAGCGAGCCTTGGGCGCGCGCCCCGCGCGTGAGCAGCGGCATGACCAGCAGCGCGAGCACCAGGGGGCGGCAGATCATAGGCTGTCCATCAGCCGCTGGTACACCCCAACCGGGTTCGCGGCCCGCGTGATGGGACGACCTACCACCACGTGCGTCGCGCCCCCACGCGCGGCGTCGGCGGCGCTCACCGTGCGTGCCTGATCGCCCGGGTCGTCTTCCGGGGCCCGGATGCCGGGCACCACGATCCAGGGCGCGGACCCGAGCGCCGCGCGCAACAGGGTCAGCTCGTGTCCCGACGCCACCACGCCACGACACCCGGCGGCGACCGCCAGGCGCGCCAGCCGCTCGGCCTCGACCGCCAGATCCGGCACGCCGCGTCCCACCACGCGCTCGAAGTCGGGGACGTCGTGCGAGGTGAGGACGGTGACGCCCACGAGCGCGAGGTCGCCTGCAGCGCGCACCGCCGACGCGAGCACCGCCGGACCCGCCAGCGCATGCACCGTCGCCATGGCGGCTCCCTGCAGTCGCGCCGCCTCCACGGCACCGGCCACCACGCTCGGGATGTCGTGCCATTTGAGATCGAGGAACACCCGTATGCCCCGTGTCGTGAACTCGCGCACCAGCGCCGGGCCCTCGCGAACGTGCAACACCGGCCCGATCTTGGCCCAGCGCAACCCCGGCAAGCGGGCCGCGAGATCGAGCGCCTCGCGCCCCGTCGGCAAGTCGAACGCCACGATCAGCTCAGTCATTGCCGAGCTCCCGCGCGATCCGCTCCGGCACGTGGGGGTCCGCGAGCGCGGCGGTCCCGATTGCCACCAGCGACGCGCCTGCGTTCAAGTATTCCCGCGCGTCGCGCGCGCTCCGTACACCGCCGACGCCGATCACGGGAATGGAAACGGCGGCGCGCACTTTACGCGTCGCCAGCACACCGATCGGGAGCAGTGCCGGGCCACTCACGCCGCCGGTGCCGTTCCCCAAGCGCCCCTGGAGCATTCCGGGCATGGTGTTGACGAGGGTCACGGCGTCGGCCCCTTCCTCCAGCGCCACCTGCGCCATCGCGGCGATATCGGGGAGCACGGGTGAGAGCTTCACCGCGATCGGCCGCGTCGCTGCCGCGCGGCACCGGCGCACGAGCTCGCGCAAGCCTTGCGGCGTCGCCCCGAACTCGAGCCCACCAGCTCGGGTGTTGGGACAGGAGGCGTTGATCTCGAAGGCCGTGATCACGACAAGGTCGGTCAGGGCAGTGATGACCCGCCCGTAGTCATCCACGGTCGCGCCGGCGACGTTGACGAGCACGCGCGCCCGTCGCACGTGTGTCGCGAGCCAGGGCAGCTCGTGCGCTCGTACCGCGTCGAGGCCCGGGTTCGCGAGGCCTACCGCGTTGAGCATCCCCCCCGCAAACTCTGCCACCCGCGGCGCCGGGTGGCCACCGCGCGGCTCGGGCGTCACCGCCTTCGTGACGATCCCCCCGAGCGCGTCGAGCGCAATAACGTCAGACACCTCCCGGCCGAAGCCAGCGGTGCCGGAAGCGAGGAGGATCGGGTTTTGGAAAGTGGCGCCGAACAGCCGGACGGCCGTCACCGGGCGCCGGCCCCCCCGGCAGGCGCCACGACCGCCAGCTTGCGCTCGAACTCCAGCAGGTAGGCCACGATCCCGTCCGCGATCGCGCTGGCGATCCGGTGCTGGCCCAAACTCGAGGCGAGAAACGCGCCGTCGGTGGGATTGGTAGCGAACCCGGTCTCGACGAGGATGGCAGGTCGGCGCGCCGTCGTCAGCACCGTGAACGCCGCCTGCTGCACGCCGTGACCGCCGCCCGGGTGAATTCGCGCCACCGAGTCCTGCACCAGCGCCGCGAGTTGCGCCGACTCGCGTAAGTATTCATTCACCTGCAAGTCCCGCAGGATGAAACCCAGGGGGCCGGTCGCCGCGCTCGACCCCCCGGTCTCGAAGCGGATCGCGTCGTTTTCCGTCTTGGCGACGCGCTGCTGGTCCTCCGTCTTCGCGTCGGACAAGAAATACGTCTCCACCCCGCTCGCCCGATCGGCGCGGCGCCCGTCGGGCATGGCGTTGACGTGCACGCTCACGAACAGATCGCAGTCCGCCTTGCAGAACGCCCCGCGGTCGGCGAGGTCGATGAGCGTGTCGGTGGAGCGCGTGAGCGAGACGCCGATCCCGCGGCGCACCAGCTCCGCTCGTAACACGCGGCCGATCGCGAGTGTGATGTCCTTTTCGACCAGGTGGCCCGGGAAGTAGCGGCCGGGGTTCCCCGGATCGACGCCGCCGTGGCCCGGGTCGATCACGACCACGTGTCGCAGGCGCAGGCCGGTGAGGAGGTTGGGCGCGGCCGGCGACACCGGCGACGGCGCCGCCGCCGGGGCAGTGCGGGCGGAGGGGGATGGGGGGCTCGCGGCGACAACGCTGGCGACCGGCAGCTCGGATAGGCGCGCGGCCGCGGGGTCCCAGCGGTAGCGCCCGCCCAGCGTCCTGGGGACGCAATCCGCGAGCCAGCCGAGCGGCAGGAACACCGTATCACGCGTCAGATAGGGCTCGCCCACGAGCACGTACACCGCACCGCCCGCGCGCACGAACGGCGCGCCCAGCTCGAACACGAACACCGCGCCCGACAGGCCCACCGTCAGCCGCGAGCCGTCGAGCGCCACCGTGAGCCCCAGCGGTCGTACGAGCAGCGGCACCGCTACCGCCGCATTCCCGCGCTCCGTCGTCACCGGCACGGTCGTCTCACCGCGCGCGGTCGCGATCACCACTCCCTGTTGCGGCCTGGCCGGCGCATGAAGCGCGGTTGCCAGGACGAGCAGCGCGACCGCGCTCACGCGCGCTTCCCTTTCACGTCGCGCGCCAACTCGCGCTCCACCACACGGCGCTTCAACTCCTCGCGCTTGTCGTGTGTCTTTTTGGCCTTCGCGAGCGCGATCGCGACTTTGGCGAGGCCGTCCTTGAAGTACAACTCGAGGGGGACAATGGTGAGCCCCTTGCGACTCGTGCCGCCGATCAACTTCCGAATCTCGCGTCCGTGCAGCAGGAGCTTGCGAGACCGAGCGGGCGGTGGGTTGTTGTAGCTGCCGGGGAGGTAGGGCGAGATCGTCAGGCCCTCGAGCCACACTTCGCCACGTCGCACGTGCGCGTACGCTTCGCCGAGGCTGGCCTTGCCGGCTCGCAGCGACTTGACCTCGGTGCCCGTAAGAACGAGGCCGGCCTCCCATGTTTCGAGGAGGTGGTAGTCATGTCGCGCCCGCGGGTTGCGGGCGATGGAGACTCTGTCCACCGGGCCAGCGCAAGATAGAAACCGTTGCGAAAGCGGTCAAGCCAAGAGTTGACTTAGGGTTATACCGCGGCTTAGATTCGCCGTTCCAACCTGCCGAAGTGGTGGAATTGGTAGACGCGCTGCGTTCAGGGCGCAGTGGGCGCAAGCCCGTGTGGGTTCGAGTCCCACCTTCGGCATGGGCTGGAGGTCGGGGAGGTCGGTGGAGGATGGTGAAGGATGGTGGAGGTTATCCTCCAGAACCTTCACCATCCTCCACGCGCCTCCACCACCTCCGTTAGTATCTCGGCAGGGATGGATCTACGCCCACCGCCCACGCGTCGATCCCGCCGCGCAAGCTACGCACCTTAGAGAACCCCGCGCCCTTCAGGATGTCCAGCGCCTTGAGCGAGCGCGCCCCATGGTGGCAGTGCGTCACGATCTCGCGATGGCCGTCCAGCTCGCCGAGCCGCTCGGGCAGCTCGGCCAGCGGGATGAGCACCGCGCCGTCGATGTGCGCGATCGCGTGCTCGTGGGGCTCCCGCACGTCGATCACTAAGAGGTCTGGGTTCCGCTCCCATTCGGCGTGCAGGTCCTGCGCGGAGATCTCCAGCCCGTCGTACGCCGGCTCGGCCCCGACGCCGCAGAACGCCTCGTAGTCGATGAGCTTGGTTACCGTGGGATGGGCGCCGCACACGGGGCATGCGGGGTCCTTTTCGAGCTTCAGCTCGCGGAACTGCAGCTTGAGCGCATCAAACAGCACCAGGCGTCCGATCAGTGGCTCACCGGCGCCCAGGATCAACTTGATCGTTTCCATCGCCTGGATCGAGCCGATGATGCCCGGGAGCACGCCCAACACGCCGCCTTCGGCGCACGACGGCACCAGTCCCGGCGGCGGCGGCTCTGAATACAGGCAGCGGTAGCAAGGGCCTTCCTTCGCGTAGAACACCGAGGCTTGACCCTCGAACCGGAAGATCGAGCCGTACACGTTGGGCTTCCCGAGTAGAACGCAGGCGTCGTTCACCAGATAGCGCGTCGGGAAGTTGTCGGTCCCGTCGGCGACGATGTCGAACCCGCGAATGATGTCGAGCGCGTTTTCCGAGGTGAGTCGAGTTTCGAACGGCTCCACGTGGACGTTGGGGTTCAGGTCGCGGATGCGCGCCGCTGCGGACTGGAGCTTGGGAGTGCCGACGGTCGAGGTGCCGTGCAGGATTTGCCGTTGCAGGTTCGTCTTGTCCACGACGTCGAAATCCACGAGGCCGATCGTCCCAACGCCGGCGGCCGCGAGATAGAGCGCCGCGGGGGATCCGAGACCCCCCGCTCCCACCAGGAGCACGCGGGCGGCCTTGAGCTTCTTCTGGCCCTCGAGACCGACGTCAGGCAGAATGAGATGCCGCGAGTAGCGCAGGATCTCCTCATGCGTCAGCTTGGGTAACGCCCCCCTCGCCTCCCGCTCCGCCACCGCCGTGCCTCCCGCGATACTGGGGATGATGGAAACCGTGTCGCCCGCCCGCACCGGCGTCTCGCGCTGGGCGAGCTGCCGGATGTCCCGGTCGTTCACGTAGACGTTTACAAAACTGCGCAACCGGCCGTCATCCGCAAACAGGTGCGGTTTGAGGGCGGCATGCTCTCCGGTGAGGCGCTCGAGCAGCTCACCCACGCTGCCTGCTTCGAGCTGGAGCGCATCCCTCCCGCCCACGTAGGGGCGCAGCGGCGTAGGGATCAAGATGGTCACTGGCATACGACGGTCCGTTCCTCGATGGTGATGGTTTCCGGGCCGAACACCCTGCGATCCTCGGCCAAGACCCAGCTCTTCAACTCGTCGGCGCGCCCACGGGCGACGCCGACGATCACGTACGACAGCCAGGGCCACGCATGCTCTCGGTCGAACGCGGACGGCTCCGGGCGATGATCCGGATGCGAATGGTACACACCGATGATCTCCAACCCATCGCGGTCCAACCGCTCCTGGGCGCGGCGGAACGATGCGGGATCGATGAGATAGCGGTTGCGCGCCGAATCAGTCCGCTGATTGGCGAGCGGCACGATCTGCACCGCTACCTTGCGTTCGCCCTCCGCCGCGCCGGCGATCAACCCGCACGCCTCGGCAGGGTAGTCGGCCTCGCCGTGCCGTCGAATGGCGGCGACGTGTCGGAGATCGAGCACGAGGGTCATGCGGCCTCTCCCGCGAGTCGCCGCCGCTCGCTCAAGTACCGGGTTCCCGAGTCGGGGGCGATCACGACGACGACTGCGTCGGATGGTGGGACGGTGGGACGGTCGGCCAAGACCCGCTCCGCAGCCACCAAGGCGGCTCCGGTCGACCAACCGACCAACAAACCGGCTTCACGAGCAAGCCGCCGTACCGCGTCATCCGCGTCTTCCGTCGCCACGAACTCCGTCCGGTCTGGCAAGGCGGGATCGTAAATCCCGGGCACCATCGCTGTCGCCAGATGCTTGAGCCCTTCCAAGCCGTGGAACGGTCCATCGGGTTGCACGGCCACCAGCTCGATCTCCGGGTTCAGCTCCTTCAAGCGCCGGCCGGTTCCCATGATGGTTCCAGTCGTCCCGAGCCCCGCCACCAAGTGCGTGATCCGGCCGGCCGACTGCCGCCAGATCTCCTCCGCCGTTGTGTGGTAATGCGCGCGGGCGTTCGCCGGATGGTTGTACTGGTCCGCATACCAGTACTCGTCCGGATGTGCGGCCACCAGTTCCCGCGCCGCGCGAATGGCGCCGTCCGAGCCGTCGAGCGGGTCGGTGAAGCGCACCTCCGCGCTGTAGGCTTCGAGCAAGGCCTTCCGCTCCGTGCTGGCATTCGCCGGCACGCACACGGTCACCCCGACGCCCGCTGCGGCGCCCAGCATGGCGTACGCGATGGCGGTGTTCCCGCTCGATGCGTCGAGCAGCCGCTTGCTTGGGAGCTCCCCACGGGCGATCCCGTCCCGCAGGATGAACAGCGCCGCACGGTCTTTCACCGAGCCACCGGGGTTGAGCCATTCGCACTTCAGTCGGACGGTCGGACCGTCGGACAGTCGGACCGGAATCAATGGCGTATTCCCGACCAGGGTCCACAACGCCGGCTCGGCGAACGCCTGCCTCTCCGACCGTCCGACAGTCCGACTGTCCGACGCCGTTCTCATTCTGGTCCCTTGGCGATCGGGGCCCCGACGAGATTCCCCCACTCGGTCCAAGACCCGTCGTAGTTGCGCACCTTCTTCACGCCGAGCAGATACTTCAGCGCGAACCAGGTGTGGCTCGATCGCTCGCCGATGCGGCAGTACGCGATCACTTCGTCCCTACCGTCGATGACGTTCGCGTCCCTGTACAGCTGCACCAGCTCGTCGTACGGCCTAAACGTGCCATCGGACGCGACCGCCTTGCTCCACGGAACGTTCTTTGCGCCCGGGATGTGGCCGGGGCGCTGCGCGGTCTCGGGCAGCCCTGGTGGCGCGATGATGTCGCCCACGAACTCGGGGCCGGAGCGCACGTCCACGAGCGCGGTCTTCTTCCCCTTCAGCGCCTTCTCGACGTCGGGCCGCTTGGCGCGGATTGTGGCGTTCACCTTCGTGGGAACCGGATAGGCCGACGGCCGAACCGTTGGACGGTCGGACACCAGCTGGCGACCTTCGCCGGCCCACTTGGCGCGGCCGCCGTCCATCAGTTTCGCGTTGGTGTGCCCGTACAGCTGTAGCAGCCAGAACGCGAACGCAGCGAACCAATTGTTGTTGTCGCCGTAGAGCACCACCGTCGTCTTGGGCGTAATGCCGGCCTCCGAGAGCAGCTGCGAGAACGCTTGCTTGTCCGGAATGTCGCGCCGGACGGGGTCGTTTAACTGCGACTGCCAGTTCCAGCCCACCGCACCGGCGATGTGACCCGAGTCGTAGGCCGTGGTGTCGACGTCGACTTCGATCAGCCGAATCCCTGGATCGGTCCGGTGCGCCGCCACCCACTCGGTGGAGACGAGCACGTCGGGTTGCGCGTATGGCACGGGTACCTCCAATCGAGTTAAACCCGACAGTGCCAGTCGGGTTTCCGTCCAAAAAAACGATGGGGATGGCGAGGCTAGTTCCCCGCCAGAACCCCGGCGATGTGGTACAGTTCGGGCTCGTCGTGCGTGAGGTCTGCGAGCGAGATGCCCGCCAACAGATCGTTGATCCGTTGCTCGAGCATTCGCCAGACCGGCCGGATGCTGCACGACGCCTCCGGACTACATCGCTGAGGGTCGACGGGGTGGAGATCGCAATTCACTTCGAAGGTGACGTGTTCCGAAGCCTCGATCACGTCTTTGACGCTGATGGCCTGCGGCTCACGGCCGAGGTGATAACCGCCTTTGGCGCCGCGGACCGAGTCCACCAGGCCGGCGCGCCGGAGTCGCAGCAGGATCTGCTCCACGTAATCGTGGGGGAGCCGCTCCTGCTCGGCGAGCTCGCGCGCAGCCACCGGCCCCTGCCCCGCCCGCCTGGCGAGGTTCAAGGAGACGATCAAGCCATATTCAGCCCAGGTGGTGACCCGCATCGGGAATCAATATGCGATAACGAGTTCCGGGATTCAATGGCGGCCCTACGCCCTAGCGCAGCGCCCCTACCCTGGGGCTCAGGGACACGCCCACCTGCACTCCAAACACATTCTCCCCTGTGTTGCGCTGTAGCCAGAGGAGCCGCCCGTTCAGGTTCCACATGATCCCGCCCCGATAGAGATCGGCGCCCACGCCCCCGTGGGCACCCGAGAGGATGCCGCGATCGGAGCCCGGAGTATACACGCCGGCGAGCAACGGCCCCGCCACAGCGTATACGCGTCCCCACGGGGGGCGGGCCGACGCTTCGTAGCCGGGGGCGAAGAGGATCGCGTTGGGCTCGCAGCCTGGCGCGCAGCCTACGGTGGTGACTTCAAGCGGGGCGAAGTCGATTTCCAGTCCCACTGCACCGGCCTTCTTCGTGTCACGCCGGAAGCGGACGCCCGCGAACGGCGCGCGGCTGCGCATCGGGCCCGAAATCGGGATGAAGGCGCTCACGGCCGGTCCCAGGGTTCCCTGGAGGAATGCGCCCTTGCGGGGCTGTCCCAGCGCCACCGAGAGGTTAGCCCGGGCTTCGAGCGCTTGGATCGCGCTGTTCGGGACCTGAAAGAAGCGGCCCTCGATGAGGGCGCCGATATTGTCCCCCGCGTTGATGCGCAGGCCGAGTCCGAAGCCGAGCGCCCACTGACTGGTAGGCTGGGTGCTGCCGCACAGGCCGAGCAGGAGACGATCGGAGTCGACGACGCGGGCGAGGCCGAACTCGGCGGACGCAAACGGCGCCACGCCGCGCGTGCCGACGGGATAGTAATAGGAATCGAGTGCGTACAGGGTGAGTGAGCGGGCGCAGCTGTTCAGGGCGAGGTCGGAGTAACGCGCGACCGTGACCCCACTCTCGCCCTCGTCACTGGTGATCAAGGCGATCGATCCACCCCACGACGTGAAGCCGTGGCCGTTGCCGGAGCCATCTTCCAACGAGAGTGAGGAGACCGTTGGACCGATGCGGAACGGCCGCTGCGCGCGAGCAGCCGAACCGCCGACGAATGACGCAGCGGCGATTATCAGGAGTGTGGTGCGCATGGGACTATACAGGTAACTGCGGCGAGGAGCCGGATTCGGTGACTGCAATCACGGCCCCCCGTTGAGCATGCTTACTTGATGAGCACTCCGACGATGAGGCCCGCCACGTTCAGCCGCACGAGCCACGCCCAGAACGTTGCCTTGAGCAACGGACGAACCTTGTCGTACCACACGCCGCTACCGAGCGTCGCCAACGCGATGGTGGTTAGCCAGAGCAGCGTGGCGTACTCCATTCCCGCCAGCGGCCCGCCCCACTGGACCCAGAGGCCGCCCTTGAGGCGTTGATACCCCAACGCGAGGAACAGCCCGAACACCAGCGCCAACACCGCCGACTTGGGCATGTTCGCCGCCATCAGTTTCTTCTGCTCCTCAGGCGTCGGCGGCATCGTGCCGAAGGCGTGCATTTCTGGACCAGTGAAGACTTTTCCCCACATGACGTAGTCGGCGAAGAACGCGCCCACGCCCGCGATCAGCCCCGCGATGATCCAGCCCATACGTGCTCCTCCGTGAAGAGTGTGCACTGCAGACGGCTGTCTACCGGCTACTTGCGCTGTCCCGGCACGCCCAGCTCAGTCATGGCGAGCAGGTCGAGCACCTCGTCGAGGTCCTTGCCCTTGAGCACCCCTTTATCCATTACCAGCTGCCGCACGGTCACGTTCTTCGCCACCGCTTCCTGCGCGAGCTTGGCCGCCGCGGCGTAGCCGATCTTCGGGGCCAGGGCCGTGACCAGGGCGGGGCTCCGTTCCAGCCAGTGCTCGGTCTGGGCGCGGTCGGCCTCGATGCCCTCGACGCACCGTTCGGCGAACACCTGGGACGCATTGGTGAGAATCATCATCGTGAACAGAAGATTGTGGGCGATCACGGGCATCATCACATTGAGCTCCAGCTGTCCCGCCTCCGCCGCGGTGGCGATCGTCACGTCGTTCCCGAGCGCCTGGTAGCACACCATGTTCACCATTTCAGCGATCGACGGATTCACCTTCCCCGGCATGATGCTCGAGCCAGGCTGGACGGCGGGCAGCACGATTTCGGCAAGCCCGGTGCGCGGACCGGACGCGAGCAGCCGCAGGTCGCTCGCGACCTTGCCGAGGTCCACCGCGTAGGTGCGTAAGGCGCCGGAGAACGCCGTAGCGTCGCCCATGGACTGCATCAGCTGGACGCGGTCCTGTCCTTCGCGCAGCTCGACGCCGGCGATCTCCATGAGGTGCTTCACCATCCTGGCCGGGTAGGTCGGCTGGGCGTTGAGACCGGTGCCCACGGCGGTCCCGCCGATTCCGAGGTCGCGCAGCGTGTCGGCCGCCTGAGCGATGCGTTCGCGGTTGCGCTCGATGGTGCGCCCGTACGCGGTGAATTCCTGGCCTAGCCGGATCGGCGTCGCGTCCTGAAGATGGGTCCGTCCCGACTTGAGGATGCGATCGAACGCCTTCCCCTTGGCGAGGAAGGCGCGCGCCAGTCGGTCCACGGCGGCGAGCAGCGCCGGCAGCTCGGCAAGGGCGGCGAGCCGGATCGCGGTCGGGATGACGTCGTTCGTGGACTGCGCCATGTTGACGTGATCGTTCGGGTGCACCGGCTGGTAGGCTCCGCGCCGGCCGCCCAGCAGCTCGTTCGCCCGGTTGGCGAGCACCTCGTTAGCGTTCATGTTGTGGGAGGTGCCCGCGCCCGCCTGGTAGGGATCGACCACGAATTGATCGCGGTGCTGACCGGCGAGCACCTCGTCTGCGGCCCGCACGATGGCGTCGGCGAGCTTGGGATCGAGCCGCCCAGTCTCCTTGTGCGTGAGCGCGGCGGCTTTCTTGATGCGAATGACGGCGTCGACGAACGGAGCGAGGGGCCGCTCTAGCGAGATGGGAAAATTGCGGCGGGCCCGCTCGGTCTGAATACCGTAGAGCGCGTCGGCGGGGACCGGCAGCTCGCCCAGCGAATCACGCTCAGTGCGGGTCGTGCTCATCGGATTCGTGCGTTCGGTCATGGCCCCGTCGGTCTCGAACCAGGAATCGCCCATGGATGCCTACGAGTCACTCCAGCACCTGCCCGACCGGGCGCAATTCTCGGGCACGAACATGACCAAGCTCGATTGCTTCCGCTCCGATCGGCTGCTCATCGGGTTGAATTGCTTCGAGCCGGGGCAGGAGCAGAAGCCGCATGCACACCCCGGCGCCGACAAATTCTATTTCGTCGTGTCGGGAAAGGCGAGGTTCGTGGTCGGACACCGGACGCTCGACGCGGGAGCCGGAGACCTGGTGCTGGCACCCCAAGGCGTTCCGCATGGAGTGGAGCAGGCGCTGGAGCGCACCATCGTGCTCGTCGGGATCGCTCCCGCACCGCCGCACTAGCTCGTCGTCGGTCCACCCTGAGACTGTTGTTGAACCGATTGGAATGTTGCCCCGCCCTTCAGGTACGCCTCGAAGACCGGCTGGACTTCCGGTGCCGCTGCGGGTGGCGCGAGCGCGCCTAATCCGCGGTGTCGTCATGTGATCGCTCCCGTCGCTTCCCCCACCCGACCTTGAAGAGCTGGACGGCGGCGTGGTACCCCACCGACCGCACCAGCGCGTACGCGCCCAATATCGTGAGCAGAAACGCCGTGTAGAACCGCCACAGCAGCAGCATCGTGACCTGGCGAGCGCCAAAGTCCCCGGCGAAGCCGTTCAGAAACGCCACCTCCACGCCGCCGCCTCCGGAAGGCAACGGGACGATCAGCGGCGCGTGCAACAGCGCGAGCGCCCCGAAGAACATTTCGTCGAACGGAGGTGGATTCGGCATGCCCCAGGCGAGCGCCGGGAGGATGAGGGCGCGGGCCGCGACGCTAATCACCGTCAGGAGCGCCCCCGCGCCGAGGGCCCAGCGCGGCGCACGGCGTACGTGCGCCCATGCCACGCGCCATTGACGGCGCACGCGATGTCGCACGAAGCCGGCCCGCGCTAGCCGCTGCAGCAGGTACACCGTCAGCAGCACCAGGAGCGCGGTGACCTCGATCGTGACCAGCTCGGCCGCCCGGTGGCGATGCAGCCAAGCGCGCGCCGCCTCCCGCCAATCGGGCACGTAGTAGGCGAACAACGCGCCGGCCGCGAACAGAAACACCGGCCACTCGCACGCGACCTCCACCCCGATCGCCACAATGCCCGTGACCGGTCGAATGCGCGCCTCGTTGAGGCCGAGAAACCGGGCGGGCTCACCTCCCAGGCGGTTGGGGGTCACCTGCGAGGCCGCCTCGCCGTACAGGTTCAGCCGAAACGCGTCGTTGAACGACAGCCGACCCCCGGCGGTCCACACGGCGAGCTGGATCCGCCAGGCGCGGACGATACAATCCACGCCCAGGAGCGCAAGCGACAGCAGATGACCCATCACAGAGTGCGGAATGCGGAATGCGAAATGCGGAATGGCAGACCAAGCGTCGAGCCACGATACTCGAATGCTCTATTCCGCATTCCGCACCCGATTCCGCATTCTTAGTCGGAGCAGTCGCCCAGTGGATAAATGAAGCCGCAGTTGGGGCAGGGATGCTTGCATCCCCACGGCTTGGGTCGTACCTCGGCGCCGCAGCGCAGGCACGTCGGCCGTGGTCTAGCCGAACCGATCGGCGCCGGTGAGGAAGGGGTTCGCGCGGCGCTCGCGTCCAATGGTGGTTTCCGGTCCATGCCCGCTGTACACGATGGTCGAATCGGGGAGCGTAAGCAACTCGCGCTCGATGCTCTTCAGCAGCGTGTCGAAATCGCCGCCGGGCAGGTCGGTTCGCCCGATCGATCCCTGAAACAGGACGTCACCCGCGAACGCCGCGCCGTGGCCCTCAAATACGACGCTGCCCGGCGAGTGCCCGGGGGCATGGCGCACCCGCAACGCGAGCTCGCCCACGGCCAGGACGTCGCCGTGCGCCAGCTCGCGGTCGGGGGCGGGCAGACGCTCCGCCCGCATCCCGAAGGCGATCGCCTGCTCGGGCACGCGGTCGTAGAGGGGGCGGTCGGCCGGGTGGAGGTACACGGGCGCGCCCGTCGCCTCCTTCAGGGGGGCGACGCCGAGGACGTGGTCCACGTGCGCGTGCGTAATCCAGATTCCGACGGGCGTGACCCCTGCCCCATTCAGCTTGTGGAGAATCAGGCCGGACTCTTCGCCGGGGTCGATGATGGCGCAGGCACTGGTCGTCTCGTCGATTACCAGATAGGTGTTCTCGAGAAACTGCCCGTTGGGGATTTGAACGACGCGCACGGTTAGTCCGGGAGGGTGGCCAGGTACTTCTCGACCGCGATCGCCGCGGTGGTCGCATCACCCACGGCGGTCGTGATCTGGCGCGTCAGCTGGCTGCGCACGTCACCCGCCGCGAAGAGCCCCGGAATGGAGGTCATCATCCGGTCGTCGGTGATAAAGTAGCCGCCCGCATCGTGCTTGGCGTGCCCGTCGACCAGCGCCGAATTGGGCTGGAACCCGATGAAGATGAACACGCCGCCGACCGGGAGCGTGGAGCGCTCACGTGTCACCGTGTCCTCGAGCGCCAGATGATCGACGCCGCGGGCGGTGCCCTTGATCTCGACGACGCGCTTGTTCCACACCATTTCGATCTTGGGATTCGCGAAGGCGCGCTCCTGCAGGATCTTGGACGCGCGCAACTGGTCGCGCCGGTGGACGATGTAGACCTTGGTGGCATAGCGGGTGAGATAGTCGGCCTCTTCGACGGCGGCGTCGCCTCCTCCCACCACCGCCAACACCTCACCCTTGAAGAATGCGCCATCGCACACCGCGCAGTACGACACACCCTTCCCGGCGTGCTCCTTCTCCCCCGGCACGCCGAGCTTCACCGGTGTGCCGCCTGCCGTGAGGATCACCGCCGGCGCGCGATACGTCTTCCCCCGAGCCGTCGCCACTTCGAACCAGCCGTCCTCCACCTTGCGAATCTTCTCGACGGTGTCCGTGAGGATCTCGGCACCGAACTTCTTCGCGTGTTCGGCCATTTTTTGGGCGAGGTCCCAGCCTTTGATGCTCTCGAAGCCGATGTAGTCCTCGATGAGATCGGTGTTCAAGAGCTCGCCGCCGGGCGCGCCCCGCTCGATGGTGAGCGCCTTGAGCAGGCCCCGCCCGGCGTACATCGCCGCGCACAGGCCTGCCGGCCCCGCGCCGACGATGATGACGTCGTATCCATGATTCGTGTGGTCCGCCATTGCGTGCTCGATCCCTTCGCTAACTACTATAGAACGCCGGGTGGTTTCCGCGCTGGCCGCCCGTCGCGGCCCCTAAGCGGAGCAGATTCAGCGCCCCGTGGCAGCTCGAGATCGTGCCTACGAGCACCACGGCAGGCACGCCAGCCGCGCCGGCGGCGGCCACGACAGCATCCCCTGCGAGCACCGCCTCGACCGCGAACGTCCCCACGCCGAACACCTGGTGACGGCAAACGAACAGCGCCGGCCCGTGCACCGGCTCGCCGGCCGCCCGCAGGCTATCGGCCAACCCGCGCACGGCTTCCGGCATCTCCCAGGTCCGGGCGCTCCCGATCGCCGGACAGACGGCGGGCTCGACGCAATGCGTGGGACAGACCCAGCCGGCGAACGAGACGTAGCGAGTGCCATCCGGCGAGGCCCGGTCGTACGGCGTGCCCAAGGTGCCGGGAACGGGCACCACCTCGACGATGCGGCCTGGCCAGCGCTCCCGCGCCCGCGTCGCGACCCATTCGAACATGAGGTGCGGCATGAGCGGCGACGGGACGATGTAGTCCTGCGGCTCTCCGGCGCCGGCCGGCACCGCGCGCACGAGAAACTCGTGGAAGAACGCGCGCCAGTCGCGCACCACGAACGCCCGATCCACGTCGGGCCCCAGCTCCCGGCGGGCGCGGCAGGCCCGGTCGCGATCTACGATGACCACGCGTCGGAAGGTCGCCTTCCCTCGCACTCGCGCCTTGGCGAGCTGCGCGGCGTAGAACGTGCCGTAGCAACCGCCGCCCACCACGATCACATCGCGCATCACGACGGGATCGTCCACGCGGACCCTAGACGTCTCCACCGGTCACGGGAAGGATCTCGCCACTCACCGCGCGCGCGTCGTCGCTCGCCAGGTACAGGACGGCCGCGACCAGCTCGTCGAGCTCAACCCAGCGGACCTTGGCGTCCGGCATCTGCGCCACATTGTCCGCCGTCTTCATCGTGCCCGGGGCGACCGCATTGACTCTGATCCGATCGTCGCGCAGCTCGCGCGCGAGCGCGCGTGTGAGGCCGGCGACGGCCGCCTTGGCGGCCGTGTACGCCGCCAGCTGCACCTGGGGTTTCAGCACGGCCACCGAGGCGAAGTTCACGATCGCCCCGCCGCCGCGCTCGCGCAGCGCCGGGATCGCCGCCTGCGAGACGTAGAACGCGGTTTTGACGTTGATCGCGAGCTCGAGCTCGAACCGCTCCGGCTTGAGATCGAGCACCGGGCCGTAACTCACGAGCCCGCCGGCGACGTTCACCACGATATCGAGTCCTCCGAAACGCTCGCGCGCCCCGGCGACCGCTTGGCGCGCCGCGTCCGGCGTGGTCAGGTCGCCCGCCACGGCGTGGACGGCGTAGCCTTGCGCCGCGAATTCCTTGGCCCGATCGCCGAGGGCCGCGGCGTTGACGTCGGCGATGACGAGCTGCGCTCCCGCACGCCCGAACCCGCGCGCGACCGCCTGCCCGATCTGGCCGGCGCGGCCCACGCCCGTGATCAGCGCGATCTTGCCGCGCAGATCAGGCGGCATGTACCAGGGGGGCCACGATGTCGTCCACCGCCGGCGTACCGCGCTGCGCGAAGGCGATCGTGCCGTCGCGCCGCACCACGTACACCGACCGCTGAATGCCGCGGTCGTCGTCCTTCAACGCGTGATACGCGCGGGCGATCGCGCGGTCCGGGTCCGAAAGCAACGGAAAGTTGAACGCAAACTGCTTGACGTAGCTCGCATGGGCCGGCACTCCTGCCGGGTTGACCCCGAAGGGCCGCACACCCGCCTTTTGAAACTTGGCCATCTCATCGCGCACGGCGGAGAGTTGGCGGTTTCACCCAGGGGTGTTGTTCCCCGGATAGAAGACCAGCGCCACGTGGCTGGTCTTGAGCAGGTCGGCTAAGCGGTAGGTCCCCCCATCGGACGCCTGCGCAGTGAAAGCCGGCGCCTTCGTACCAACCGCCAACAGGTCGCTCATGGGTGTCCTTACGGTCGTGCGTGACGGTTTGGCGTGACGGCTTCGCCTGACGCCGTTGCTCGGCGCTCTTCAAGCCTTTCCAGCCACTCCAACGGCACGTCCACCCCACCGAGCTCCGCGTGCGAGTCGCCGAGCTCCGTATCGCCGTGCCAGTCCGAGCCGCCACTGATGCCCAAACCGAGACGCGCCGCGAGCTCGGTGAGCCGGCGCTCGGTGCTGGGTGGGTGGCTGGGGTGGCGTACCTCGAGCCCGTCGAGGCCCTGCGCCTGGAACTCACGGACCTGAGCCTCCGTACCGTGCGGGCCCAAGTGGGCCGCCACGGCGATCCCCCCGACCGCATGCACCACTTCGGTCACCTGCGCGAGCAAGGGAAGCGGTTTCTCGACGTACGCGGGGCGGCCGCGCCCGAGGTAGCGCGCGAACGCGTCCCCCATGTGGAGACTCGCCCCCCGTTGCACCAGAACGCGCGCCACGTGCGGGCGCCCCAGCGCGCCGCCGCCGGCCACGCGCTCGACCTCGGCGAGCTCGATTGCCACGCCGAGGCGGCGCAGCTTCGCGACGATCTGCTCCGCCCGCCGCTGCCGCGCCTCGCGGGTTCCGACGAGAAACCCTTCCAGCCGTGGATGACCCGGAGGAAGAAAGTACCCCAGCAGATGCAGCTCACCCCAGGGCGCCTTGACGCTGAACTCACACCCCGACACGACGCGCACGTCGAGCGCCGCGCCCGCGCGGGTCGCTTCCGGAACGCCCGCCGTCGTGTCGTGGTCGGTGAGCGCGAAGGCCGTGAGGCCCGCCGCCCGAGCTCGCCGCGCGACCTCGGCCGGAGGGTACTCGCCGTCCGACGCGGTGGAGTGACAATGCAGGTCAACGTACGCCGTAGAAGGCCTCCGGCGCAGTCCACGCGGGCTGCGACTCGTGAAACAGCTGGATCAGCTCCCTGTCCGACAGCTCGGCCAGCGCGGCGTCGGGGCTCCGATTGCCGACAGGCGCAAAGCGCGTAAACCGCCGCCGCCGCTCGGGCCCGGCGCCCTGCTCGAACACGACCCCGAACTGGTCGCGCCCGTACACCGTCACCCGGCCCGAGGGAGCGACCTCCCACGGGGCGCCGTCCACCACGATCGTCCGTCCCGCCATCCGGCGCTACGCCTCGGAGGGAGCCGCGAGGGAGACTTCGGTCCATAGCTCCCAGGCGTCCGGCGCGTAGGTGCCGAGGCTCTGCAGTCGCTTCTCGAGCTTGATCTCTTCCGGCAGGCGGGACGCCTGCGCCCGGTGCGACATCTCGGTCTGGCTCTCGGAGAATTCGGTGAACAGCTGCGGATCCTTGGCGTTGCGGAACACCCAAATGCGTTGACCCCGGGCGTCGGCGAATTGGCACAACTCGCGTAGGGTGGCGAGATAGTCCGCCTCGTTGGTCGGGGGCACGCGCACGCGCGCCGCCGTCAGCACCTTGGCCATGGCTAAACCGCTCCCTCCGGAAAGTTCTCGAGCGCGCGCTTCACGTCGGCCAGGAAGCGATCGGCGTCCGCGCCGTCCACGACGCGATGATCGTACGACATCGACAGCAGCCCCATGGTGCGAATCGCGATCGTGTCGGTGCCGTCGGGCAGCGTGACGACCTTGGGGCGCTTCTCGATCGCGCCCACCCCGAGGATCGCCACCTGTGGCTGGTTGATGATAGGCGCCCCAGCGTACGAGCCGAACACGCCCGGATTGGTGATCGTGAACGTGCCACGCTGGATCTCGTCCGGCGACAGCTTCTTCGCCCGGGCCCGCTCGCCCAGATCGTTGATCGCGCGGGCCAGCCCGGCGAGCGACAGCTCGTCGGCACGCTTGACCACCGGGACGATCAATCCCCAATCGAGCGCCACCGCGATGCCGATGTTCACGTCGCCGCGATAAATGATCGTGTCTCCCGACACCGCGGCGTTGACGATCGAGTGCTTTCTGAGATTCTCCGCGCATGCCTTCGCGATGAACGCAAGATACGTGAGGTTGACGCCGCGCTCGGTGTAGGCCGCCTTGTGCTTGCGCCGCAGCTCGGCGATCCCGCTGTAGTCGACCTCGAAGAAACTGGTGACGTGCGCCGACGTGCGGCGCGACATGATCATGTGGTCCGCGGTGATCTTGCGGATCTTCGAGAACGGCTCCACCCGGTCACCGGGCCACGCCTCGACCGTGGGGTGCACGATCGGGCCGGCCGCGGTGAGGGCCGCCGGCGAGCGGGGAGCGGTACCGGCGGGCGACCCGGCTGGCATGACCGCGCCTCGGTCGATGAAGCCGAGAATGTCCTGCTTGGTCACCCGGCCAGCGAATCCCGTACCCGGGATTGTTGAAATGTCGACCTGATGCTCCGCCGCGATTTTCCGGACGAGTGGCGTGGACTTGCGGCGCAGCCGCGCCTCGGCGGTCTCCGCCCCGTCGCCCTCCGAGACGACGGGGGAGGACGGGGAAGGACGGGGGAGGACGGGGGAGGCCGGAGCGGGTGCAGGCTTCGGCGCGGGTGCCTGCGGCGCCGCGGCAACCGCGGGCCCTGACGCAGCGGGTGCCCGCTGGGTTGCTGCGACGGGGGGCGCCGTCACGGCCGCGGCCTTCACGGCGCCTTTCTCGGTCTCGATCACGGCCACGAGCGTTTGCACCGGCACCGTCTGACCTTCCTGCACCTTGATCTCCACCAGCACGCCGGCGTTCGGCGCGGGGATTTCCGCGTCCACCTTGTCCGTCGAGATCTCGAACAGCGGCTCGTCGCGTTTCACCTCGTCGCCGAGCTTCTTGAGCCACTTCGAGAGCGTTCCCTCGGCGATCGACTCGCCCATCTGGGGCATGAGCACATCAACACGAGCCATATGATCTCCGCATACGTCGGACGGTCGGACCGCCGGACCGTCGGACAGATAGGCGTGGACAGTCCGACCGTCCGACTGTCCGACTGTCCAACCTCAGTACGCTGCCAGCCATCTCGCCGCCTTGACGATGTCGTCCGTCTGCGGCAGCACAAAATCCTCCAACGTCGGCGCGTAGGGCAGCGGCACGTCGTGCGCCGTGACCCGCATGATCGGCCCGTCGAGCCAGGCGAAGGCCTGCTCGTTGATGCGCGCCGCGATCTCACCAGCGACGCCGCCGGTACGCGTGTCCTCGTGCACGATCAGCACCTTGTTGGTCTTCTGCACCGTCCGCATGATCGCGGCGTCGTCCATCGGTAACAGCGTCCGCAGGTCGAGCACCTCGACCGCGAGACCATCGTCCTTGGCAAGTTGATCCGCCGCCTCCAGCGACTTCCACACCGTCGCCCCATAGGTCACGATCGAGAGATCTCGGCCCTCGCGGGCGACGCGTGCCTGGCCGATCGGAGTGAGGATCTCCTCACCCTCCGGGAGCGCTTCCTTGATGCGACGGTACAGCCACTTGTGCTCCAGATAGATGACGGGATCGTCGTCGCGGATGGATGCCTTGATCAGCCCTTTCGCGTCGCGGGCGGTGGCGGGGTACACGATCTTCAGGCCCGGCGTATGGAAGAAGGCCGCCTCGGGGTTCTGCGAGTGGAACGGGCCGCCCCGCACGTAGCCGCCGCATGGCCCGCGCACCACGATCGGAGTGGCCAGTCCGGCGCGATAGCGGGCGGTGGCCACGTAGTTCGTGAGCATGTCGTAGGCGCAGGAGATGAAGTCGATGAATTGCATCTCCGCCACGGGCCGCATGCCCATATGTGCCGCGCCCGCGGCCGCGCCGACGATGGCCGCCTCCGAGATCGGCGTGTCGATCACGCGCTGCTCACCGAACTTCTGGACGAAGCCTTCGGTGACCTTGAACGCTCCCCCGTACGCGCCCACGTCCTCGCCCAGAATGAACACGCCGGGATCGCGCTCCATCTCTTCCCAGAGTCCCTGGCGCAACGCTTCGAGGTAGGTGACGTCGGCCATCAGAGCGACCGGTACCAATGGCACGGCGCGGCGGGTGGATCGACGTACACGCCCGGCAGGGCCGATTCGCCGGCTGGCAGCGGTTCATCGACGCAGGCGTCCGTCGCCGCGTCGATCTCGGTCTGCACCCGTTCGTCGATCTCCTTCAGCTCGCGCTGCTCCGCCCACTCGTTGCGCACCAGCTGCTTGACATAGCGGTCGATCGGATCGTTCTCTTTGGCCCACCAATCGAGCTCCTCCTTGGGAACATAGTGCTGATCGTCGTGCTCGGCGTGGCCCTTGCGGCGGTACGTTTTGACCTCAATGAAGTGCACGCCCTGACCCCGGCGGGCTCGCTCGACCGCGGACCTCGTCGCTTCATATACCGCGAGCACGTCGTTGCCGTCCACCGTGACCGCAGGGATGCCGTAGCCTTTGGCTTTCTCCGCCAAGTCCTTCACCGCGAACTGCTTCTCGGGAGGCGTCGAGTAGGCCCAGCGATTGTACTCGACGACCACCACGAGTGGGACCTTCTGAACAGCCGCGAAATTCAGGCCTTCATGGAAGGTGCCGGTCGACGTCCCCCCGTCGCCGATGTAGACGAGTCCGACCCGCGGCTCACCGCGCAGCTTGAACGTCAGCGCAATCCCGGCCATCACCGGGATCATGTCACCTAAGTGCGAAATCTGGCCCAGGTAGCCCTTCTCCAAGTCGTTGAAGTGGACGTTCAGCTCTCGTCCCCCCGTGGGGCCCGTCGCCTTGGCCATGTATTGCCGGAGAATCTCCAGCGGCTCCGCACCCATCACGAGCATGGAGCCCAGGTTGCGAATCAGGGGCGACAGAATGTCCCGACGCTTCCCGCGCTCCAGTGCGTAGGCCGACGCGACCGACTCTCCCTCCTGGCCCAGCGAGCGGAACAACCCGCCGATGACCTTGCTCTGCCGGTACAGCGCCGTGAGTCGCTCCTCGAGGGTCCGGGTGAGACGGAGATAGCGATAGATTTCGAGCAGCTGGCCGCGGCTCAGACCCGCCGGGATGGGCGGCGACTGGGGGGCGGCGGCGGAGGTGGCGGGAGCGGCGCGTGAGGCCATGACGTAAATTGTAGTGGGCGTGAAACTTGGCTGGGCGGAGCGGGCAAATCAAGCTCCGGGACGAGGAGGGCGTATGGCGACCTTGAAGCTGCGGGTGACGGGAATGACGTGCGGGCACTGCCAGATGAAGGTCGAGCAGGCGTTGCGGCACGCCAATGGAGTGTACTCCGCGGTCGTCGATCTACAGACGGGCGAGGCGGAAGTCGATTTCAACGACGACAGCGCCACGACGGATCAGCTGATCGCCGCCGTGGCGAAGGCTGGCTACGGGGCGCGCGTGGCTGGCTAGTACGCTCCGCGCAGGTCGTGCCCGGGCTCGACGAGCCGGTGCACTTCCGCAAGGAACCGCTTGGCGAGCCGGTCGAGCTCCGACTCGCCCACCTGATCGGTGCCGACCTCGACGAGCGTGTAGTGCCCGCCCTCGGCGCGGGCGCTGACCGTGACCTTGCCGAGCGCGCCCGCCCAGGTGCGGCGCCGCGGGCTTTCGTCGGCGGGCGCGAGGCGCGGGCCGAAGAAGGCCTTCGCTTGCGTCAGCACCTCATCGGGGCTCAGCGTCGTGCGGTGGAAATACCTCATGTGTCCTCCGTTGTCTTCACACCCACACCGGCTTGAAGCGACGCAGCGTCAAGCTGCTCAGCACGACGCTCAGGCTCGACCACGCCATCGCCGCGCTCGCGAGCACTGGCGAGAGCAGGACATGAAAGGCCGGGTACAGGACACCCGCCGCCACCGGAATGCCGATCACGTTGTAGACGAACGCCCAGAACAGGTTCACCTTGATGGTGCGCATGGTGCGGCGCGACAGCTGGACGGCGGTCGGGACGCCGCGCAGGTCGCCCCGGATCAGCGTGACGTCGGACGCTTCCATCGCGATGTCGGTTCCGGTTCCGATCGCGATGCCCACATCGGCCTGAGCGAGCGCCGGCGCATCGTTGCTGCCGTCGCCGACCATCGCCACGTGTCTCCCCTGGCGCTGCAGTTTCTTCACGAGATCGGCCTTCTGCGATGGCAACACCTCCGCGATCAGCTCGTCGATCCCAACCTCCTTGGCCACCGCCTCCGCTCCGCGCTTCGAGTCGCCTGACACCATCACGACCGCCAGGCCTAGGCGCTTCAGCGCGGCGATGGCGCTGGCCGCCGTCGCCTTGATCGGATCGGCGATGGCGACCACGGCATGCACCGTGTTGTTCACCACCACGATCACTGGGGTGCGACCCTGGGCGGCGAGCCGGTCGGCGTCCGGTCCCAGCGAGCCGAGCTCGAGATTCCGCTCCCGGGCATGGCGCAGCGAGATCACCTCGATGATGCGACGGTCCACAGTCCCGCGCACACCGCGGCCTTCCATCGCCGCGAACTTCTCGACCGGCAGGACGTCGACCTGCCGATCCTTCGCCGCTTTGACCACGGCGAGCGCGAGCGGATGCTCCGAGCGTTGCTCGACCGACGCGGCCCATTTGAGCACTTCAGCGGCGGACAGGGGCGTGCCGTCCGGCCGCTTCGCGGTGACGATGTGCGTGACGCTAGGGCGACCCTCGGTGATCGTGCCCGTCTTGTCGAGCAGCACCGTCCGCACGGCGGAGAGCCGGTCGAGCGCTTCGCCGCCCCGGATCAAGATGCCGAGCTCGGCGGCCGTTCCAGTCCCCACGAGGATGGCGGTCGGCGTCGCGAGCCCGAGCGCGCAGGGGCAGGCGATGATGAGCACGGTGACGAGTGCCACCGTCGCGAACACGAGCGCCGGCTCGGGCCCGACGTCGAACCATACGACGAAGGCGGCGATCGCCAGGGCGATCACGATGGGGACGAATACCCCCGCCACGCGGTCGGCGAGCTGCTGAATTGGGGCCTTACTGGCCTGCGCGTCCTCCACCAGCTGAATGATCTGGCCCAGAGCCGAGTCCTTGCCGACGCGCGTGGCCCGGAACGTCACGCTGCCCGTCGTGTTCATGGTACCGCCGATCACCTCGTCCCCGATTTTCTTGGGCACTGGCATCGGCTCGCCTGTCAACATCGATTCGTCCACCGCCGAGGCGCCCTCAGTGACGATGCCGTCGACGGGGATTCGCTCCCCTGGCTTGACGACCATGCTGTCGCCCGACGCTACCGCCTCGACGGCAATCTCCGTCTCCTTCCCTTCCCGTAGCACGTGCGCGGTGCGCGCGCGCAAGCCGGCGAGTCGGCGCATCGCCTCGGATGTGCGACCCTTGGCGCGCGCCTCGAGCAGCCGGCCCAGGAGAATCAACGCGATGATGGCGGATACCGACTCGTAATAGACGTCGGCTCGGCGACCCCCGCCGGTGAACAGCTCCGGAGCGGCGGTGGCGACGAGCGAGTACAGATAGGCCACGCCGGTGCCCACGCCAATCAGCGTGTTCATGTCCGCGGTGCGGTGCCGGAAGCCGCTCCACGTCCCCTCGTAGAACTGGCGACCCGACCACAGCACCACCGGCAGCGTGAGGGCGGCGAGCGTCAGCTCGATCCACTGTGGGTCCATCGGGCTGCTCGCGCCGAGCGCGCTCTGAAGCCGCGTGGCGAGCGGCATCAGCAACCGCCCGAGCAAATCGACCCGGCGGAGCGCACCGTCGTCATCATGGCCCATCAGCAGCATGGCCCCCAGCATGCTGACGACGGTGACGGCGGCCGCCAGCACGAACTTCCAGGTCAGCGTTCGCACCTCGCGCGCGCGCGTCAAGCGCTCCCGCTCGACCGGATCCTCGGCAGCGATCGGCTCCGCCACCCGGAACCCCGCGCTCTCCACGGCGCGCTCCAGGTCGCTCGCGGTCGTCGCCCCCGGGATATAGTCCACCGTGGCGGTCTCCGTCGCTTGGTTAGCGACGGCCCGGATCACGCCGGGCACGCCGCGCAGCGCCTGCTCGAGCGGAGCCACGCTCGGCGCGTAATGGAGCTGCTCGACGACGAACGTGACGCTGGCCTTGCCGCAGTCGTAGCCCGCGGCTCGGACGGTCTGGATGAGCTCGGCTACGTGCGTCTGCCCATCGTCGTAGTCCACGGCGGCCTTGCCCGTGGCGTAATTCACCACGGCGCTGGTGACGCCGCCAGCGCTCCCCAGCGCTTCCTGCACCGTCATGGCGCAGGAGGCGCAGCTCATGCCCTCGATCGGGAGGACGATGCGGGCCTTAGCCATGGAATTTGTGAGGCGAGGTGGAGCGCTGGCGGTCGGACGTCGCGGGCTCGACCACCAGGAGGCCCTTCAGCATGTTCATCCCGCAGCGAAACCGATACTCACCCGGCTCGGTCGGTGTAAACTCGACGGCCGTGGCCTGAAAGGCGGGCAGCGCCGCGTCGATCCCGAAATCCTCGAACACCACGCGCTCCGAGCAATCGGCGGTCTCGTCGCGGTAGAACTGCAGGCGCACCGGCTGACCGGCCCGTACCACGATCGTATCTGGCGTGTACCCACCCTTCACCACGACGCGCACCTCCTGCACGCCGTCCCCGTCGACGGCCGGGGCGGCGGAGGCGGCGGCCCACCCTTGCGGGAACAGGAAATACCACAGCACCCAGACGATCGCGGCGACGCCGGCAACGGTGACGATGACCTGCGCGACGGTCACGCCTTTTCGTAGTACTCGATGCCGAGGTGGGTGATCTGCTCCTCGCCCATGAGCCATCGGAGGGTGTTCTTGAGCTTGGTATGCTGGATGAACAGGTCGTGCTCGGGGTAGAGGCCCGGGGCGGTCTGCGGGCTCTTGAAGTAGAACGACAGCCACTCCTGAATCCCCGAGAGCCCCGCGCGCTGCGCGAGATCGAAGAACAGCGCCAGGTCCAGCACGATGGGCGCAGCGAGAATGGAATCGCGACACAAGAAGTCGACCTTGATCTGCATCGGATAGCCGAGCCATCCGAAGATGTCGATGTTGTCCCAGCCTTCCTTGTTGTCACCCCGTGGGGGATAGTAGTTGATGCGGACCTTATGGAACACGGAGCCGTACAGCTCAGGATACTGCTCGGGCTGGAGGATGTACTCGAGCACGCCGAGCTTCGATTCTTCCTTCGTTTTGAACGATTCGGGATCGTCGAGCACTTCGCCGTCGCGGTTCCCGAGGATGTTGGTGGAATACCAACCGGCGAGGCCGAGCATGCGCGCCTTGAAGGCCGGCGCCAGCACGGTCTTCATCATCGTCTGGCCGGTCTTGAAGTCCTTGCCGCCGATCGGCACGCGCCGCTGTTCCGCGAGCTTCTCCAGCGCCGGCACGTCAACGGTGAGATTGGGAGCGCCGTTCGCGAACGGGACGTTCTCCATGAGCGCGGCCCACGCATACAACATCGACGGCGCGATGGCGGGGTCGTTCTGCTCCATCGCTTTCTCGAACGCGGCGAGGCTCTGATGGGCGGGACCCGGGCTGATGAAGATCTCGGTCGATGCCGCCCACACCAGCACCAGGCGGTCGCAGCCGGCGCTCTTCTTGAAGTTGCGGATGTCCTCGCGCAGCTGGTCCGCCAGCTCGCGCTTGTTCTTGCCGCGCTTCACGTTGGTGCCGCTGAGCCGCTTGACGTAATTCTGGTCGAAGGCGGCGGGCATGGGCTTGATCGCCTTTAGGAAGTCGGCGACCGGTTCCAGGTGGTGCGGCTCGAGCACGCCGGCCTTCTTCGCGGCGGTGTAGGCGTCGTCGGGGATCGGGTCCCACGCGGCGAAGACGAGATCGGCGAGGGCGGCGAGCGGCGCGAAGTCCTTGATCTTCGGGGCCCGCTTTTCGGGCCGCTTGCCGAGGCGGATCGTCGACATCTGGGTGAGCGAGCCGATCGGCAGCGCCCGTCCGCGTCGCACGTTCTCGACACCCGCGATGAACGTCGTCGACACGGCGCCCAGCCCCGCGAGCAATACGCCCAGCTTCCCCTTCGCGGGCGCAATCTCCCGCGCGGCAGGTTGCGGCACGATCAGGTTCCTTTCCGAAGCACGGCGCGGTGACCGGGCAGGGTGTCGCGGTGGCCCCCCCCCGCTCCCGTGCCCCGTTTGCCGGCTGCCGCGGTTTTGGCGACGTAAATGACGCGTTGCACCACCGTGATGGCGGTGACGGCCGCCAGCACGACCACGATCCAGAACAGCAGCGCTCCGTCCCGCCCTGCCCCGAAGAACAGCGTCGGGATTCCCAGGACGACGAACCGCTCGGCGCGCTGGGCGATGCCCACCTTGCACTCGATCCCCAGGCCCTCGGCGCGCGCCCGGGTGTACGAGACCAGCATCGAGGCCGAGAGCCCGCCGATCGCCATCCCGACCGCCAGCGGCATCCGCGCCGCCGGCACGCCGCCCTGGACGAACCACAGGGCGATCCCCAGGAACACCGCCGTTTCGCCGACGCGGTCGAGCGTCGAGTCGTAGAAAGCACCGAAGGTGCTCATGCGGTTCCCGTTGCGGGCCACCTGGCCGTCGAGGATGTCGAAGATCCCGCTGGCGAGCAGGAACCCGCCACCCAGCTGGATCTCGCCCATTCCAAACGCCACTGCTGACGCGATCACGACGAACGCGCCGGCCGTCGTAATGGTGTTGGGGGAGATGCCCCACCGAATCAACGCCCGGGCGATCGGCCCTACCAGTTTGACGAAGCCGTCTTTAACCGCCTGCGGGATGACGTTCATTGGCGCGGGTGAAGCTAACAGCCTGTGGAAGGGGCGGAAAGGGAAGAAGTGCTAGTCGCGCAAGGAGTTGACGGGACGCCGCCCCAACGCAATCGCGCGCGCATGCTCGGCGTACTGGAAGACCAAGAGGAAGGCGATGCCGACGGCGGCCTTGCCGGCATCCACGAAGGCGAGCCATGCGGTCGACCCGATCGTCTCGAGGGCCGTGAAGCCGAGCACGTGGCGGTTGAGGAGCTGCGAGAACAGCGGCCGGTCGTGGAAGATGTTGTCGGTGAGCGAATGCTCGACGACGAGCGTGGCGTAGAGCCAGGCTGTCGCGGCGATCCGGGAGATGGGCCAGAGCAGGAGCCAGACAACCCACACGACCGTCTCGACCACCGCGTTGACCCCGATCCGCCCGGCGATTCTCCCGGTGACCGGGCCGCCTTTGACCTTCTGGGCGATCACGTGCTCGACGAAGAACCCAACGACCAACGTGGCAACACCGCCCACCCGCTGCCCAGCGCGCACCAGCACCAGCCAGATGATGAGCGCGGCATCCTCGACGACCGTGAAGACCGCGATGCCGAAGAACAGAGCCATACCGGATGCTAATAGAGTAGGTACTTGGCGCGCATCGCGCGAAACGCGGCGAGTGGCGCGGCCCAGCGCTGCCAGATCGCGGACGCACGTTGTCCGGATTCCAACCCCCCGCGCAGCTCCGGACCGGCCGCGAGCTGATCGAAACGACGGCCGAACTGGAACGAGTCGGGATGCGCGGCGCGGATCGCCGCGAGCAGCGCCACCGCGAGCCGCGTCGGATCGTAGCGGCGGCGATCGGTCACCCTGAGCCGCACCCCTCGGAGCAGGACGCCGTCGTATTTGCCGTCGGTCGGGCCGCGCGGCGTGAACGAGATGGAATCAATCGCGACGCCGATCAGCGCATCTCTCATCCCCCATCGCTCATCTCTCAGATACCGCCGCACGGCCTGCGGATCCAGCCACGGCGCCCCCACCACCTGAAACGCAAACGGCGTCCCCCGTCCCACCGAGAGGTTCGTGCCCTCGAACAGGCACGTGCCTGGATAATGAAAGGCGCTCTCCAGGTCCGGCATGTTGGGCGACGGCTTGATCCACGGCAGCCCGGTCGCGTCGTAATACACACCGCGCCGCCAGCCGCTGGCCGGCACCACGACGAGATCGGCGTGGATCCCCAGCGTGTCGTTCGCGAGCCGCAGCAGCTCGCCGAGCGTCATGCCGTGCCGCATCGGCACGGGGAGAAACCCCACGAACATGGTGTCGGGATCGGCGGCCGCGGCGTGCACGTTGCCCTGCACCATTTCACCGCCGATGGGATCGGGCCGGTCCAGCACGATGACCACTTTCCCGCGGCGGGCGGCCTGGCGCATCAACTGCGTCGCGGTCGCGGGGTAGGTGTAGTAGCGGGCCCCGATGTCCTGGAGATCGACGAGGACGACGTCGGCGGTGTCGAGCGCGGCGTACTGGGGCGGGCGCGACCCACCATAGAGACTATAGATTGGTAGCCCCGTCGCCGAGTCTACGGCGTCCGGAAGACCCGGTCGGTCCTCGAGACCGCGGAAGCCATGCTCGGGTGAATACAAAGCCGTGAGCCGTATGGCCGTATCGCCGTATAAGACGTCTACATCGCGGCGGCCGGCGCGGTCGACGCCCGTATGATTGGTCAGCAGCACCACGCGCTTGC
>DATEGE010000188.1:0-6329 GCA_035280265.1 Gemmatimonadales bacterium | reverse complement strand
GGGCGCGCGCCACGTCCGCCGCGGACTCGCGGCGCGCGAGGTCGAGGTTCGCTTGAGCGCGGTCGCGCGCGGCGCGCGCCTGCACGATCTCGCCACCGTTCCAATTGAACAAGGGGAACGGCAACGAAAACCCGATCGTTGGCAGCAACGTACCCGCGGGCTCCGACGGGTCGTCCTTTTCGACGCCGATCTGCAGGCTGGGCACAGGAAACACGCTGCGGTGAGCGAGCGTGAGCGCGCGCTCCTCGGATCGCAAGGTCGCGCCGGCGGCCGCGACGCGGAGCGGTTCCGTGAGGTCGGACGACGTGTCCGACGGTGGTACGAGCGAGTCGGCGAGTACGATTGTCGGCGTCGTGGCGGGGAGGCCCATGGCCAGCTGCACGGCGAGCAGCACGTCGAGGGCGGTGAGCGAATCGTCCACGGCGACGTTCTCGAGCTGCCCTGCGTTCACTTCGGCGAGCCGCACGTCGAGCTCGCTCACGTCTCCCACGTCGCGGCGCAGGCGCGCCATGCGGAGCAGGCTATCGGCATCGCTCGCGGTGCGGCGCGACAAACGCGCATGAGACATCGCCGCGAGGGCGTGGGTGTAGGTCGTGTCCGTCTCGAACCGAATGGTGGCGCGCTCGAACGCGAAGTTGTAGCGCGCGGCGTCGCGCGACGACGCAGCCGCACCGATCCGCGGGGCGCGCAGCCACGGCAGATCGAGCAGCACGTCGGCGACGTAGTGCTGGTGCGGGACGTCCTTCGTGTAGGTCGCCGAGAGCGACGGGTTGGGAAAGGCGCGCGCCGTGCGCAGCACGCCGGCCGCCAGCGCCGTGTCGGCACGCCCCAGGGCGGCCCGGGCGCCACGCGCGAGAGCCCCGGCCACCGCGTCGGCACGCGTGACGGGCTGTTGCGCGCCCAGCGGGCCTCCGACCAAGCACCATAGTCCCAGCAGAGGGAATGACGCCCGCGCCAGTCGATCGGAAGGCGACATGTGAGGTGCGGAAAGCTACACCACGCTACCTGTCAGCAAGCTTACGGCGGAGTGAGCGACTTTCGCTCCACAAAACGCAGCAGAAACGCGATCCCCAGCAGCCCGACCGCGATCCAGACGAGCCAGCGGTGTTGCGTCGCCATTCCCGTAAGTCCGATCGTAAGGCCTCCGCCCGCCAGCCAGGCCTTCGCGACGAAGGTCTTGCTCACTTCTTGAGGAACGCCTGCAGGGCGGCGCGAAAATCGGGGGTGGTACGGCTCACGGCGTTCACGTCGGCGCCCAGTCGGATGCCGTCTTCGAATGGCAGGCCATCGAGCTGGTAGAACTGTTGCTTGGTGAACGCCAGCGCCGACGCGCTGGCCGCCGCCAGCGACCGCAGCACTTCGCCCACCTGATCCTCGAAGTCCGAGTCGTCATAGACACGCGAGACGAGCCCCACCTCCGCGGCCTCCGGAGCGCTGAGGATACGCCCGGTGGCCGCGAGATCGAACGCGATTTTCTCACCCACGGCGCGCTTGAGCAACGTCAGCACGATGGCCGGAACGAATCCCCGTTGCACCTCGGGATAGCCGAACTGCGCGGATTCCGACGCGAGCACGAGATCGCAGGCGGTCGCGAGCCCGCACCCTCCGGCGAGCGCCCGTCCCTGCACCACCGCCAAGATCGGTTTGGGAATGCGACGCATACGCAGGAAGATCTCGCCGAACCGAAGCGCGGCCCGACGGTTCTCCTCGACGGTGAGGTCGGCGGAGGCGAGCAGCTCGTTCAAATCCATTCCCGCGCAGAAGTCTCGACCGGCGCCGCGCACGGCCACCACTCGGACGGCAGAATCGAGATCAGCCTGCTCGAGCGTCGTGAGCAGGGCGTCGATCATCGCCGTGTCGATCGCGTTTTTCTTCTCGGCTCGGTTGAGGGTCGCCGTGAGTATTCCGCCCTCGCTGGTCACGAGCACGCGATCGCTCATCGCGGCAGCTCCACTTCGAGGCGCAGCAAGGCAGTGGAGAAAACCTTGCCTTGGGCATCCGTCTTGAGCGAGATCGTGCCGCCGCCGTCGAGCGCACCGTGTAACAGGAAATTGACGGCGTGTAAATTGGGGAGCTCATAGCGCTCCACCGGGCCCGTAATCATGCCCTTGAAGTGTGCGGCGACGCGCGCGGCGGTGACCTGTTTCACGAGGATGGGATACCACTCGGGCTTGAGCGCGATCAGCCCAACGTTGGCGGTGTCCCCCTTGTCTCCAGACCGCGCATGGGCAATCTCGAGGAGTCGCACGAGGTTTTTCCTCGACCGTCCGACCGTCCGAGCGTCCGACTTGCTTTTCATACGTCCACGAACTCGACGCATGGCTCGACCACCTGCCTGTCGAGGAGAGCCGGCCAGTACGCCACGATCTCCTCTGGTTTGGGTCGTCCCCCGGCAAACCCGGTAACGCTCGGTGGGCCGTTCAGGATGAGCGGCGCGATCTCCCGCGTGAACCGCTCGACCGGCCTCTGGTCGCGCGCGCGTACGCCGATGCGGAGTTGCACTTCCGGCAGCTGATCGAGCGGCGCGCTGGCGCGCGCCAGGGGACCATGGGTCGCATCCGCGCCCACGAACTCGGTGTGGATCGCTTCGAACTTGAGGCCCAGGTCAGCGAGCCGCTGCCGCAGAATGCGATCGGCCGCTTGGGCCTTCTTGTACGCGTCGGGCCAGGCGTATACCAACGTGCCAATCGCCTTGTAGCCGTAGAAGTAAGCAATCGACACTTTGAGCTTGTCCGTGGCCGGCCGGCCTTTGATCCCCGAGAACCGCACCCGGTCCCGGCCGCGCTGCTCGAGCTGAATCGTCGTGAAGTCCGCGACGCAGTCGGGGGTGATGTATTGCGTGGGGTCGCCCATCTCGTACACCAGCTGCTCGGTGACGCCGGCGACGTCGATGCGTCCCCCAGTGCCCGGGTGCTTAGTGATCTCGAACGTGCCATCGGCCGCGGCCTCCACAATCGGATACCCGACGTTGGCGAGGTCGGGGATGTCCTCCCAATTGGCGAGGCAGTTCCCTCCGCTGCACTGGGCGCCGCACTCGATCGTGTGGCCTGCAACGGTGCCCGCCGCGAGCAGATCCCACGCATCGTGCGACCAGTCGAACGCGTGGATGAGCGGACCAAGGGTCAGCCCCGTGTCGGTGACGCGCCCCGTGATCACGATCTGGGCGCCGCCGCTCAGCGCTTGTACTACGGGCCGGGCGCCGAGGTACGCGTTGGCCGCGCGAACCCGGTCACGCACATCGCTGAGCGGCCGGCCGGTGTCGAGGTTACGGAGCTCGTGCCCGCGGGCGAGCAGCCCGTCCAGGCGTCCCAACAGGTCGTCGCCCGTCACCACCCCGATGCGAAGCTTGCCCTCCAGACGCAGGCCGCGGGCCGCCTCTGCCACCGCCTCGGCGCAGGCGCGCGGGTTCACGCCCCCTGCGTTGGCGGTCATCCTGATGCCGCGCTCGACCAGGATCGGGAGGATCCGCCGCATGAGGGGAACGAAGTCTGTCGCGTAGCCCAGGGCGGAATCGCGGGACCTCTGCTTCTGCAGGATGGACATGGTCACTTCAGCGAGGTAGTCCATCATGAGATAGTCCACCGGTCCGCCCGTGACCTGGCGATATGGCGCCTCGAGCCAGTCACCCCAGAAGCCTTGCCCCGCGGCGACGCGGATCTTTTGGGCTCGGCTCCCTCGGCTCACGGGCGCAGCGCTAGGCGCCGAACCGCGTCCGGGCCAGAGCCCGCTTGGGGGCGCACCCGTAGCTCCACGAGCCGTGCGAAATCGTCGGGGAGCGCGAGGTCGGCTCGCTTGGGCAGCGGCACGGCGACCCGGCCCCCGGGCACGACGGTCACCTCGGGCCCGTCGCTCAAGGACCGCGGCTCGGCGAGGAGAAAGCTGACGCGCACACTGCCGCGCCACGGACGCACACCGCTCTCACGCGCGAAGGCAGGGAACAATTCCACAGTGAGCGGATGGCCGCGCAGCGCCGGTGTGATGTTTACCGTGTGACGACCCAGCGCGTAGTTGAGGGCGCCCTGCCCCACTTGCTGGCCCGTCGAATCAAAGTCGGTGACGCCAAAGTCCGTGAACTCGTCCCACTGCTCGCGCGGCATCGCCACGTCCACGACGGCCCGAGTGCTCCATTCGGGGACTCGGACGGTAACGCTCTCAGGGATCGTGCCGCGACCGGTGAGGGCGACGGTCCGCTCCGCGCCGACCAACTTCAGCTGCGTTCGTCCCGAGGCGGTTTCCCCGGCGATGTTCGTGGCTTCCACGGTTCCCGGGGTCTCACTCAATGCCACTGCTGCCACACCCGCACGCACGGTCACCACTGCCGCGGTGAGGGGCGGAGCAAACACATCCAGCTCGTACACCCCGGGGATGAGATCCTCCGCGCGCACCACGAATCGGGCGGTACCGGGCTCGGCGTGCCCGAGGTTGACCTCCTCGGCGTCGCGGAACGGCTGCCCGCCGGGTTCGTACAGTCGTGCGGTCGCTCCTTGTTGCGCCGAGTCGGGGAGCGTAACGGTGGCCTCGAGAGTCGCCCCGGGCTGCGATACGCGCAGAAAATAGCGCTGTGCGTGCGCGCGGCCGATCGAACGCCGCTCGTCGAACAGGGGCCTGGCGCTCAAGTCCCACGGAACCACGACGGTGTTGGCAAGGGTGAAGAGCGGGCCCGCTACCGTGTCGCTCGGGTTCAGAGCGCGTACCGCACCCACGTAAACGCCCGGGCCGGCGAGCGCGCTGGCGGTGTATGTCACCGGGATCTCCGTCTCGCGAGCACCGGCTTGAACGCTCGAGGGCACCGAGAGCCACGGGACGGTGGTTCTCAGCAGGAACTCCGCGGCACGCAATCCAGCCTCGTGCCGTACCCGGAACAGCTGCACCGTATCGCCGGGCCCGGCGAGCCCGGCCGAGCGGAACGCCGCTGATCCGCCGCTCGAGGTCCGAACTACATACGTGGAGCCTTGGTGGCCCGCGACTAGCCAACGGTAGGCGGCCTCCAGCCGTGGGAGCCCGGCGCCGTCGTCGATCACCGTCTCGCCGCTGAACGGGACCGCCGATGCGCGCAGCGCCTGCATGACGTCGGCGGCGCTTACCCGGCGACCAGACTGCTGCATGGCCGACAACAGGCAGGCGGCGAGCCCGGCGGCGTGCGGTGCGGCCATACTCGTGCCGCCTTTGACCTCGTTCGCCGTATCCCATCGCGGGACGGTCGAGAATGCCACCCCAGGCGCGACGAGATCGGGTTTCACCAGCTCACCACCGCGCGAGCTCCACCAGCCCATCACGTCGGGTTCGGCGGGCATGCCTGCCTGCGGGGGCCGCGCAAAGGCACCCGGGTAGGACGCCCCGACGGACAAGGCGAGGTCCGCGGAGCCGGGGAATCCTATGGTGGAGAGCCCCGGACCGTCGTTCCCAGCGCTGATCGTGAACACCACGTCGGGGTGCGCCACTAGGAACGCGTTCACGATCGAATCGATGACGGCATCGCCCTCTCGCTCGTTGCCGACGCCGAAGCTCAGGTTCAGAACCAACGGCATGTTGCGCTGTGCGGCGTATTGCGCGGCGTACCGCATCGCACGCTCCATGCTGCCCGTGACCGAGATGCCGCCGCGGGCCGCGTTGGCGATTTTCAAGCCGAGCAACTGCGCACCGGGCGCCACGCCGTCGAACCCGGTGAGGTTGAAGAGGGTGTGACCGGCGGCAATCCCGGCGACGTGCGTGCCGTGGCCGCCGTTGTCGAAGAAGAAGTCGAGGGTGGGAACGCCGCTCGAATCGGTGAAGTTGGCCGCGAGGGTGATGGGCTTGGTGCCCAGCGCGATCGTCTCGCGCCCCTCACGATAATCGTGCAGCGGCATCTCGTCTTCGAAGGAGCCGTTCAGGTTGGAATCAATGAACGCCGCCCACCCGTCGGTCGCCTTCACCACGATCACCGGGAACGCGTCGGTGTTGTTGCCGTCGCCGTTCAGATCCGCCGCTGGTACCTTGCCGAGGGGCAGCTCACGGAGGAGCCCGGCATACCAGGTGCCGGCCCGCGTCAGCCGCCCGATCCGGCCGGCGCCCGCGAGCTTCTGCCCGCCCACCGAAACGGTGCCGTCCTCGCCCGGCGTCACGGGACTGAGCGCCACCCGACCTTCGCCCGAGAAGTCCCGCAGCTCGATGACCTTTGGCGAGCCGGTGCTGGTGGTGATCAACCCGTCCACGCCGGGGTCGACACCGGTGTCGAGAATGGCGATCAGCACGCCCCGGCCGTCGTATGTCGGATGGCGGACCCGAAACTCGTCCACGCCGGTGCTCTTCAGGGGCATCAGCCCCGCCATGAGCGCCACCGCGGGGGGCAG
>DATEGE010000187.1:0-3278 GCA_035280265.1 Gemmatimonadales bacterium | reverse complement strand
CTGGATCTGCTCGGCGTCGCCAGGCTCCTGGCGGAAAAACTGATTGCACGGGAAGCCAAGGACGGTGAAACCTCGAGTTGAGTAGCGCTCGTAAAGGGCCTGCAATCCGGCGTACTGAGGAGTGAACCCGCAGCGTGACGCTACATTTACGGCGAGCACCACTTTCCCCGCGTAGGCGGAGAGACTCTCGGGTTGCCCGTTCAGTCGAGGCAGCTCGACGCCATGAATCGATGGCGACTGACTACTCCCGACCATCACCACCTACAAAGTAGCTCGGTGCCGGGATATTCCGGCTCCTGGCGCTCAAGCGATACGCGCGACCGATGAGTTTCTTGAAACGCGGCAGTCTTGATTGGAGATGACCATGAGAAGGCGCGTTACACAGACTTTCGAGGCGGTGGCCTCGTGATCGCCTCGATCCCTGAGCTCGCCGGCTCGCTGAAGGGCCAGGTGATTTTGCCGGACTCAGATGCTTACGACGACACGAGGCGGGTGTTCATCGGCGATGTAGACCGCCGGCCCACGGCTATCGTCCGTGCCGCCAACCCATCCGACGTCGCTCGCGTCATCGAATTCGCGGCGCGGTCTGGTGTGGAGCTCGCAGTTCGGTGCGGCGGTCACAGCGCCGCCGGCTACTGCACGACGGATTCCGGCGTCGTCCTTGACCTCCGGGACTTGCGAGAGATAGACATCGACGTCGCTGCGCAGACGGTGTGGGCCGGGGGCGGACTGTCCGCGCTCGATTTGACCAATGCCACCGGGGGTGACTGCCTCGCGGTCGGTTTCGGCGACACGGGATCGGTGAGTATCGGGGGCATCACGCTGGGAGGAGGAATCGGCTTCCAGGTTCGCAAGCATGGTCTGACCGTCGACTCCATGCTGGCTGCAGAGGTGGTCACGGCCGACCGGCATCTTCACCAGGTCGACGCCGAGCGAGAACAAGAGCTGTTCTGGGCTCTCCGCGGCGGCGGGGGCAATTTCGGCGTCGTCACCAAATTCAAATACAGCATGCACGACGTCAGTCGCGTGTTCGGCGGACTCGTCGTCCTCCCCGGCACGCCAGAGGTAATAGAAGGGTTCATCGCCGCAGCGGAGGCGGCTCCGGAAGAGCTTTCGGCGATCGCCAACATCATGCCGGCGCCGCCGATGCCGTTCCTGCCCGAGCACCTGCACGGCAAGCTGGTGGTGTTCGGATTCCTCGTTTACCTCGGCGACCCGTCCGCTGGCGCACGCGCGGCGGCCCCGTTCCGGGCGCTGGCCATACCGCTTGCCGACATGCTCAAACCGATGGCGTATCCGGAGATCTATCCACCGGAGGATCCCGGCTACCGACCGAAACCGGTGCAACACACGATGTTCCTCGAGCGGGTAGACGAGCCCGCAGCGCGAACGATCGTCGACTACTTGAATGCGTCGGACGCCATGCTTCGGGCCGCCCAGCTCCGCGTCCTCGGCGGTGCGATGGCGCGAGTCCCGGTCGGCGCGACGGCGTTCGCGCACCGGCAGAGCCGGATTTGCGCGGTGCTCGTCAACTTCTATGACGGGACGCCCGAGGACCGCGCGCACCGGCAGGCCTGGGTCGACGATTTCGCCCGGGCGATGTACCAGGGTGACGACGGCGCCTAAGTGAACTTTCTGGCCGACGAAGGCCGGGCTCGGGTCCGCGCCGCCTACCCCGGCGCGACGTGGGATCGGCTCGTCGGAGTCAAGAGGAAGTACGACCCGGCCAACCTCTTCTACGAGCTGCCTGAGCCTGTGCTGGGCGGTGCTCGACCTGTTCATCGCCAGCGCTCGCGGACTCGCACTCACAGCGCTGGAGCATCGACAGCTGGCGCAGATGCGAGCCGCCCGCACGGCTCCGACGCCGGAGTCGCTGACCGCATAGGATGTCACTGACCGCGCGGCTGAGCCGTCACTTTCCAGCAGACGCGGCATGCTGTCACCGGTGCAATTCGGCTAAGCCTCACGGCACGAGCGGGCGGCCGCAGTCATGAGCTGAGCGGCCCCGCCGGCGGTGAGGCCGCTCAACCGCACGAGCGATCTCCACGTCGAGAACTCGAGCGCGTGGCCGATCACGGCCAGGAGTCGAGCTCGGCGTCGGCCGCGGACGATCCAGCCGCGGGCGAGTAGCGATCGCACGTCCTCCAGATAGGCCCGCCGTGGAGCGGAGAGCTCGCGGACGAGTGGCATGGTCTCGGCGTCGCGCAGGACGTTCGCGAGCAGGCCCTCGTTCGCAGCGTAGAAGGCGTAGAGCTCGCGGAGGGCGAGTTCAAGGCGGCGCTCGGGGACCGCGACTGACGCCCAAACCGTCGGGTCCGGCGGCGGGTGCAGCGCCTGCGCGTGCGCCGAGCATGCCGTGAAGAGGTCGCGCTGCGTCGGGAAGTGCCGGTAGACCGTGAGCCGATCGACACCGGCGCGCTCAGCAACCGCGGTGACCGTCGTCCGGGCGGGCCCCACCGTGGCGTGGAGCTCGACCGTCGCCTCCGTGATCCGGAGCCTGGTCTGCGCCTGCCGGTCGGCGCGCGCCTTGAGCCGGTAAGGGCCGCGTTCCACGATTCGTACAACAATACTGTTGCGTCAAGGGTTGACCGCTGCCGCCTCCTACCGTATAAATAGAACAACGCAGGTGTTGTTCGATTCGCAGGGGGCGAGATGGCCAGGGTCGACGTCAACGGCGTGCAGTTGTTCTACGAAGAGGTGGGAACCGGCGAGCCACTCGTCGTGGTCCACGGCTCGTGGCTCGACCACGGAGACTGGGATCTCGTCGTCCCGCGGCTGTCTGGCTCCTTCCGTGTGGTCACGTACGACCGGCGCGGACACTCGAACAGCGAGGCGTCGACGCACCAAGGCAGCTTCGACGAGGACGCGGCGGATCTCGCCGGGCTGATCGAGACGCTCGACTGCGCGCCGGCGCATCTCGTCGGGCACTCCTCAGGAGCGATCATCGCGCTGCTCCTCGCCGTGACACGGCCGGAGCTCGTCCGAACGCTGAACCTGCACGAGCCGCCTCTCTTCGACCTCGTCGCCGGCGATCCCGAGGCGCAGCCATTGCTAGTGCCGGTCGGCGCGGCGCTCGGCGCCGTTCGACAGAAGCTCGAGCGGGGCAAGCACGAGGCTGCCGCGCGCCAGTTCGCCGATGAGGTCTCGTTCGGCCCCGGAAGCTGGGACCACAGGCTCACCGCCGAGGCGCGTGAGCGGATGATTCGGAACGCGCCGACTTTCCTCGACGAACTCCGCCAGCCCTTCCGCCTGCGAGTTGACCTCGACCGCCTCGCGCA
>DATEGE010000186.1:0-51277 GCA_035280265.1 Gemmatimonadales bacterium | reverse complement strand
GCAAGCGGCACGGCTCACCGGATTCTCGCAATACCGCCCCGTGGATGGCCGGCCCGCGGAGGATTCCACGGAGGTGCTCGTCTGGTACGCGCCCGACGCGATCTGGTTCGGGGTGCGCGCCTTCGAGCCGCACGGCAACGTGGTCCGGGCCACCCTCGCCGACCGCGATAACATCGATGCTGACGACCGCATCGAGATCCTGCTCGACACCTATCTCGATCATCGCCGCGCTATGATGTTCGCCGTCAATCCGCTCGGCGTGCAGGAGGACGGCGTCTGGAGCGACGGAGTGGGCGCTGGCGCGGCGGGAGGGCCCAGTGCTGGCGGCCGGTTCGACGCCACGATCGACCTGAATCCCGACTACGTCTACGAATCGCGCGGCCACCTCACTGACTGGGGGTACGAGGTCGAAGTCCGCATCCCGTTCAAGAGCCTGCGCTACCAGAGCACCGATCCTCAGGACTGGGGCATCCAGATCGTGCGCGAGACGCAGCACTCGGGCTACGAGCTGACCTGGACGCCCGCGGTCCGCGCCAGCGCCAGCTTCTTGATTCAGTCGGGTCGCCTGGTGGGGCTCACCGGGCTGCGACGCGGCCTGGTGCTCGACCTGACGCCCGAGTTCACGACCAAGGTGAACGGCGCGCCCGCGCCGTCGGGATACGACTACCGCGGCACGCCGGAGGTAGCGGGCAATTTGCGGTGGGGCCTGACGCAGAACTTGAGCCTCACGGGCACGGCCAACCCCGATTTTTCACAGGTCGAGGCCGACGTCGGCCAGGTCACGTTGAACGAGCGGTTCGCGCTGTTCTATCCGGAGAAGCGGCCGTTCTTCCTGGAGGGGTTGGAGCAGTTCGATACCCCCAACAGCCTGATCTATACACGGCGCATTCAGCAACCGGTGTTCGGCGCCAAGCTCGCGGGGAAGGTCGGTGGTATGGGGATCGCCTACCTCGGCGCCGTGGACAACGGCGACCAGTCGGCCACCGGATCGCATCCCGTCTACAACTTGCTGCGGCTGCGTCGCGACCTCGGGCCCACCTCTACCTTTGGCATCGTCTACACCGACCGCATCGACGGAGACGTCTACAACCGGGTGGCGGGCGCGGACGCGCGTCTGGTGTGGCGTAACGTGTGGTTCTCGCAGGTCCAAGTCGCCAACGCCTGGACCCGCGATCCCAGCGGCGGTCGGGCAGGAACGTTCTGGTCCGTCACCTTCGCGGACCGTACCGGCCGCGCGTACGGCAACCATTACGAGCTGCTCGGCGCGACGCCCAGCTTTCAGGACACGAGCGGGTTCGTGAACCGGGTGAACTACGTCGCGGCCCGCACGTACAACCGGTTCAGCTGGTACGGCCCGCCGGGAGCGCTACTCGAGCAGCTGACGGCGATCGTTCACTTCGCCCCGATTTGGCGGTATGCGGACTTTGGCCACCGCGGGACCGTCGAGGACACGCTCGAGAATTTCTGGATTGCGAACGTGCGAGGCGGCTGGCAGGGGGTGCTCAATCTCAGCCTCAATCACTTCGGATTCGACGCCGCGCCGTACAGCGGCTTTCAGGTGGATCGCACGACCGACACGGTCGCGTTCGTGGTGCCCAACGGCCTGTATCACCTTCCGGCGGGGTCGTTCACCATCAACACGCCCAATCGCGCCGTTACCGGAAGCGCGACCGTCGCCACCGGTGCCCTGCCCATCTTCGCCGAAGCGTCGGAAGGCCGTTTCATCACGCTCGCGACCATCGCCGCCCTGCGTCCCACCACGGCGCTGCGGCTCGAGCTGCGCTGGGTGCACCAGCGTCTCACGCGAGCGCGTGACGGCCGCCGCTTCTCGACAGCCAACATCCCACGCCTGAAGCTCGAGTATCAGCTGTCGCGCGCGATCTTCGTTCGCTATGTCGGGCAATACTTCGCGCAAGACCAGGTGGCGCTGCGCGACCCGCGCACCGGCCAGCCGCTCGTGGGCCCGGGCACCGCGGCCGTGGTGACCAACGACTTCCGCAACGACGTGTTGTTCTCCTACAAGCCGATCCCCGGCACCGTCGTGTTCTTCGGGTACGGCGCGTCGCTCGCCGAGGCCGACGCCTTCCATTTCAGGAACCTCAGCCGCACCGGGGACGGCTTCTTCGTCAAGCTGAGCTACTTGTTCCGGATGTAGCCTCTACCACTCGGATTCCGGACGCGGCATTTTGTCCCTATGCCCGCCGATCTCGCGCACCAGCTCGCCGACGAGACGAGAGCCAAAGAACGCCAGTACGTGATCGCGAACGCCCGCGCCCGCTGGGGATTCTTCGGGTTCGGGGTAGTGTTGCTCGTGATCGTGCGGGTCACGCGGCTCGTGCCTGTCTCGTGGCTGTTCATTTTCGCGTTCAGCATCGCCTTCGCCGCGATCAACTACGCCATGCTGCGCACCGCCGAGCAGCAGCGCGAGTTCCGCGGCTGGTACGCCTACGCCAACAACGCCGTCGGGGCCGCGATGATCTCGGCCATCCTGTACGCCGTCGGGCCCACGGGACACCTGCTGTACGTCGCCTACCTGATCGCGCCGCTTCAGGCCGCGCTCTATCTCGGCCGGACGGAGGCGTGGCAGGCGCTCATCGTCAACCTCACCGGCTTCGGGGTCGCCACGGGCTTTCAGGTGAGTCAGGGGGCGCGCGGGTGGGGATGGAGTCTGTTCGCGGAGGAGTCGCTCGCGCTCCTCTTCGCGTGCGTAGCGTTGATCCCGCTGCTCGCGCGGTTGGGCGACCGGCTCAAGGCGGCGCGCTCGACCTTAGCGCAGGTGGAGCATGGTGACCTGTCGGCCAAGGTCGAAGACCATGAAGCCGACGAGCTGGGCTTCCTCGGCGTGAGCGTGAACCGCACCACCGACGCGATCGCCGCGATCGTGCGGCTGGTGCAGCAGCAGTCCATGGACCTGGCGGCCATGGCCGAGCAGCTCGCCGCGTCAGCCGAAGAGCTCCAAGCCGCGTCTCAGGAGATCTCCGCCACCACGCACCAGCTGTCCGACGGCACCGCGCGGCAGCGGCAGCTGATCGGCTCCGGGCGCGAGGACTCGGAGGTCGCCGCCGGCGTGGCGGAGCAGCTGCACACGCGGGCGCAGGAAGCGGAGCGCCAGATCGCCGGCGTGGCGCAGCAGGCCCAACGCCACGGGGAGGAGATCGCGCGAGCGAGCGAGCTGCTGGTGACGCTGGTCGCGCACCTGGACCAGGTCTCACAGTCGGCGGGGACGCTGGAGCAGGGGTCGCGCGAGATCGGCAAGCTGGTGGACGCCATCACGCGCATCGCGAGCCAGACCGATCTGCTGGCGTTGAACGCGGCGATCGAGGCGGCGCGCGCCGGGCAGCACGGTCTCGGGTTCCGCGTGGTGGCCGACGAGGTCCGCAAGCTGGCGGAGCAGAGCTCGCGCTCGGCGGAGGAAGTGCGTGCTCGCGTGCGCCAGACGCAGGACCAGATCGGTCAGGTGATCACCGCGATGGCCGAGGGCCGGCGGACGGCGGAGGGCGTGGGCACGGTCTCCGCCGCGGCACGGCAAGCGCTCGATGCCATCTTCGGCGACCTCAATGCGACCGTCCGGTTCGCGAGCGCGTTCGCCGGTGAGACCGAGGGTCAGACCCAGCGGATCCGAGAGGTGGTACGGCGCATGGAAGAGGTGGCGGGGATCGCGGAGACGGCTGCGCAAGGAGCGGAGCAAACCTCGGCGGCGACGGAGCAGCAGATTGCGTCGCTGGGGGAGCTGACCACGACGTCGCAGCATCTCTCGGAGGCGGCGGCCAAGCTCAGTGAAACGATTCGGCGTTTCAACGTGAATGGGAGGGGATAGGGCGCCGCGTCTCGCTCCCTACCACCCCCTCCACAGCCCCGCATCTCCATAATCCCACAGCACAAACGCAATAACCCGCGGATGCCTTGGCTCCGGTGCCATCGCCGGCAACTCCGCGCCGAGGGACGCCGCCACATGACCCAACCGCGACAGCTGCACCCACACCTGCGGATATAGTGACAGCGTCCGCTCGCCCGCGGTCGGCACGGTCCACCCCGCTTCCACCATCGGGACGACGCGCCCGATCTGGCGCCCGACGCCCAACCGGTACGAGACCGCCGTGAAACCCGCCGCCTCTTCCCACGTCCCAACCACCTCGCCCTGCACCAGGACCGTCCGACCGGGATCGGCGCCGAATGCGAGAAACGGCTCGACCTCCCAGCGGTCGGCGCGGCCGAGGTGAGGTGTGACCTCGAGCCCCATGCTCGCCAACGCTTGCCCGCTCAGGTCATGCCACACATTGTACTTCACCGCCGCCGTCACGCCGTCGAACGGCTGGTCCGCCGAGTCGAACACCGTGCGCGCCACGCCTTCGAGCTGCAGCCGCTTGCCGAACCGCCGCTCGTAGATCACTTCCTGCCCGCGGCCGTGATCCGTGAGCACCCACTCGTCTTCCGGATACGCCTTCTCGACCAAAAACGCGCGCGGGAAGTTCAGCTCGCCTGGCGGCCAGCCGAGCTCGCCGCACAGCGAACGAACGTAGTGGACGACGGCCCGAATCTGCTCCGGCGTTCCCGCTTCTCCAAATGCCGGCATGTCGAGCGACAGCCCGAACGCCGCGCCGCCCTGCGTCACGATCCCGATCCACCGGTCCTCCGGCTCGGCGCTCGAGCCCTTGCAATCCTTCAAGTCCGCCGGCGGAACTTCGAGCCGGGTCGAAGCCGCAGGCGTGCCGCGGCCGTCGGCGCCATGACACGACTTGCACCACGCCTGGTACAGCGCGGCACCGCTGTCGCTCGTGCTCTGAACCATTAGCCACAGCGCCATCGCGGGCGCGAATGTCACGCCGCCCCTCCGTTCGACAATCCCGCCTTCCGTGGCCACCTTACCTGTATGGTGCAACGCCCCAAGCTTCTCACGCCGCGCGTCGGGCCCCGCGATCACGTCCTGGGACCGCCCAACGCGCCCGTCACGCTGGTTCAATACGCGGACTTCGAGTGTCCGTTCTGCGGCCTCGCCTTCCCCGAGATCAAGGACGTGCTCCGCGACCTCGGCACCAAGATCCGCTTCGTATACCGCCACTTCCCCATGATCGAGCAACATCCGCATGCCGAGAACGCCGCCGAGCTGGCCGAGGCGGCGGGGGCGCAGGGCAAGTTCTGGGAAATGCACGACCTGCTGTTCCGGCGCCAGAGGGCGCTCGAAAACCAGCATCTGATCGCGTATGCTCGCGAGCTCCAGCTCGACGTGCCCCGGGTAGAACGCGAGCTTCAAGAGCATGTCCACCGCGCGCGAGTGGAGCGCGACTTTCAGAGCGGCGTCAACAGCGGAGTGAGCGGCACTCCGATGTTCTTCATCAACGGGCGACGCCACGAGGAGCCGGGCGACGCCGAGACGTTACGCGCCGCGCTGGCGCGGTCCTTGTAGCCCCGGGGCTTCCTCGAGCTTCGCCGCGCGCGCGAGCTCCCCGGCCGCCCGATCCGCCTCGCGCACGATCTCATCGATCGGCGCGGTGACGAGCTCGTGCCCGAGCACCACCGGGCGCCCCTCTACGAACACATCTCGCACGTCGCTCGCGCGCGCCGCGTAGACCACGAGCGACACGGGATCAGCGAGGGCGGGATGTAGGTGGGGCTCGCGCAGGTCGAGCACCACCAGGTCGGCGCGCTTACCCACCGCGATCGAGCCGAGCTCCGCCTCGAGTCCCAGCGCACGCGCCCCGCCGAGCGTAGCGAGCTCGAGCACTTGTCCCGCCGGCAGCGCGTCCGCGCCCAGCCGCGGCTTCTGTATCAGCGCCGCCAGGCGCATCTCGGCGAACACGTCGAGCCGATTGTTGCACGGCGCGCCGTCGGCGCCGATCGCCACCCGGCACCCGGCGGCGAGCAGCTCGGGAACCTTCGCCACCCCGCTCCCGAGCTTCAGGTTCGACGAGGGACAATGCACCACCGTGGTGCCCTGCCTCGCGAGCCTCGCCGTTTCGTGTCCGTCCACCCACACGCAGTGCGCCAACGCCGCGCGCGGCCCCGCGATCCCCACCGAGTCGAGGTAGGCGATCTCCTCCAGTCCCGTCGTCCGCAGCACGGTCTCGCGCTCGACGATCGTCTCCGCGGCGTGCGTGTGCAGCTGAGCATCGAACCGCTCGGCCAGGTCGCTCGCCGCCCGCAGCAACGGGCCCGAGCAGCTCGGGACGAACCGCGGCGCGAAACACGCATGCAGCCGACCCCCTGCGGCGCCGTGCCAGCGCCGGGCCAGCGCCTCGGCGTCAGCCAGAGCGGCGTCGGTGGACTCCGCGAGCTCGAGCGGCGCGCCCTCCTGATGCGCGTCCATGAGGCACTTCCCCACTGACGCCCGGATGCCAATCCGCTCGAGCGCCTGAAACGCAGCGGCTGTGTGGCGCACCGTCTCCATGTCAAGGATCGCGGTGGTGCCGCCGAGCAGCAGCTCCGCGGCGCCGAGCAGCGCCGACCAGTAGACGGTTTCCTCGGTATGGGCCGCCTCCAGCGGCCAGATGCGGCGCACCAGCCAGTCCTCGAGTCGCAAGTCGTCGGCGAGGCCGCGGAACAACGTTTGGCAGAGGTGGACGTGTGCTTGGATGAGACCGGGGATGATCAAACACCCGCTGCAGTCGCGCACCTGAAGGGAGGAAAACTCACCCGTTCCGTCTTTCCGTCGTTCCGTCGCCGCTTCGAGTCCAACGATCCGGCCCTCCCGAATGCTCACGTCCTCACGCACTACGTGCCACTGCCCGTCGTGCATCAACACGTCGCCGCCGGCGAGCACCAGCACCGCGCTCAGGTCGTGATCCGGGGTTGGACGCTAGTGCTGTCGTCCGGCAGATCGAAGTAGGCGCGCAACTCGTCCAAGAGGTCGTCCTCCGAGTAGACGCCCGTCAGGATACGCTCCGGACCGCCCGGATCGATCAGCAGGTAGCCGTAGGGATAGTCCAGGCCCGACAGCAGCACGGCGCGGCGCGTATTGTCGCCCTGCGCCACGTACACCGTGTCGGCGTTGGTGGCGAGCAGGGCGATGCCGCTCGCCGCGAGCGCGGGAGCGACCTGCTCCGTGCTGTAGCGCAGATCGTCGAATGTGTCCGCCCGGTCGTCCGCGTCGAGTGTGTCGGCCCCGCGTAGCCAGAACAGCACCACGCTGGGCTTTGTGACCACCCGCGGAATGAGCAGCGTGCTATCGGTCGAGTCGCGCGGGATGAGCTGGGCGAAATCCAGCGAATCGCCTCGCGGCGTCCCTTTCGCAAATGGTCGCGTCTGGCACGCGGCCAGGCATGCCACCGCGGACACGAACATGACGGACTTCATGACTCGTAATATATTCGCCCCATGAGCGACGGCTCCGCGCCGGTGCGGCGGCATCATTGGATCGTGCGGCTGACACATTGGGCAACGGTAGTAGTGCTGGCTGGGATGATCGCGAGCGGCCTGCAGATCTACGAAGCCTATGCTCACTTCGGAAGCCGCGGCGGGCCGTTCTTCCCGAACGTGTTCGACACCGCGCAGTTCCCGGGCTGGAGCCGGCTCGGCGGCTGGCTCGCGGGCGCACTCAACTGGCACTTCGCGCTCATGTGGCCGCTCGTCGCGCTCGGCCTCCTGTATCTCGGCTACCTGGTGAAGAGCGGCGAGTGGCGCGCGCTGCTGTTCCGGCCGCGCGACGTGCCCGGGGCGATCGAGATGGCGAAATACTATCTGCACCTGCGCCGGGACCACCCGCCGCAGGGAAAGCACAACCCGCTCCAGAAGCTCGCCTACACCGGCGTCATCGTCCTCGGAGCGCTCGCGGTGCTCACCGGCCTCGCGCTCTACAAGCCGACGCAGCTCGCCTGGCTCACCGCGTTGTTCGGCGGCTTCCAGGCGGCTCGGTACTGGCATTTCTGGATGGTGTGGCTGTTCGTCGCCTTCACGATCACACATGTGATCCTCGTCTTCGCGGTGGATCCAGCGTCACTGCGCGCGATGTTCAGCGGGTGGTATCGGGGCAGGTTTCCGAGTCATGACTGACGCCATGTTGCGAGGCATGGATCGGCGGGCGTTCGTGCGACTGGCACTCGCAGGCGGGGCGGCACCCCTCGTGGCCGCCTGCGGGTGGGACGGTGGCGGACTGCTCCGCCCGGCGCTGCTCCGTTGGAGCCGTGTCAACGACTTCGTGGGCGAGAAGATAGTATTCTCTCCGACGCGCCTTGCCCGCACCTACGATGTGGCTCAGCGCAGTGCGATGTTGCCCAGCTATTTCATCTCCGACACGATGCCGATGCTCACACGGCCAGAAGCCTGGCGGCTGCGAGTCGATGGCATGGTGTCGCAGCCGCTGAGCCTCTCGCTCGACGATCTGATGCGGCTGCCTCGAGTGTCGTACACGGTGAAGCACCACTGCGTGGAGGGCTGGTCGGCGATCGCCAGCTGGCACGGCGTGTCGGTGTCGGCGATCGTGGAGCGGTGCCGTCCGCTCCCCGCGGCGCGCTACATCAGCTTCGCGTCGTTCGACGCGGGGTACACGAACGGCTGGGACATGGCGAGCGCGCTGCACCCGCAGACGATTCTGGCCTACGGCATGAACGACAATCCACTCCCGCCGGCGCATGGAGCCCCGCTCCGGCTGTACTCGCCGACCAAGCTGGGCTACAAGCTGACGAAGTATCTGGTGTCGATGACCTTTACGGAGCAGCGGCCCGGGGGCTACTGGGAGGACCAGGGCTACCCCTGGTTTGCCGGGATCTAGCCGATCCGACCCTTCAAGTCCCCCGGCTCGAACGGCCCTCGCTCGGCGATGAGCGCCCGCGCGGCGTCTACCTGGCCCCAGGTGTTCCACAAGAGCACCCCGCGCACGCGGCCCTCCTTCAAGTAGTAGATCACTCCTTCGCGAAACGGCTGCTTCCAGTCGGCCACGGTTTCGAGGCGAGCGTCCAGATCTCCAACAGCCTCATAGCCGAGCTCGAACAGATCTGAGTAGAAGAACGGCAGGTGATCGTACGGCGTAGCGCGTCCTGCCATGTTGTAGCCTGCGGTCCGGCCCATCGTATTGGCGTTGTCTTCGTGCTCTACCCGCAGCCGCGAGCCCAACGCCGGATTCTCGAAATTGGCGACGTCCCCCGCCGCGTAGATTCCCGCCTGACTGGTCTGACAGAACCGGTCGACCACGATGCCGTTCTCGACGCGTAGGCCCGCCCGCTCCGCTAGCTCCGTCGCCGGCGCGATGCCGAGCCCTGCCACCACGATCTCCGCCGTCACTTCGCCACCGGTCGTGGTACGGAGGATCGTGGAGCCGGTGCGCCGCTTGAGTCCCGCCACACCCTCCCCCGTTCGTAATGTGACGCCCTTCTCCCGATAGTAGCTCACGAGGAAGCCGGACAAATCGGGCGGGAACACGCGCGCCCCCACCCCCGCTTCGGGAACGATCATCGTGACGTCCCGCTCCTGCATCCGCAGCGCGGCGGCGACTTCGCTCCCGATGAATCCCCCGCCGATGACCACGAAGCGCGCGTTCTGGCTCGCGAGCGCGCGCAGCCGGCGGTAGTCGTCGAGCGTGCGGAAGTAGATGACCGAGTCGCTCGTCCCCGCGAGTCGCCGCGGGACGCCGCCGGTGGCGAGCAGCAGCTTCTGGCAGCGGTACGCGGTGCCGCGATCGTCCGTGGCCGTGAGAGCGCTGGTGTCGATTGCCGTCACGCGCCGTCCCAGATGCAGCTCCGCGCCCGTCAGTGCGGTCTTGCGCCAGATCTTCTCCTCGGGCTCGCCCTTCCACAGCGCCTTGGAGAGCGGCGGGCGGTCGTACGGCGGATGCGATTCGGCGCCGATCACGCCGATCGATCCCTTGGGATCGGCCTCGTGGATCGCCTGCGCCGCGGCGTCGGCCGTCATCCCCCCGCCCACGATCAGATAGGTGTAGTCGGGCATCGGGACTACTCGGTGTCGAGCGATCGGCCGGGATGCTTCTCGCGCCGGCGATAGTGCTTCGCGGACTTGTGCACCTTGTGGGGCGGCGTCTTGAGACGTCCCTTCGCGGGCGCGGCGGGATTCGGCACCCGCACGGTCATCTTCTCCCTCTTACGGCGAGTCACGCGAGCCGGCCGCGGATCTGCCTGGCATGATGCGCGCAGTGCCGAACGTGAAACCGCAGCCACTCCGCGAGGGTGAGGTCGCCCAGCGCCGGGTTCTTCACGAACAGGTCGTCTTGGCGCGCCGGGAGCAGCTCGCGCTCGAGCGCCAGGAAGCGGGCCACCCCATCGCGCAGCTGCTGCTCCACCGCGCGCGGGTCGGGTCGCGCAGCAGGCGTCGTGAACGCCGGGGCCCGCCGGCCCGATGGCATCCAGCCGACTTGCAGGGTGAGAAAGTAGCCGAGCCGCTCCCGCGCGGTGCGGGGTCGGCGTCGCATCGGTGGCTTGGTGCGCCGCTGGTCGAACGTGCGGCCGCTCGTCTCGAGTGCGATGGCGAGATGGTGCACGATCTGCGCGGGTGTCCACTTCCCCGGAGGTGCCCGGTGCCAGTCGGCCTCCGCTCGACCCGCGAGCGGTCCCAACACGACGTCGGGGATGGCGGCAAAACCGTCCGCCGTCATGGCACCACCGCCTCGCTCATTTGCCTCGCCTGCTGAGCGGCTGGCGACCCCGGCCGCACGCGCGCTCTCAACCTTCCTCCGCTATCCACGATCGCCAGGTCCGCTTCCACCAGGGCCGCGCTGTCGGTGCGAACGGACAGCGCCCACTGGCGCCGAGCCGCGACCGACTGCAGCCGGCCCATGAGTTGTTCAGCCATCTTCGCCGGCACGTAGACGGTTACAACCACGCCGGCGTCGGGAGGACGGGTGCCGGCGCGAGGGGCTTGCTTGCAGCCGAGCCAGGGGGATACGAGCAGGCACACTGTGGCGTCGATTGCCCTCATACCCAAGATTGTACGAGTGAATCTCTTGCGTCGCCACCCGATCGCGATCACGCTCGTCGCGCTCGTGCTGCTCTCCAGTTTCACCCCGTTACCACCGCTGGTCGACGCCGTGAGCGGCGCGTCCCCGCCCGATGCCGACCTGGTCCGGCCGACGCTCTACACCGTGTTGGCGCCGATCTCAAACCTGCTCGACGCGCTCACATTTCTGACGGTCGAGCGCGCCAAGGCGCTTCTGTTCACGTGGATGGCCGTCCTGGCGCTGTGGACGCTTTGGGAACTGCGGCGGCGCGTATCGCTCGCCCCACGGCTTTTGGCCGCCGCGCTCGCGACGCTCGTGGTTCCGCTCGCAGGCGTGGCGGCGGTGCTGCTCCCCCGCCCCGTGCCGCGTCTGGTCACGACCGATTCTTCGTTCACGGTGATCGACTACCATGCGCACACTGCCGCGTCGCACGACGGCCGTCACGGCTGGACGCTCGCGGACCTGGCGAGCTGGCACGCCGCACAGGGCTTCGAGGCGTCGTATGTCACCGATCACAACATCGTATTCGACCGTCCCCCGCTGTTGGGCGACGCGATCCGCCTGCTGCCGGGAGTCGAATGGAGCGTGGACGGCCAGCACATCGTGGCCCTGGGGGGCGTGGCGCCGGTCGATCGGGCGGCGTTCAGCCGGGACACGCGCGCCGCGCTCGGCCTGTTCGCCGAGCTGCACCGCGAGGGTGCGATTGGGATCGCGTCCCTGCCCGAGTACTGGCGCAACGCCTGGGACGACGTCGATGCGTTCGTGGCGGCCGGCGTCGACGGCTTCGAGATCGTGAACTGCGCGCCCAAAGCGATCGGGTTCCCGGCCACGGCACGCGAGCGGATCGTGGCGCTCGCCGCTTCGCACGACCTGCTGGTGGTGGGCGCGACCGACAATCACGGGTGGGGCAAGGTGACGTGCCTGTGGAACCTTTCGAGCCCCGGTGCCCACGGCTACCGCGCGAATCGCGTGGTGGCGCGGCCGATCGCGCTGGCCCAGGCGGACTGGCAGCCGTGGACGGCGGGGTTCACCCAGCCGTGGCTCATGCTCCAGGGACTGTCCTTGAGCGAGCGCTCCAGCTGGCTCACGTGGATCCTAGTGATTCTCATCTATCGGGCGGTGCCGCGCCGGGCCGGCGATCCAGGCGGGATCGGCATCCTGGCACGCAGCCTGTCGCTAAAGATCCTCAAGCTCAAGCGGCCGGCGGCGTCGTGACCGCCCCGCCGATGATGGTACTTCTCGCGCTGCAGATCACAGCGAGCGGCGCGCAGTTCCCGGAGCTGGCGGTGCGCGAGCTCGCAGCGCTGCAGTCTGGCGTGACGGCGGCTGCGTGGCTCGCAGTGCATCCGGGCGATGCCGTCACCTCGTTCCGTCGCGACTCGGTCCGAAGGGGAGCGGGCGACGACCGCTGGTGCGCTCGCGCCAGCCGCGTGGACCGTCTGCCCGACGGCACCCAGACGGTGCGGTACGCCTACTTCTATCCCCCGGAAGCACCAGTCTCCCTCGCGCTGCCCGCGGCGGAGTCGCCGACGCTCATCCGCGAGCAGTGTCTGCTGGGCACCATCTGGCTCGAAGCGCCGACCCCGGACTCGGCGAGCGGATCCGCGGTGGCCGGTCGCACGCGCGACGCGTTGAGTCAGCGTCACGGTCCCGTCACACCATCGCCGGACGCGTGGTTCGGTCGGACGCCGACCGACTCGCAGCGCCGCGCCCTGTCGCGGCTGGCCGGAGCGGAAGCGCTGAGCCTCGGGCTCCACTTCTTCGGCGCCGCCGCCTGGCGCGTTCCGGGGCGCTGGCAGGCGGACCCGGCCGTCGTCGTCAGCGCCTACGATGCCGGCTTCGGCGCACCCGCCGCCCGACGGGTGCTGGCGTTCGCGTACCTTCCGATCGCCGGCGTCGCGTCGTTTCGTGGGAGCGCCGATCGCACGGAAACGCTCGAGCATCATGCCGCGGTCCTGGTGGAGCAGGCGGCGCGACTGTCGGGGCTCGACCGCGTGAGGACCGACCGTCTGACTCAGCTGCTGGCCGCGGCGGAGAGCGCGTTCACCGGGCGGCACCCAGCGAGCCCCCGAGCCATCGATTCGAGCGCGGTCGTGGCGCTCGCTGATTGGCTCTCGAGCGCCCGCCGGCTGGCCCCACGCGAGCGCGCGGCGGCGCTGCTCGCAGCCGATCAAGTGGCAGGCAGTCACGCGATGGCTTACGTGCGGGCACAGCGGCAGGACAGCGGGCGACTCGCGCTCGAGCGCCTGGGCGCGGTGTATGCCTACGACCAGCTGGGAGCCAGTTACAACTACACCCACAACTGGCTCGACGAGGCACTGCGGCTGGACCGCGATGGCCCGGTCGAGACGCTCGCCACGGTGGCGTTGTTGCGCGTGGGATTCAACGAGACGGGGATGTGCGGCGGTGGATCGGAGGCGTTCCGCCAGGTCATCGCAACGGGCGAGCGGCTGCTGGGCGGTCGTCTCGATACCGCGACCGCCGCCGAGGTGCACCGACTCGTCGGCGATGCCTACGCCGACATCGTCGCCCTCGCGACCGGTGACGGCGCCGGCTACGCGGATTCGACCGTGTACTTGGCCGAGGCTCCCGCGGCGCGGCGTAGCGCGATCGACCACTATCGCAAAGCGCTGGCCTTGGACCACGTCTCGCCGGAGGCTCGGGAACCCTGGCTCGAAGCGTGGCGGCTGCTCGCCGGGTTGCCCCCGACCACCACGCACTTCTTTTGCGTGTACGATTGAGCCCGTGCCCGACCTGCGCGTGCTCCGCCCGGGAGACGAAGTCGACCTCGACCGGTTTCTCGCTCGCCACGCCGACACGTCGATGTTCCTGCGCGCCAACGCGCGGTAGTCGCCGGGTCGCTGTTGGCGGCGCGGAAACCAGGCATCCAGCGCGCCGTGTTGTTCGCCGACCCGTCCAACGCCGCCGCCCGCGCCGCGTGTCTGGCGCTCGGGTTCCAGATCGTCGGCGATTACGGCCTGGTGCTGCTGCGCTCCGCAACGGGAAATCCGATCCGCGCGTAGATGCGCTCCATGCGCGGATCGTGCTGTAGCGTCTTGAAGAAGGGGTAGCGCTTCGAATAGATCAACACGCCGTCGTGCTCGTCGCAGCCTCGCTCCAGCAACTCCAGGGCGGCCTCCACCTCCCCGGCGCTCGCCGCGAGCACCGCGAGCATCGACGACTGCATGTACTCCCGCCGCGCGCGCGCGACTAACTCGTCTCGAATCGCCTGCGCCTCGGCGAGCCTCCCCAGCGAGGTGTAACACACGGCGAGCGCCGTCAGCGTCCACGGGTGACGTCCGGACGCCGCGACCGCCGCCTCGAGCGGCGCTAACGCCTCTTCGCTCCGGCCCAGATGGGTGTAGACGAGCCCCAAGTGGATGGCGGGCAGGAACATCGCCGGCGCCAGATCGGCCGCCCGTCGCAGCGGCGTAATGGCCTCCTCGTGGCGACCCGCCCCGAGCAGCGTCATGCCGAGCTGCATGACGGGTAACGGCGCCAAAGGATCGAACTCTACCGCCCGGCGAGCCTGGTCGATCCCTTCCTCGAACCGCCCTTCGATGAAGACGAGGTAGTACGAGAGCCACAACCGCGCCGCGACATAGCGGGGGTTCAACGCGATGGCCCGCCGCAAGTCTCGCTGGGCACGCTGCCAATCCCACTCGCACACGAGGGCCACCGCTCCCGATGCGCAGTGCGCCTCCGCGAGGTCGGGCGCCAGCTCGAGGGCTCGTTGCACCGCAGCACGAGCCTTCCGCCGCAGTACGTCGGGCGGCGCGAGCCCGTACTGCGCGAGGATGGCGCACGCCTCGGCGAGCCCGGCGTGAGCCAGCGCGTAGTCCTGATCGAGGGCTAACGCCTGATCGAAACACTCCAGCGCCTTCTTCAGCCCCAGCCCTCTCTGCGCCAGGTAGAAGCGTCCCTTCAGGTACAGATGGTACGCGTCGAGACTCCCGGTGGCAGGCGTGACCAGCAGTGTCCCTTCACCGCCGCCCCAGGTGACCTGCAAGCGCTGCGCGATCGCCTTCGCGATCTCGTCCTGGATGGCGAACACGTCCGTCATCTCGCGGTCGTAACGCTCCGACCAGAGATGGTAGCCGTCCGCCACTTTCACGAGCTGGGCGCCGATTCGCAGCCGCTGCCCGGCCCGGCGCACGCTGCCCTCCAGCACCGTCGCCACCTTGAGCTTCGCGCCTACTTCGGCAAGATCGAACGCCTGGCCGCGGAACGCGAACGATGACGTTCGCGCCGCGACGCGCAGGCCCGGCAGCTGGGCGAGCGCGTTGATGATCTCTTCGGCAATCCCCTCAGTGAAGTACTCGAAGTCCGTATCGCCGCTCAGGTTTGCGAACGGCAGCACCGCGATGGACTCGCCTTCGTCGACGTTCGACGTCGCTCCCTCGCGCGCCGTCAGGGCCGCCGCAAACTCCGCCGCCGTCGCGAACCGATCGGCCGGCACCTTGGCGAGCGCGCGCAACACGGCCCGCTCCAGTCCCTCGGGCACGGTCGGCCGCACGCTACGGATTGGGGGGGCGACGTCCACTGAGTGGCGCGCCATGACGGCCTGCGGCGTCGAGCCGGTGAACGGCACCGAGCCGGTGAGCATCTCGTACACGACGCACCCCAGGCTATAGATGTCGGATCGACCGTCGAGCCGCCCTGCGCTCGTCGCCTGCTCCGGGCTCATGTAGGCGGGTGTGCCCACGACCAAGCCGGACGTGGTGATGGGCTGGAGCGCCGCGGCCGTCACGGCGCGGGCGATCCCGAAGTCGGTCACGACGGCGCGGCCGGCTGAGAACATCGTGTTTTCCGGCTTGATGTCGCGGTGCACCACTCCGCGGCTGTGGGCGTACGCGAGGGCCTCGGCGATCTCACACCCGATGCGAACGGCATCCGCGATCGGCAACTGACCCTCGCGCTCCAGGCGGCCGCGCAGCGTTTCGCCCTCGAGGTACGGCATCACATAGTACAGCAAACCGTCGGCCTCGCCGGAGTCGTACAACGGCAGGATCTGTGGGTGGGTCAGCCCGGCCGCGATGTCGATCTCGCGCAGGAAGCGCTCGACGCCCAGGGTGGTGGCGAGCTCCGGGTGAAGCACCTTGATGGCCACCGCACGGTGGTGTTTCAGGTCCTCCGCCAGGAATACCGTCGCCATCCCGCCGCGGCCGACCTCGCGGGTGATCGCGTAACGGTCGGCAACGCCGGCTTGCAGACGAGCCAGGAGACCGGTCACGCAGGGGCTCGCGGACGCGGGGGAGGTTCCATCATATCGGTCGCCACCAGGGGCTGCCAGGGCCACTCGGGGCCTCAGACGACCGCCGAAAGATTGAGCAGCGCCCGCCACGCCCGAAACACTTCGCCGTAGTCGTCGGCGGCGAATGCCACGGTGCGCCCGGCCGTACGGGTGGCGCCGGGACAGAGCTCCGCCATGTCCGCGTGGATCGTCTGCGCGAAGTCGACCTCGAGCGTGATCGGTGAGTGGACGCGGAACGGCGCGCGCTTCTGCTCCAGGGCGGGGGGGACGGCTTCGCGAATCATCCGGCACGCGACCGCGGGGGCGACGCTCTTCGCCGCGTGACGGCTCACCGCCTCCTTCACCACGACGGCGGTCACGTCGTTGCCCAGTAACGCCTTCGCCTCAGCCGCGACGGCGGAGTCGCCGCTCACCAGCGCCACCGGCACGCCATGCAGCCCCGCGAACGCGGCGTTCAATCCCAGCTCTCCCACCGCCTGCCCGTTGAGCCGCACCTCGTGAATCCGGTCGGCGTAGGTGTGGTCGAGGATCGCGTTGCGCGTGCCGGCGCGGGCGTGATATCCGATGAACAGCGCGGCGTCGAACCCGCCGTCGATCCCGTGCATCATGGAGCCGGGTTTAGGGTCGCCGGCGAGGAGCTCGGCGGCGCGGTGCAGCTCCTCGACCAGCAGATTGCGCATGAACCAGTGGCTGTCGTTCACGAGCACCCGGGTGGCGCCGGCGGCGAGCGCGCCCTCGACCGCGGCGTTCGCCTCCGCCGTCATGAGGCGGCGAAACCGGCCGTACTCGGCGGCGAACGCCGGGGTGGCGGGGTCGGTTTGCGACTCGTGTACGACCCCCGCGATCCCCTCCATGTCGACGGAGACGTAGATCCGCACGGGCCTAAGGTATCGCGGGATCGACTTTGTATTACAAAGTACTTGACAACATGAGCCCCGCCCGGCATATTGGCCCCATGGTCTCCCCCCGGCCGTTGCACGACCGCGCGCTCGATAACCTCCGCTACATCCGGCAAACCATGGAGCGCGCCGGGTCGTTCACCGCCGTGCCGGGGTGGGGGCTGGTCGCCGTCGGCGTGACGGCGCTCTTCGCCGCTGGCCTGACTGCGCGCCCGCCCACCCCCGAGCTGTGGCTCGCCACGTGGCTCGGCGAGGCGGTGATCGCGCTGGCGATCGGCGGGTGGTCGATGGTCCGGAAGGCGTACGCAGTCCACGACCCGATCCTCAGCGGGCCGGGACGACGCTTCGGCTTGAGCTTCCTGCCGCCCATGGCGGTCGGCGGCTTGCTCACCGTGACCCTGTACCGGGCCGGCCTGTGGCACGCGTTGCCCGGCGTCTGGTTGTTGCTGTATGGGACGGGCTTCGTGACCGGCGGCGCTTTTTCGGTGCGGATCGTTCCGGTGATGGGACTGTGCTTCATGCTGCTCGGCGCCGTGGCGCTGCTCGGTCCCGCGGCGTGGAGCAATTGGCTGATGGCCGCCGGGTTCGGCGGCCTGCACATTCTGTTCGGCACGGTGATTGCGAGGAGGCACGGTGGCTAAGCAAGGAGCGGCGCGCAAAGCCGAGGCGATGGAGCACGCGCTCAAGGGCGAGCGAGGGGAGCGTGGCGGATCGCGCGCCGCCGAGCTCGACCGGTTGATCCACGAGCGCGTACGGCTCGGTATCGTGAGCGCGCTCGCCGTGAACGACGTGTTGAGCTTCAACGAGCTCAAGGCGCTGCTGCACACCACGGACGGGAACTTGAGCGTTCATGCCCGCCGGCTGGAACAGGCGCAATACGTCACCTGTACCAAATCGTTCGCGGGTCGCATTCCGAAGACCGAATACCGGCTGACCGCCCTCGGGCGGCGTGCGCTGGAGCGCTACCTGGACCACATGGAAGCGCTGATCCGGGCCACCCGGCAGGGGTGAGGCATTTTTTTGTGAGGACACGCTTTATGCTGCAAAGCTCTTCTCTCCATGTCGCCATCGTGATGGACGGCAACGGCCGCTGGGCCACGCGCCGCAGCTTGCCGCGGGTCGCCGGCCACCGCGCCGGCGCCGAGGCGGTGCGCCGCACCGTCGAGGCCGCGCCGGGACTCGGCGTCGCCGCGCTCACACTGTACGCCTTCTCCGCCGACAACTGGAAGCGGCCGACGGGAGAAGTCGCCGCCCTGATGCGCCTGTTCACCCGCTATCTCCGGACCGAGACCCCGCGGCTCATCGAGAACGGCGTGCGCCTCGAGGTCGTGGGCCGGCGCGATCGCCTCCCCGCGGCGCTCGTCACCGCCATCGCCGCCGCCGAGCGGGCCACGGCACACGGGCCCCGCCTCCACCTGCGGCTCGCCGTCGATTACTCGTCGCGCTGGGCCATCGGCGCCGGGGCCCTCCTCCCCGACGTCGATCTGTTGATCCGCACCGGTGGCGAGCAGCGGTTGTCCAATTTCCTGCTGTGGGAGTGCGCCTACGCCGAGCTCTACTTCACGGACACCATGTGGCCCGACTTCGCGAGGACCGACCTGGCCCGGGCGGTCGCCGAGTTTCACACCCGGGAGCGACGCTTCGGGGCGTTGACGAAGGCCAGGGCCGGATGAACGGCGTGAGCGCAAAGACGCGGCTCGGCCTCGAAATCCTCGCCGCGGCCGCGCTGCTCGGGATCGCGGGCGACCAGCTGCTGCGCGCCGCGCCCTGGGGGCTCAACGCGTTCCTCGGCACCGCCGGACTGGTAGTGGCCGGGACGGCGCTGGTGCGGCGCCATCGCGTGCCCGCGAGCGCCGACGCTCCCTGGCTCACCGCCGCCGCACTGCTCATCGGCTCGAACTTCGTCGCCCGCGACTCCACCATCCTCAAGCTGTTCGACGTGATCGGGCTCGGAATCGTGTTCGCGCTGGCGTTCTCGAGTCTTCAGGGCGTCGCGCTGCGCGGCCGTCACGCCTGGCAGTACCTGCGCGCCGCACTCGGCGCCGGCCTGGGTGCCGCGTTCGGCGTGTTCCGGCTGGTGGGCGTCGATGTGGCATGGGGTGAGCTGCCGCGCGGTCGGCTGGGGCAGGTCCGTGCCGCGGCGGTCGGCGCCGCGGTGGCCTTCCCGCTGCTGATCGTGTTCAGCGGGTTGTTTGCTTCGGCCGACGCGGTGTTCCACGACGTCGTCACCACCATGTTCGCCGTCGACTTCGGGTCGGTGCTGTCCCACACCGTGCTCATCGGCTTCTGCGCCGCGGCCAGCGCCGGGTACTTTCGTGGCGCCCTGCTCCGCGCCACGCCGGCGGCGGAAACCGCGGCCTCCGGATTCTCGGTCGGCATCGTTCCCGTCGCCACCGCGCTCGGGTTGATCGATCTGCTGTTCCTGGTGTTCGTCGTCATCCAGCTGCGCTATCTGTTCGGAGGGGCCGGGCTCGTGGCTGGCGCTACCGGTCTCACGTACGCGGAATACGCCCGGCAGGGCTTCTTCGAGCTGGTCACGGCCAGCGCCCTCGTTCTCCCCGTGCTCACGGCCGCCGACTGGCTCGTCCGCGACCAAACGCTGGCGCAGCAACGGACCTTCCGGCACTTGTCGGTCGTGCTGCTCCTGCTGCTCGCGGTGGTGATGGCTTCTGCGCTCCAGCGTATGCGACTCTACGTCGGAGCGTTCGGCCTCTCCGAGATCCGGCTCTATTCGTCGGCGTTCATGCTGTACCTCGTGGGCGTGTTTGCGTGGTTCGGCTGGACGACGCTGCGCGGGCAGCGCCGGCGCTTTGCGTTCGGCGCCTTGGTCCAGGGGTTCGCCGTGCTCGGCGCGCTGCACTTGATCAATCCCGACGCCGTGATCGTACGCACGAACCTGGCGCGCCCCGCGGCGGAGCGGGCGTTCGACGGTTGGTATGCGGCGTCCCTGAGCGCCGACGCGGTACCCGTGTTGCTCGAGGCGCTGCCGCGACTGGATGCCCGGGCCCGCTGCTCCGTCGCGGCCGGACTGCGGGATCAGCAGCGTCGGCTGGAGGGGGACGACTGGCGCAGCTGGAACCTCGCGCGCGCCCGCGCGCGCCGGCTGCTGCGGCAACAGGCGACGCGTCTGCAAGCGGTCACCTGCCCGGACCACAAGTCGTGACGACAGACGGCCTGACTCCACTCAGCGCGCTGACGTTTCTCGGCGCCGTCCTGGGGATCGGCGCCGCCGTTTTTCTCGCCGCCTTTTCGCTGGTGTTGGGACGGAGCGACGTGGCCAAGGTCATCGCCGGACTTGCGATCGGCGGCGTCGGCCTGTACGCGGGGCTACTCGTGGTGGCGGCGCTCACGAGCACGGACCGGGTGCTCGCGCTTGGTGATGAGAAGCACATCTGCGAGGTGGATTGCCACCTGGCCTACTCGGTCGCGCGCGCCGGCGCCCAGGGCACTCACTACGTCGTGACCGTGAGAGTGCGGTTCGACGCAACGACCACATCGCCGCATCGCGGGATGGCGCCGCTGACTCCCAACAGCCGTTACGTTGCGCTCGTGGACGGTCGCGGGCGGCGATACGCAGCAACGGGCGACGGCTTGCGGCGCCCGCTCGTGCCTGGCGAGTCGTACACGACCGATCTCATCTTCGACCTGCCCTCCGACGCGCGGGACCTGCGGCTGATGCTCGCGAGCGGCGATATCGAGACACCGTTTCTGATCGGGCACGAGAACAGCTTCTTCCACGGCAAGACGACGTTCCGGCTGACGACGTAGATTCCGCCAGGGCATGGACCTCGGCGCGGTCATCCACGCGTGTGGCGGCCCGGTCCTGTTCGTCTGGGCCTGGTTGCAGGGGGAAGCGGCCGTCATCGTGGGCGCATCGCTCGCGGCACGAGGCTACTGGCCCTGGTGGGCCGTCTGGCTCGTCGCCTGCGTACCCGCGATCGTCGGCCACCAGATCTACTTCCTCCTCGGCCGCCATTTCGGCGATCCGCTGCTCGGGCGTCTCCCGACCCGCTGGCAGCCGGCGATCGCCCACGCGCGTAGCCTCGTGCTCCGGCACGACAGCCGTATCATGCTGCTGATGCGCTTCGCCTACGGGATCCGCCTGCCGCTTCCGATTCTGTGCGGCACGGTCGGCGTCGCGCCCATGCGGTTCCTCGGTTACAACGTGGTGACCGCACTCGCCTGGGCATTGCTCTTCACCTTTCTGGGCTACGTGTATGGCGCGGCTGCGACAGTGCTGCTCGGGCGGGTGGCACACTACGAGGCCTGGATTCTCGTGGGCTCGATCGCGCTCGGTCTCACGCTGCACACGCTCTCGCAGCGCGTGGGAACCAAGCTAAGTTAGGTGCCATGGGTTTGAAGATTGTCCAGGTGGACGCCTTTGCCGACCGCCCGTTTGCCGGCAACCCCGCGGCGGTATGCGTCCTGCCCACCGCGCGTGACGACGCCTGGATGCAGAACGTCGCGCGCGAGATGAACCTGTCCGAGACCGCGTTCCTCCATCCTGAAAACGGCGACTACCGGCTCCGCTGGTTCACTCCTGGTGTCGAGGTCGCACTGTGTGGTCACGCCACGCTCGCGAGCGCGCACGTGCTGTGGGAGGATGGCGTGCTGCCGCGCGACCGGCAGGCCCGCTTCCAAACGAAGAGCGGTTTGCTCACCGCCACCGCCCGAGGCGATTGGATCGAGCTCGACTTCCCCGCCACTCCCCCGACCGCCGCGCCGGCGCCGGAGGGCCTGACCGCCGCGCTGGGGGAAGGCGCCGCGCCGCGCTGGGTTGGGCGCAGTCGGTTCGATTATCTCGTCGAACTCGAGTCCGAAGCAGCGGTGCGCGGTCTCACGCCCGACCTCACAGCGCTGCAGTGCGTCGAGGCGCGAGGGGTGATAGTCACGAGCCGCGCAACCACACCGGGCTACGACTTCGTATCCCGCTTCTTTGCGCCGCGCTCCGGGGTACCCGAGGACCCCGTGACGGGCTCCGCCCATTGCGCGCTCGCGCCATTTTGGAGCGAACGCCTCGGTCGCACCACGATGACGGGATATCAGGCGTCGGCGCGGGGTGGCGTGGTGCGAGTCCGGGTGAAGGGTGATAGGGTAGTCCTGGGCGGTCAGGCGGTGACCGTGCTGCGAGGCGAGCTGCTGTGACGTTCGAGTGCGCCGGCGCGCCCGCCGACGCCCGTGCCCGTCTCGAGGCGGTGATCGACCGCCGACCGTGGAATACGGCCGGCCTGGATGGGTGGATCCGTGGCGACAGCGTCGTCCTCTATTACCGCGACACGTCGAAGTACCGGGCACTGTTCCGGCCAACCTTCATGGGGCGGTTCCGCGAGCGCGCCGGCCGGACGGTGCTGGATGGCCGCTTCGGCCTGACGTGGTTCGCGCGCGTGCTGCTGCCGGTCTGGCTCGCGCCGGCGGTCGTGTGCCTCCTAATCGCGCTCGGCCCCACCCGGCTCGAACCGCGCATCGGGGGAGGATTCCGGATCGTGCTCGCGGTGCTCGGTGCGGTGCTGGGGTTGCTCGCGCTCGGGCGGTTCGCGCTCGAATGGTGGGGGCGGCCGGGGGACCGGGAGGCGATCGCGAGCGCCATTCGCGGCGCACTGCAAGCACGGTAGCACGTATCTCCTCCGTCGGCAGGTCCGGGGATTCCCTAGGCTCGTCTCAGGTTTCCCACTCTGGAAGAGTGGGCTCACCGCCCTCTATCCTTCGCCCCATGACAGCCTCCACGCCAATTTCGATGCCGCGGGCAAATCGCCTCGCGGGCTACCTCTTCGCCCTCGCCGCCGGGGCCGTGTGGGGCACGACCGGTCCGCTCTCAACCGCGCTGTATCGCGCAGGCGAGGCGATCACCGGAATCGGCTTCTGGCGCCTGGTGGTAGGAGTGGCCGGCCTGCTCGTTTACGCTGCGTTGCGACCGCAACTGTTCCGCATCGACCGCAAGGCGTGGCTCCTCGTCGGCCTGGGTGGCGGCGCGCTCGTCGCACTGTTCGAGGTCGCCTATCAGTTCGGCATTGCGGGCACGGGAGTGGCGGGCGCAGCCGCGCTTCTCTACATCGCGCCGGTCCTCGTCGCCGTCCTCGCCAAGCCCTTGCTCGGCGAAAGGCTGACCGCGCTCCGCGTGGTGCTCGCCCTGATCGTGATGGTGGGAGCGGCGCTCACCGTTCGAGGCGGTAGCCACGGCGCCGGGACCGCGGCCATCCCCTTGCCCAGCTTGCTCGCCGGTGTGGCCGGCGGATTGCTCGCCATGCTGTCGTACGCGGGTACCACACTGCTCGCGCGCTACGCCGTCCCGCGATACGGTGCGCTTCAGGTGCTGTTCCTCGAGATCGTGGGTGGAATCGTGGTGCTTGGCCTCGTGCTTCCGCTCGCGGGACATGCGCCGCAGCCGCCCCACACGGTCGGCGCCTGGACGTACGTGCTGCTCCTATCGCTCGGCTCCGTGCTGGGAGCCAACTTCCTGTTCTTTGCGGCTGTGCGGCGAATCGACGCCGCTCCCACGGCCGTGGCGGCGACCATCGAGCCGGTCGTGGGGACCCTGCTCGCCCTCGCGCTGTTCGATCAGCAACTCACGGCATTCGGCTGGCTCGGCTTGGCCATGGTGGTCGGCGGGGTCGCCGCGGGCTACATGCAGGAGCGCAAGCCAGCGGTCTAGGGAACTTCGGGACGATGGGGACACGTGGTGCGTCCCACCCCAGCACCACGCGACTCGTGCCAAGATTCCCTAGCGCGCCCCCGCGGGCGCCGGCTTGAGGTACTGGTCCAGCCAGTCGAGCACCGTCCCCCACCACAGCCGGCGATTGCGCGGCTTCAACACCCAGTGTCCCTCGTCGGGGAAGTAGAGGAACTTCGCCGGAACACCCATTACCTTGGCCGCCGTGAACGCCTGGTAGCCTTCCGACAGGTCCACGCGAAAATCCAGCTGGGAATGCACGATCAGGATCGGCGTCTTCCAGTTCTTCACGAAGTTGAGCGGCGACCACTTCTCGTACAGCGCGCGATTGGCGTGGGGTGTGCCGGAGAACTCCCAGTTCGGAAACCACAGCTCTTCGGTGGTGCCCGCCATGCTCACTGGGTTGAACACGCCGTCGTGCGCCACGAGTGCCTTGAAGCGCGTGGTGTGGCCGGCGATCCAATAGATCATGTAGCCACCGTAGGAGGCCCCGGCCGCCCCCACGCGCGTCGAGTCGACGTACGGCAGCCGGCCCACGACGTCGAGGCCCTTCATCAGGTCCTCGTAGGGGTAGTCCCCCCAATGCTGCGACACCGCGTCGGTGAAGGCCTGCCCGTAGCCGGTCGATCCGTGGCGGTTCACCGCGGCCACCACGTAGCCGCGCGCCGCGAACAGTTGGTAGTTCCAGCGCGCGTGCCACAGGTCGAGCCAGGCCGTCTGCGGGCCGCCGTGCAGCAGGTAGACGAGCGGGTATTTCCGCCCCGGCGTGAAGCCCGGCGGCTTCAAGAGCCAGCCGTACACCGAGTCGCCGAGGGCGCCGCGAAACCCGAATTCTTCAAGCGGCGCCACATCGAGCCCGGCGAGCGCGGCGTCGTTGTGGTGCGTCAGCTGGCGACTCGCGACCCACACTTCCGGCGGCTGCGTGGCGGTCTGGTGGAGGTAGATCAGGGTGCGGCCGTCGGAGGCGACGCTGGGGTTGGTGTTGACGCCGCCGGACAGGGCGACGGAATGACGGAAGGACGGAATCTCGATCCGGTGGACGTTCTCCCGGCCGCGCTCTTCGACCACGGCGTAGAGGCAGCCTGAGTCGGGGCACCACGTGTAGGAACCGATCGATAGCGTCCACCCCGCGGTGGCTTCGGTCGGGCTCCCACCTTCCGTCTTTCCGTCGTTCCGATGCATGACCATCAATCGCACTCTGTCCGCCTCGAACCCCGCCCGTTCCATGGAGAGATAGGCGAGCCACTTACCATCGGGCGAATAGCGCGGCGTGTTGTCGGCGCCGCGATTGGTGGTGAGCGCATGCGAGCCCGTGCCGTCGCCGTTCATCACGTAGATGTCGACGTTGGTATTGTCGGCGACCGTCGAATCGCCGTGCATCGCGACCGCGATCTCCTTGCCGTCGGGTGCTAGGGCTACGTCCCCATCGCCGCTCGTCGCGATGGTCGGGACGTCGTGGTCCACGGGCGTCAGGTCTTTGGCGGCACCGCCCGCGAGTGAGACCGAGAATACGTGCTGCCGCTTGCCGGCGCGCCAGTCGTCCCAGTGGCGCCAGAACAATCCGGTCCAGATGCGGGCGTCGGTGGGGTAGTCGCCGTTGCGGCGGTTGATCTCCTGCTCAGTGGGCCACTTGATGTCGCTCGTGAACAGAAGGCCCGTGCCGTCTGGGAGCCACATTGGGTCGGACACCCCGTCGGGCAGACTCGTGAGCCGGCGTGCTTCGCCGCCATCGATCGGCAGCACCCACAGTTGGGCGCCGTTCTCGCGCGTCGAGACGAAGGCGAGCGTGCGCCCGTCGGGCGACCACCGCGGCTGCCGGTCCGATCCCGGCCCTGCGGTAAGCGGGCGCGGCTGGGCTCCGCCGGCCGCCACATCGGCAAGCCAGATCCGCGAGACACCGCGGTTGTCCTTGAGGGAAATCTCGGTGACCGTGTACGCCACGCGCTTCCCGTCGGGGGAGAGCTGCGGGTCGCCGACCGACTTGAGCGCCAGGTAATCGTCGATCGTCATCGCGCGCTTCTGCGCTACCGCGAGATGGGGGATGGCCGTCGTGGCAAGGGTGAAACAACCGAACACCAAGAGCAGCCGTTTCGTCATATCGCCCTTCCGTCCGACAGTCCGACCGTCCGACCGTCCGTCAGTAGTCCGGATGCGTCAGGATCGCCTTCACCAGGTCATCGAACACCTTGGATTCCGCCTTCACACGACCGTCGGCTTCCGTGTGCACATTCCATGCGCACAGCTCGTTCAGCGCCGTCGCCTCTTCGTACGTCAGGTGCAGGACATACCCGTCCCCCGAGCGCGTGGCGGCGTCCAGAACCGTTTTGAGCACGTCCGGTACATGACGCGCGCTCCGGACAGCGTCGTACTGCGCGCGGCTTACCGCGAGATCCATGCGTCTCTCTTGCTTTGGCAGGTCGCGGGCGAAATCTTCTGCTGTCCCCTGATTCCCGCAAGGAAGACCCGATGCCGCGCACTGAGTTCGTCGCCACCGGATTCCACGTCCCCGAGCGGATCGTGACCAACGACGATCTCGCGGAGCTGATGGACACGTCCGACGAGTGGATCACGCAGCGTTCGGGGATCCGGACGCGGCACTGGGTGTCGGAGGGCGAGACCGGCGCCACGTTGGCACGCCAGGCGTCGCTGCAAGCGCTCGCCAAGGCCGGGATGAAGGCCTCCGATCTGGACTGCATCGTCTACTGCACGTGCACCCCCGATCACTTCGAGCCCGGGAATGGCGTCTTTCTGCAGCGCGAGCTCGGGCTGCGGGACATCCCCGCGATCGATGTGCGCAACCAGTGCTCAGGATTCGTGTACGGCCTCTCGGTTGCGGACGCCTGGATTCGCACCGGGCAGTACCGGCACGTGCTGCTGGTGGGCGCGGAGGTGCATTCCCGCGGACTCGACAAGACCACGCGTGGCCGGGACACGGCAGTGCTGTTCGGCGACGGGGCGGGCGTGGCGATCCTCGGCCCCACCGACGACCCCCGGCGTGGCGTGCTCTCGACCCACCTCTACGCCGACGGCCGGCACGCCGAGAAGCTGTGGGTCGACGCGCCGGGGCTGGCGCACGACCCCTACATCGGCGAGGAGCTGCTGCGACAAGGAAAGCACCGCCCCGTGATGGAGGGTAAAGAGGTATTCAAGTTCGCCTCGGTGTTGATGCCGCAGTCGGTGACGACGGCTCTCCAGGCGAACGGCCTCACACCCGGCGACGTGAAGCTGTTGGTGCCGCACCAAGCCAACCTGCGGATCATCGAGATGGTGCAGAAGGCGGCGGGGCTGCGCGACGACCAGGTCTACACCAACATTCAAAAGTACGGCAATACCACCGCGGCCTCGATCCCGATCGCGCTGCACGAGGCGCTGTGCGAGGGGCGGCTGGCGCGCGGCGACGTGCTGATCCTCACTGCCTTCGGCTCCGGGTTCACGTGGGCGAGCGCGGCGGTGCGGTGGTGAGTCACTTCACTTCCTGACCCCACAGGTCGCGATACACGATCGGCCCCTCGTTCAGGCCTTTTATCCCCGTCTCGATCTGACCCTTGTCTCCCACTACGACGATGTCGAAGTGGTCGGGATCGATGTACTGTCGGGCCACTCGCTGCACGTCCGCGGCCGTGACGCCGTTGATGCGCTCGATGTAGTGGGCGTAGTAGTCCAGCGGGAGGTCGTAGGTCAGGAGCTCGCGAAAATGCGCCGCGGCGCCGGCGGTGGTTTCGAACTCTCCGGGGAGGCCGAGCGTGATGTACGCCTTGGCTTTGGCGAGCTCCGCGGGGGGCACCGGCTGGTCGCGGACGCGCCGCAGCTCCTTCAGGAACTCGATCAGCGAGCTGTCCGTCTTGGCCGTGACCACGGATGCGAGCGCGACGAACGCCCCCGCCAGCCGGTGCGCCGCGAACTGTGAGAAGGCCCCGTACGTGTAGCCGTGGGTCTCGCGCAGGTTCTGATTGAGACGCGAGGTGAACGCGCCGCCCAGAATCGTGTTGAGCACCGCCAACGAGTACCAGTCGGGCGTCGTGCGCGCTGGCCCCATGTGCCCGATGCGGATCACCGACTGCGCGGCGCCCGGCTTGTCGATCAAATACACCGCACGGGCCGCGGGAGGCGCTGCCACGCCGCCCGCGACCTCGGGCACGTCTCCCCGCTGCCACGCGCCGAACCGTGCGGCGATGAGCCGCCGCGCGTCCGCCGGCCCAATGTCACCCACCACGAGCACGCGCGCCGCATTGGGCCGGTAATACGCGCGGTAAAACGCTGCCACGCGCTCGCGTGAGAGCGCCGCGGTCGCCGCGTCCGTGCCGTTCACAGGATGGCCGTAGGGATGGCCCGCGCCGAACACGATCGCCGGGAACGCGACGTTCGCCACGGCGACCGGCTCATCGCGCTGCTGCACGAGCTGGGCGCTCCGCAGGGCTCGCTGCCGCGCCACCTCCGAGTCGGAGAAGGTGGGCCGCAGCACCACGTCGGCAAGCAGATCGAGCGCGGGCTCAAGCCGGCTGCGCGGCACGTGCAGCGCCGCGGTCGCGCCGTCGAGGGTCGCGGTCGTGCTGAGCTGCGCGCCCAGGAACGCGGCCTGGTCCGCCACCTCCAGCGCGCCTCGCGTGCCCGCCCCCTGCTGCAACATCAGGGCGGTGAACGTGGCCAGACCCGGCGCATCCGCCTGATCGCGTGCCGCGCCCGCGTCGAGCAATACCTGAATCTCCACCACGGGCACCTTGTGCATCTCCACCACCGCGAGCCGGAGACCGTTCGGCAGCGTGGCGGTCTCGACCGCGGGGAGCTTCAACGCCGGTGGCGGCGGGAGCGTGGGCGGTTTGGAGCGGTCAGCTTGGGCGGACAGTCGGACGGTCGCACAGACGGACAGTATGATCGCCACGGCGACCGCCACCGACGCCTTCATGGTTTCACCCCCAGCTCGACCTTCCCCTGCGGCACCACGCTCAGCACCACGCGGTGCGCCCCCGTGAGGTAGGTTCGTACTGCCTGCTGCGCGTCGGCGAGTGACACCCGGCGATAACGGTCCAGGTCTCGCTGGAATCCGTCGGGCATGCCGAGGAAGTAGTTGTAAAAGTTCAGCTGGTCCGCCTTGCCGCCGAACCCCCCCACGCGCTCCATGCGGGACAGGAACTCCGCCTCGAAACTGTTTTGCGCCTGCTCGAGCTCCCGCGCGGTCAGGCCCGAATCGGCGAGCTTCGCGAGCTCGGCGTCGATCACCCGCTGCAGCTCGCTGAGGTCGTGCCCCGGCCGGGCCGTCGCGTGCAGCTCGAACTTGCCGTCGATGCGGCCGCCGTCCTGGAACGCCACCACGTCCGTGGCAATCTGCAGCTCGTACACCAGCCGCCGGTATAGCCGCGAGGCACGGCCACCAGCGAGCGTATGGGCGACGACGTCGAGCGCGGCGTCACCGTCCGCGAACGCCTTCACGGTGTGCCAGACGTCGTACAACCGGGGGAGCTGCACCCGATCCTCGAGCGTGCCGTACACGTCGGCGGTCAGCGTGACGGCGGGCGGCGCGGTCCGCGGTACCGTGGGCCCGCGGGGGATGTCGCCGAAGTAACGCTCCACCAGCGCGCGGGCGTCGCGCGGCGTGAGGTCGCCGGCGATCGCGATGGTCGCGTTGTTGGGCGTGTAGTAGCTCTGGAAGAAGTGACGCACGTCGTCGAGCGTCGCCGCCTGCAGGTCGGTCATCGAGCCGATCACGGGCCAATGGTACGGATGATTCGCGGGGTATAGCCGCTCCAGGATGTTCTCCTCGGCCAGCCCGTAGGGGCGGTTCTCGTAGCTCTGCCGACGCTCGTTCTGCACCACACCTCGCTGGATGTCGACTTTCTCGGCGGTGATTTCGGGGAGCAAAAAGCCCATCCGGTCTGAGTCGAGGTACAACATCAGTTCCAGCGCGTTGGCCGGCCCGTCCTCGTAGTAGTTGGTGCGGTCCTCCGTCGTCGACCCGTTGTTGTCGGCGCCCACCGCCTCGAGCAACCGGTCGAACTCGCCGGTCGGCACGTGCTGCGAGCCCATGAACATGATGTGCTCGAACAGGTGCGCGAAACCGGTGCGCCCACGCTGCTCGTCCGCCGAACCGACGTGAAACCAGGTGTTCACCGCCACCACGGGCACCGCATGGTCTTCGTGCACGATCACCTGGAGGCCGTTCGGGAGCGTGAACGTGGTGTAGGGAACGTGGAGCTTCTGGGCGGACAGCCGGACGAGCGGGCCCGCGGACAACAGTCCCGCGAGCACGAATGGGGCGGCGATGCGCGGCATCATCACTCCTGAGATTCGGTGGGCTGAAAAACCGTTGCAGACGGAGATTTGCGCGGGAAACTACGCTCCCGCAAGTTGCGTAGGGCGCGCGACAAGGAGATTACGTATGATCGGGTTGCTGATCGGCATTGCGGCACTCGCCACCGGGTACGTCGGCACGCGCAACTTCGTGCGGCGGCGGCTCCGCTTCGTGGATGCGGTGCAGAAACCCGCAGCCCCGCTCGTTGCAGGACTCGCCGCCACCGCGGTGGCGCTCCCCGTGGCCGCCCTGCCGCTCGTGACGGTGTGGACCGCGGCGGCGTTTGGCGTCGGTGTGGCGGGCGGCGTCGCGAGCGGCCGGCGGCCGCCGCAACTCCCACCGGGCAGCTAGACGACCTTCAGTCCAGCTTCGGGCGCGGCGATCTCCGGCCGCCCCGAGACCGCGCGCAGCGCCCGCACCGCGTCGCGCGCGAACGTCTTCCCCGCTCCCTTCTCCACTTCCTCGAGCGCGCTCCACTTCGGGAACGCCGGCCGCACCGGCGTCGCCATCTGCAGCGTCTCGAAGGCGTCGGCCACGGCCAGGATCTTCACGGTGACGGGCAGCGGTAACGCTTCGATGTCCCAGTCTTCGCCGACGATCTCGTAATAATGCCCGTACTCACCGATGATCTCGGCGGCGCCGCGCATGGCGCGCGCCACGCTCACCGATGAATCCGTCACCGAGCGCGACAACAGCCGGAGCAAGCGCTGGTCGCGGGTGCCCACCTCGTGCAGCAACGCGGCAACCCGCAGGTTCTCCACATCGTCCGGCGGTAGCTTCAGCTCCCGCCCGATCGCGGCGGCGACGTCCGCCACCCGGTTCGAGTGACCCTGCTGATTGCGCTCCGTGGATTCGATGTGGTAGGTCAGGAGCTCGAGCGTCGCGAGGTAGGCGTTCTTCACCTCGGCGAGCCGCACCTCCCGCTGCTCCGCCAGTCCGCCGACCACGTACCCGGTGAGAATGAGGAACCCCGCCCACGGCCCCAGCGCCAGCAGCGCGTCGGGATAGAACCCGGGGAGCATGTCGAGGCCCTGCACGTACTGATAGAAGAATACCAGCGCCACCACGAACACTCCCGCCATCACCGCGAAGCGCCGACCGCCGTAGAACCCGGCGAGGATCATCGGCAGGTAATAGAAGCTCAGGAACGCGAACTTCTGCTCCACGAGCTGGTGGATCACCACGATCGCGAGGACGAGGAGCAGCACGAAGATCCGCTCGAAATGGCGGAAGAAGAACAGCTTGGCGCGCTCCAGAGGACGTGGTTGAGCCACGGTGGACCTCGCGGTGCGTGTGTTGGGGTTGCGCGAAAATCAAAGTGGGGAAACCGGCTCGGGGGCGCAATAGCGGAGGCGCCCGGCGTGCTCAGTCGGCGCTCGGACGCGGTTCCCGTTTCCCGGCGTCTGGTTCGTAGCCACGGCACTCCCGCACGGGGAGCGGCGGGTAGCGCGGGAACGTCGGATCGGAGTCCGCACGGCCGCAGCGATAGAAGGTCGAGCCACTCCGGGTGGTGATGCGGCGCATCCAGCGGCAGCTGAGGCACAAGCCGACGGGCTCGCGGTCGGGCATGGTGGTGCGCAAGATAACGCGCCGCTATGGCATTTTCTCTCGCGTTTTCCCCATCTTGATAGCCCATGGCCGCCGAAGCCACGACCCCCCCGACCCCCCAGACCCCGGCGCCCGAACTGCCGCCGGGCCTCGTGGAGGAATACCTCCAGAGCGCGCGCTTGCAGCTCGGCGTGCTGGCGGGGCTCGCCGACCGCATCGCCGCGCGCGGTGACGACCCTGAGGCGCTCGACGAGCTCCGGCGCGAGATCCACAAGGTCCACGGGTCCGCCGGCTCCTACGGGTTCATGGAGGCATCGCGCCTCGCCGCGGGCATCGAGGCAACCGTCAAGGACTGGCTCGCCCGGCCCGACGAAGACCACGCCGTCCGCGGCTCGCTCGCCGCATGGTTCGTGAAGCGGCTGGCGGAGATGCTCAAGCTGCCCGCGCCCGCAGCGGTGGCTCGTGCCTCGCTACCGCGCGTGGGCCCTCCTCCCCGTCCCCATACCTCCGCCCGCGCACAGCCGATGCACCGCCCGGGCGGCGTGGCGCGACCGGCTCCACCGACGACGGGCCCGCCGGACCGCACGGCCCCCGCAGCTCCGACGTCCACGCCTCCCACCGGCGTCGCCGATGCTGCAGTGACGGCGCCCGAAGTGATCTACGTGGAGGACGACGCGGCGCTCGCCGAGCTGCTCGAGTACGGGCTGCGCAGCCAGGGCTACCGGTTCCTGGCGTTCCGCAACGGTCGCGAGGCGCTGGCCGCGCTCCTCACCCTCGACGTGCAGGGCACCCGACCGCTGTTGCTCCTGGACGTCGACCTTCCGGGGCTGGACGGCTACTCCATTCTCGACGCCCTCGCGCGAGAGCGACCCGGGGTGTACCGCGTGGTTTTCACCACCGTACACGGGACGGAGGAAGAGCAGCTCCGGGGGTTGGAGGCGGGCGCGCTCGACTATCTCGTCAAGCCGATCAGCCTGCGGGTGGCGCTCGAGAAGATCAAACGCTGGGTGGGACGGTGACGGCCCTACAATTTCTTTGGGTGGTGGCCGTCGTGCAGGGCGTCCTGCTCGTCGCCCTCATCATCCTCATCATCTTGAACCGCTGGTTCCGGCTGCGGCGCAGCGCCCGGTTGCAGCCCCGGCGCCAAGAGCTCGACGCGGCGATGCAACGCTGGACCCTAGGCCAGGCGCCCGCGGCCGAGGTGGAGCGCGCGCTGGCGCGTCTGCCCGCATCACTCGCGATCGACGCGCTCGTCACCTGGTCGGCCCGCGTCCCCGGCGAGCGGTGGCAGGAGCTGTCGCGGGCGCTGGCACGCCAATGGTGGGCGCGGGTGGTCCGCACGAACTACCGCTCGGCGCGGTGGTGGAAGCGGCTCGAGTGCGCGCGCTTCCTCTCGGTGGCGGCGACGCAGCACGACCTGGGGCGGGTGCTCCGCCTGCTGCGGGACCATCATCCCGCGGTGCAGATCGCCGCCGCGACGACGCTCGAGCGCATGACCAGTCCGGTCCTCGTGAACGCCGCGCTGGAGCAGCTTCCGCAGCTCGGGCCCACGGTGCAGGCATACTACGCAAGCGTGCTGCGAAGAGCCCGTTCTGCGGTCGTCAGGCATCTGCAACCGCTGCTGCGGCGCCCGGAGGACCCGCGGCTCCCCCGGGTGATCGAGTTCGCGGGGCGCCTGGAGGATCCGGGGCTACGCGAGCCATTCACCGCGCTCGCCACGCACCGCGATCCCGAGGTCCGCAGCCAGGTCGCCCGGGCGCTGGGGAAGTATCCCCATGCCGAGTCGATCGCCGCGCTGCGGCTGCTGGCCCAGGACGGCGCGTGGCCCGTGCGGGCGCAGGCGATCCGCTCGCTCGGCGTGATCGCCGACGGGGCGACGCTGCCGCTGGTGCGTGATGCGCTGTGGGATCCCGAGTGGTGGGTGCGCCTGCGGGCGGGGCTCGCCCTCACCCGGTTTGGCGGCGTCGGCCGCAACGCCCTGCTGACGGCGGAAGTCAGCGCGCACGATCAGAGCCGCGACATGGCGCGGCTCGTCCTGGGTCTCACCCCCCAGGCGCTCGCGGAATACGCAGCGTGACCTCCGTCATTCACGGGGGCGACCTCGCGATCCTAGTCTACTTCCTGGCGCTCAATTCCTTCTACGCGCTGCTGCTGCTCCTGTCGATTCCGGAGATCTGGGAGCAGACGCGCCTCGCGGAGGACGAAGACTTCCAGCGGCTCATGCAGAGTGACGCCTTGCCGCCCATCAGCATCCTCGTCCCGGCCCACAATGAGAGCGCCACGATTAAAGAAAGCGTCACTGCCCTTCTCACGCTCGAATACCGCAACTTCGAGATCATCGTGGTGAACGACGGCTCCAAGGACGACACGCTCGAGCAGCTGCGCCACGCCTTCGGTTTGTACGAAGTGCCGCGCACCTACCCCGATACGATCCCAACCAAGCCCTTGCGGGGCTTGTATCGCTCCCGCTCGCGCACCCGGCTGCTCGTCATCGACAAGGAGAACGGCGGCAAGGCAGATTCCCTCAACGCCGCCATCAACGCCAGCCGGTTTCCGCTGGTGATCGCGGTGGATGCGGACACGTTGATCGAGCCCGATGCCATGCTGCGGCTCACGCGGCCATTTCTGCTGGGACGCCACATCGCCGCAGTCGGTGGCACGGTGCGGGTCGCCAACGGCTGCACCGTCAAGGACGGCCGCGTCATCGATGCCCGGCTGCCGCGGCGCTTCCTCCCCGGTGTCCAAGTCGTCGAATACCTGCGCGCGTTCCTGTTCGGACGCCTGGGCTGGAACCGCTTGGGCGGCACCCTCATCATCTCGGGCGCCTTCGGGCTGTTCCGCAAAGAGTATTTGCTCGCCATCGGCGGGTACCGCGTGACGAGCGTGGTGGAGGATCTCGACCTCGTCGTCCGGCTCCACCGCTACCTGCGGCACCAGAAGATCCGCTACGAGATCCCGTTCATTCCCGACCCCGTCGCCTGGACCGAGGTGCCCGAGACGACGCGGATCCTGTCGCGCCAGCGGGAGCGGTGGCATCGCGGGCTCATTGCCGCGATGTGGCAATATCGCGGCATGCTGTTCAACCCGCGCTACGGGCGCGTGGGGCTGATCGCGATGCCGTTCTTCACGTTCGGGGAGATGCTGGCGCCAGTCATCGAGGTGACCGGCTACGTCACGACCATCGTGGGACTCGTCCTGCACGCTGTCGATGTCTCCTTCGCCCTGTTGTTCGTGATGGTGGCGTGGGGCTACGGCATGTTGCTGTCGCTTTGGGCCGTGGTGCTCGAAGAGGTGAGCTTCCGTCGCTACAGGCGGTTCGGGGATCTGTGGCGGCTATTGGAGTACGCGTCGCTCGAGAATTTCGGATATCGCCAGCGGACCGTCTGGTGGCGACTGAAGGCGTTCTGGTCGGTGTTCCGCCAGAAGCACGCGTGGGGCGAGATGGTCAGGAAGGGATTCGAGTCAGCAGGCAAGCAGGTAACAGAACCCGCAACGGCTAAACGCGTAGACGCGCAGCCATAAACAGAGAGCCTAGCTTTTACCTCTCCTCGTCTCTGCGGCCACGCGCTCCGCAGCTCGCAGCACACGGAGCGCATTGAGCCCTGCCACCTTACGGACGTCCTGCTCGCTCCATCCGCGCCGCAGCAGCTCCGCGATGAGATCCGGAAACTTCGATACGTCTTCCAGGCCCGCGGGCACCTCCGTGATGCCGTCGAAGTCCGAGCCGAGGCCGACCGCGTCGATGCCGGCCACGCCGCGGATATGCTCGATGTGGTCCGCGACCTGCGCGAGGGTAGCCTGCGGGCCGCGGGCCACCCAGGCCTTCACCGAGTCGGCGACGAGCACCGAGTCGAGGCCCGCCACGCGCAGCGCGCGGGCGCGCGCCTGAACGCTGTCCCCGTGGACTCGCACCGCCTCCGACACGAACCCGGGGTTGAAGTTCACCATCACCACGCCGCCGTTCGCCCGCACCAGCTTGAGGATCGAGTCGGGCACGTTGCGCACGTGGTTACAGAGGGCGCGCGCGGAGGAGTGCGAAAAAAACACGGGGGCGCGCGCTACCCGAATCGCGTCGACCATGGTGGCATCCGACACGTGCGACAGGTCCACCAGCATCCCCAGCCGGTTCATTTCGCGCACGACGTCCTCGCCGAACGGGGTGAGCCCGTTGTGCTTGGCGCTGTCGGTCGCGGCGTCCGCCCAATCGATGGTCTCCCAGTGGGTGAGCGTCATGTAGCGCACGCCCAGTTGGTAGAACATGCGCAGCGCGCCGAGTGAGTTCTCGATTGCGTGCCCGCCCTCGATGCCGATCAGGCAGGAGATCTTCCCCGCCGTGAAGTTGCGCTCAACGTCGGCGGCCGTGAGTGCTTCTGCGAACGTTCCGGAGTACTTGTGGCACAGCCGGTGCACCAGGTCGATTTGTTCGAGCGCGTACACCGCCGCATGTTCGCCCCCGTGGATCGTGGTGACCGGCACGTACGCCGCCCAATACTGCGCTCCGACGCCACCGGCCCGAAGCTTCGGAATGTCCGTCATGAGCTTGGGCTGCCGCACCGCGAAGTCCACGGAATCGAGCCCGCCGCGCCCGCGGATTGCATCTGGGATGTCGTTGTGACCGTCGATGAGGGGCACTGTCTTCAGAATTCGCAGGGCCTGGGATCCATAGTCCTGGGCGGATAGTCGGTCAGACGGGTAGACGGCTAGAAAGACCGTGAGTCCACCAACCGTCCAACCGCCTAACCGTCCAACCGTCTTCATTGCCGCTCCCTAGCTCTAGTTTGGGCACGAAAGCTGGCGCCGCCACGGCCCCTTATCAAGATTACGTTTCGGAACCATGCCGAACGCAAAGTCGCAAATCGCCCTCGAGTTGAATGGCGAGCCCGCCGCGGTCGCGTTCGCGCCGCACAAGACCCTTCTGGAACTGTTGCGGGAAGACCTCGGCCTCACGGGCACGAAGCATGGCTGCGAGCTGGGCGAATGTGGCACTTGCACCGTGCTCCTGGACGGCGTGCCGGTGTTGTCATGTCTCGTGCTCGGCCTCGACTGTGACGGGCACCGCGTCAAGACCGTGGAGGGGATGGCCGCCGGGGGAACGCTGCATCCGCTGCAGGAGGCGTTCGCGGAGCTCGGCGCGGCGCAATGCGGGTACTGCACGCCGGCGTTCCTCCTCGCCTCCGAAGCGCTCCTGGTCGCCAATCCAAAGCCCACGCGAGACGACATCAAGCAGGCACTGTCGGGCAACCTCTGCCGCTGCACGGGCTACATAAAGATCTACGAAGCAGTCGAGCTGGCGGCGGCGCGGATGCAGGGGGAGGATGCAAAGCCGGCAGAGGAGTCCCTATATGGACGCCCGTAAGCCGCGCTTCCGAGTTGTCGGCAAGGCGCACCGCAAGGTCGACGCGACGGCCAAGGTGGTGGGCGCTACGAAGTTCGCGGACGACGTCGTGCTACCGCGCATGCTCTACGCCAAGCTGCTCCGCAGTTCCCACCCTCACGCTCGCATCGTCTCGATCGATGCCTCCAAGGCCGCCGCCCTGCCGGGCGTAAAGGCGGTGCTTACCGGGAGGGATCTCCCGATACCGTTCGGCATCCTCCCCGTGAGCCAGGACGAGCACGCCCTGGCGCTCGACAAGGTGCGGTTCGTGGGTGATCCCGTGGCGGCGGTGGCGGCCACCTCCGAAGAAACGGCCACCCAGGCCCTGGACCTGATCGCCGTGCAATACCAACCGCTGCGGGCGTTCTCCGATGGCGTCGACGCGGTGGAGCACGGGGACCCGCAGATCCACGGGTACGCCGACTCAGGAAACATCCACAAGCTGATCAACCTCGAATTTGGCGACGTCGAGACGGGCTTCGCCGAAGCGGATCTGGTGCGCGAGGATGTGTTCTTCTTCGAGGGGAGCACACACCTCCCGATGGAGCAGCACGCGGCGGTAGGCGACTGGTCCCCGGACGGAAAGCTCACCGTCTGGAGCGCCACGCAGACGCCCCACTACGTGCACCGTGCGCTGGCCAAGGTGCTCGAGCTCCCGGCGGCGCGCATCCGCGTGATCGCCTGCCCCAACGGGGGCGGCTTCGGCGGGAAGAGCGACCCGTTCAGTCACGAGATCGTCGTCGCGAAGCTCGCTATGATGACCGGGCGACCGGTCAAGATCACGCTCACGCGCGAGGAAGTGTTTTACTGCCATCGCGGTCGCCATCCCACGCTCATGTGGGTGAAGACCGGGGTGAAGAAAGACGGCGCCATCACCGGAATGCACTTCAAGTCGTTGCTGGACGGCGGCGGCTACGGCTCCTACGGCGTGGCCAGCACGTACTACACGGGGGCCCTCCAGACGGTCACCTATCACGTTCCTCGTTACAAGTTCCAGGGCGCGCGAGCGTTCACGAACAAGCCGCCATGCGGGCCCAAGCGGGGGCACGGGACCCCGCAGCCACGCTTCGCCCTCGAAGTCCACCTCGACAAGATCGCCGAACAGCTCGGTATTGATCCCGCCGAGCTCCGGCTCAAGCACCTGGTCCCGCCCAACTCACTCACCGCCAATTGGCTGCGCATCGGCTCGATGGGACTTGGCGCTTGCATCGAGAAGGTGGTCCGCGGCTCGGAGTGGAAACAGAAGTTCAAGCAGCTGCCGTACGGGCAGGGCATCGGCCTGGCGTGCTCGTCGTACATCACGGGCGCGGGCCTCCCCATCTATTGGAACGCGATGCCCCACTCGGGCGTCCAGCTCAAGTGCGATCGGGGTGGCGGCGTCACCGTGTTCTGCGGTTCGACCGAGATCGGGCAGGGGTCGGACTCGATCCTCGGGACGATCGTAGCCGAAGTGCTGGGCCTGCACCCGTTCGACATCGCGGTCGTCACCGGCGACACCGATCTCACGCCCGTGGACCTGGGGAGCTACTCGAGCCGGGTGACTCTCATGACCGGCAATGCCGCGATCCAGGCGGCGGAGCGCGCCCGTGACACCATTGCCCTGCACGCAGCGAAGAAACTCGAGACCCCGATCGAGCGCATCGCGTTCGCCGAGGGCCGGGTGTTCGACGTGCAGGATGCTGAGCGGGGGCTGAGCTTCGCGGAGGCGGTACAGCTGGCCGAAGCAGCCCAGGGGACCATTGGCACGGTGGGGTCGTATACCCCCGCTCCGTCCGCCGGAAGATATCGCGGCGCAGGGGTGGGCCCGTCGCCTGCCTACTCCTACAGCGCCTGCGTGGCCGAGGTGGACGTCGACCCGGCGACCGGAATCGTACGCGTTCCCAAGATCTGGATTGCGCACGATGTCGGACGCGCCATCAATGCCGCCACCGTGATGGGCCAGATCGAGGGCTCCGTGTACATGGGGCTGGGCGAGGCGCTGATGGAAGAGATGGCTTACCGCGGCGATCGCAACGTGGTGCACAAGATTCCCAGCCTGCTTGAGTACAAGAGCCCGACGACACTCGAGATGTGCGACGTCGTCACCTACATGGTCGAAGACCCTGACCCGAACGGCCCGTTCGGCGCCAAGGAGTGCGGTCAGGGCCCGCTGTTACCGGTCCCGCCTGCCGTCGCCAACGCCGTATACGATGCCGTGGGCGTGCGCATCGACGAGGTCCCGATCACGCCGGAGAGAGTGTTCAAGGCGCTGCGGCGCAAACAGAAAGGCGAGCAGCCGCGGTTTGGGCCCACGGCGTTCCCCGACATTCCGTGGCCGGATCCGACGCGCGTGCCGCCTCCGTGGGAAGGGGGAGATGGGAAGGCGGTCGGACCATCGGACGGTCGGATGGTTGGACGGAAGGCGACGCCAGTCGGTGGGAATCGCTGATGCTTAGGCTGCCCTCGTTCAGGTACCTGCGGCCGAAGTCAATCAAAGAAGCCGTCGCGATGAAGGCCGACGCCGGGCCCGAAGGCATGTTCGTCGCGGGCGGGACCGATCTCTATCCCAACATGAAGCGACGGCATCAAGAGCCGAAGACGGTCATCTCCTTAATGGAAGTGTCGGAGCTGCGACGGTCGGACAGTCGGACAGTCGGACAGTCGGACGGTGCCACAATGCTGGGGAGCTGTATGACGTTGACGACACTGTCCGACAGTCCGACCGTCCGACGTAGTTACGCGGTAGTCGCCACCGCCGCTGGGCTGGTGAGCACGCCGCTGCTCCGCAACATGGGGACCCTGGGCGGCAATCTCTGCCTCGATACGCGCTGCAACTACTATGACCAGACCTACGAGTGGCGCAAGGCGATCGACTTCTGCATGAAGAAGGACGGTCACATCTGCTGGGTGGCCCCCTCATCGCCGCGTTGCTGGGCCGTCAACTCGTCCGACGTGGCACCCGTGATGGTCGCGCTCGGCGCGGAGTACGTGCTCGTCGGCTCCAATGGGGAGCGCCGCGTGCCCGCCGCGCGGTTCTATCACAACGATGGCATCAACTATCTGACGAAGCAGCCGGACGAGATCCTCAGCGCGGTGCGGCTCCCGGCGCCGAACGGCTGGGACGCGGTGTACCACAAGCTCCGCCGTCGCGGCTCGTTCGACTTTCCCGTCCTCGGCGTCGCGGCGTGGGTCAGATGGGAGCAGGGAGCGGGGAGCAGGGAGCGGGTAGCGGAGGCGCGCATCGTGCTCGGAGGCGTGGCCAGCTACCCGCAAGAAGTCCCCGGGGCGGGCGCCGCGCTCGCGGGCGCCGAGTTGTCGGACGATCGCATCGCGGCGGCGGCAGACGCCGCGTATCGCCCCGCGAAGCCGATGGACAACACCGACTTCGACCTCTCGTGGCGGAAACAGATGACCCGGGTCTACGTCACCCGGGCCCTCTCAGAGCTGAGACAACGGCGTCACCAGGCGCGCTGATCACGCCGCGCCTGAGCGCCCGGCATCGGCGAGAGCCTCCACTTCAGCGACTACACGATCGAGAATCGCCACCAACCGCTCGCGGGTCACGTCGTCACGCGCCCGCAAGCCGGTGCGGTACACGGCTTTGACGAGCCGACCGAGCGAGCGGTTGACGTCGGCCATCCCGCCACCCAGGGCGCGGTCCACCGCGTCGCGCACGCGATCGAAAATGTCGTCCACCACGTCCCGGTGCTCGTCCAGGAACTTGCGGCCCGCGTCCGTGATCTCGTAGACCTTCTTCCCGTCCACATCCTGCGCCAACACCAGTCCCTCGTCTTCCAGCCACTGCAGCGTCGGGTAGACCGTGCCCGGCGAAGGGGAATAGCAGCCGTGTAGCTGGTCTTCCAGCTCCTTCATCACCTCGTAGCCGTGGCGCGGCTTGTCCTTCAGCAGCTTGAGAATCACGTACTTCATGTCGCCTGACTCGAACCAGCGGCGTCTGCGGCCGCGCGGGCCGGACCAGAAGAAGCCCTGCGGTCCAAAGCCGAACGCGAACCTGTCCCATCCGAAATGCCTCACGATTCCTCCTGAGCTTACGATGTAACGCAAAGATATTGCGGGACGATATATCGTGTCAAGTCCCGTAAGCATGCTCACAGCCGCGCTGTCGCCGCTCGCACAAGTTGTAAGGCCGCATGAAGTTCTTGACTTGTTGAGCCCAGGCGCGACCGTACATTTTGCCGCGCCTATTTTTTCGACGACCGAAGCGCCCTGGAAGGAGACGCGATGTCCGTGCAGGTGACTCCGCACCCGAACTGGGTGGCCGAGCTGGATGCCGCCCTGGATCCCAGCCGCGAGGCGATCCTCGACACTCGCGTGATCGTGGACGCCTCGGAGAACCAGCTGGCCGACGGCCGCATCCAGAACTTTCTGGTGGCCTTTTACCCGATCATCCGGGACTTCCCCCAGTGGCTGCAGGTGCTGCTGGATCGTTCGCCCGAGGACGGCAAGGCCTTCTTCCGGGACAACATCCGGGTGGAAAAGCGTCACGACGCGATGTGGCGCGCCATGGGCGATGGCTTTAACGTCCCGAAAGAGCGGTTCCAAGTGCCCGAGCCGATGATCTCCGACGTGAAGGCCTTCCACTCCTATCTGACGGACATGTGCCGCGGCGCCACGTTCGGTTCGGCGGTGTCGGCCACGAATTACGCGGTGGAGGGGGTGGCGCAGAAGATCTCGGAGAAGGCACTCCGGGGGCTCGCCAAGAACGAGAAGATCGGGCCGCGGGGCCGCTGGTGGCTGGAAGAGCACGCCAAGTACGACGATGAGCATCCTATCCAAGCGCTCGAGATCATCAAGAACTGCGTGCAGCGCGGGGAGGGAGCGCGGACGATTACCGACTCGGCGCTGAAGAGCCTCGCCCTGATGAAGGACGCCATGGTGGCCTCGTACGACTCATGAGTAAGGCGCGACGCGCGCCGCCGACGCGCGGGATCCGGACTTCACCACCGCCTGCCAAGGCGGAGGTCACGCCCCGCACGTTCGACCCGCTGCGCGTGGCGGCTGAAATCGTCTCCACCCTGGCGGACGCGGTGGTGGTGACGGGCCTGGACCGGCAGGTGCTCAGTGCGAACCGCGCGGCGGCCGAGCTATTCGGGCGGCCGCTCGACGACCTGGCCGGTACGCCGATCGACGATCTCGTCGCGATCGGCGAGCGGGAGCACGTGGCGGAGCGCGAGCAGCGAGCGGTCGAAGGAGAAGAGCAGCACTACGAGACGAAGGTGGTGCGCGTGGACGGCGAGGAGCGGGTGGTGGCTGTCGCCACGACGCCGTTGGTGCTGGAGGGCGAGCTGCTCGGCACCGTCGCCACCCTGCGAGACATCACCGAGCAGAAGCGCGCTCAGGATACCCTGGCGCGGTCCGAGGCGCGGTACCGTAACCTCTTCGAGTCGGCGTCGGACGCGATCGCGACGTTCGACGCGAACGGCCGGTTCACGACGTTCAACCACGCGGCCGAGATCATCTCCGGCTACCGCCGCGAAGAGCTGCTGGGCCAGTGGTTCGCGCCCATGCTCCCCGACGACGAGCTCCCCAAAGCCCTGGGACACTTTCAAAAAGCCCTGGCGGGCGAAACCGGCTTGTTCGAGACGAACTTCTACCGCAAGGACGGCGAGGTCCGGACCATCCAGGTCACGTACTCGACGCCGCAGCTCGACGAGGAGGTGCTGTGCGTCATCCGTGACGTCACCGACCAGAAGATGCTGCAGGAGCAGTTGATCCAATCGGAGAAGATGTCGGCGATCGGGCAGCTGGTCTCTGGCGTAGCGCACGAGCTGAACAACCCGCTCGCCGGGATCTCGGCCTTCGCCCAGCTGCTGCTCTCCGAGAAGCGCTTCCCGCCAGACCAGCGCACCGCCGCCGAGATGATCTATGCCGAAGCGCGCCGCGCATCCCGCATTGTGCAGAACCTGCTGACGTTCGCACGCCAGCATAAGCCGGAACGCACTCCCACGCAGGTCAACCAGGTGCTCGACGACACCCTCGAGCTCCGGGGCTACGAGCTGCGTGTGCGGGGCATCGACGTGCAGCGCGATTACGACGAGCAGGTGGCCGACACGATGGCGGACGCGCACCAGCTCCAGCAGGTGTTCCTGAACCTGATCACCAATGCCGAGCAGGCGATGGAGCGGGCGGAGCGGGAGCACCAGCGGCTCACCGTGCGGACGCGGCGGGCGGCGGACATCATTCGCATCGAGGTGGAAGACACCGGACCCGGCATCCCGCCCAATCTGCTGGAGCGCATCTTCAACCCGTTCTTCACCACCAAGCCGACCGGCTCGGGCACCGGACTGGGCCTCTCGATTTCACTCGGCATCGTGCGCGAGCACGAGGGGCGGATCTGGGCCGAGAACGCCCCGCAGGGCGGAGCGCGGTTCGTCATCGAGTTGCCCATCGTCGCGCCCCGGGGGACGGGGGAAATGCAGGCGGCACCCGCGGTGCAGCCCGTCACCGACCGCCTACACGTCCTGGTGGTGGACGACGAGGCCTCGGTGCGGGTGGCGCTGCAGCGCTATCTCTCGAGTCGGGGCCATGAGGTGGAAACGACGGCGAGCGGCAAGGAAGCGCTGGCGCGGATGCGGGAGGACTGGTTCGACGCCGTGATCATCGACATGCGGATGCCGGATCTCTCCGGGGAGCAACTGTTCGGTGAGCTCAAGGCGCGCGATCCGTCGTACGCCGAGCGGGTGATTTTTACGACCGGCCAGCTGGTGGACGACAGCGTGCGCGGCTTCCTCGCGTCCACCGGCCGCCCCTGCGTGCCCAAGCCGTTCGAGTTCAGCGCCTTCGACCAGGTGCTCCCGGCGGCGCGGCGCGCCTCGTAGCTCGGCCCTCCGTCACACTGGCTGCAGGTGTGGCCTGCGGCGCAGCAACCGCCGCAGCGCGGTCCGGCGCTCCTGCAACGCTCGCTGGAGAACGGACTGTCGCTCGTGCACCATGCGCCGCAGGCTGCTTTGTTCCTCTCGTTCCTCGTGCTCGTGCCGGCGGAACAAGCGGTCCTCGCGCGAGGGAACCTTCCACGCTACGGTCACACGCTTCTGCTTGCGCATGATCTCGATCGACACGGTCTCACCCCGCTCGTACGACCGCAGGATCCGCATCGCGTGTTCCGGACTCGCCGGCTTCCGCCCGCCGATCGACAGGATAACGTCCCCCCCCTTTAGCGGCAGATTCGAGTCCGCGGGCGCCCTGACCACGAGCACGCCCTCCTTGGTCCCGAAGTACTCCCCGAGGTCTGGGTTCAAGCTCACGAACCGCAGATCGCCCCAGGGCCCGTCGAAGAACTCAAAGTCCATGTCCGGCATCCCCGGCATGATCATCGCTCGGGGTTCCGGCATTTCCATCTGGAAGCGGGAGCCGAGATCCTCGGCGACGATCGACGCCTTCTTCACGTCGCTGCCTCGCCGGTACTCGACCCGCGCCGTGTCCCCCGGCTCGAGCTTGTGGGCGAGATCCACCAGCTTCCGCCCAGGACCTGATTCATCTTCATCCTCCGCCGCCACGCCGGCGAGGGACGTACCGTTGAACGACGTGATGATGTCGCCAACCTTGATGCCGGCCTTGTCGGCGGGGCCGCCAGGCGTCACTCCCTCGATCTTCGCTCCGATCTTGTCGCTCTCGGCGCTGGCGTTGGTACGCACGATCACGCCGATGCGCCCACGGTGGTCGCTGAACGCAAAGGCGAACGCTCGTCCAGCGCGGGGGGCGCGAGCGCGAGGCGCTTTGGGAGGGACGGGGGCGGGGGCGGGCGTCTCCTGCGCCGGCAGTTCCACTGCGTGAAAACCGGCGGCAAGCACCAATCCTGTGACGAGAATCCACTGACGCTGCATGTGCTATATCCCTCCTGGGTTCAGAGCCCCATGTAGGCGGCGCGAGTCACTCGGACGCTCACCAGCTGCTGCATCAGATCCACCCGCTGCTGCCAAAGCTTCACCAGCTCGTCGGGCCCGGCCTGTGTGTCCGCGGTGCCCAATCGAGTCAGCTCGCCGTCAACGACCGCGATACGATCTTCGAGTTCGGCGGCGAGCGCGGCGGTGCGGCCGCTCGTTACCCGCCCATCGAGATTGTAGCGCTCCAGCTCCTGCTCGAGCGTCGCGGATTCCTGCTTGACGCGCGTCAGTTCCGCGCCCACGGCCGTGCCGGTCCAGAACGGCCGGAACACGATCAACCCGGCCACCGTCGCCGCAGCGGCAACAGTCCAGATGCCCCAGCGCTCGCGCCGCCGGCGGCGCTCCGCCATGACGGTGTTCCGCACCTCCGGCCAGCGGTCGCGCCCCGGACGCCGCACCGGCAGCGCTTTCAACTGCGCAACCCGCTGATACAACCCCTCCAGCTCTGCCCGGCATGTGGCACAGGAGTCGGCGTGTTGCCGCGCCCATACCGATGCTTCTCCCGCCCGCAAGGCCAGGAGGTCGTCCATGGTACAGTGCATCATCGTTCCGCTCCTTCGACATCGAGCATCCCCCGCAGCCGCGCGTGCGCGCGCGCCAGCTGGGACTTGGAAAAACTCACGGTCTTGCCCATCAGCTCCGCGATCTCCTCATGGGTGTAGCCCTCGACGTCGTGCAGCCACACGACCGCGCGCGACGTGCTGCTCAGCCGCTCGAACGCCCGCTCCAGGTCGATCCGCGCGGGCACGCCGGCGGTGCTGGCACGTCCCGCCAGCGACTCCTCCCGCAGCTCGTCCGCCGCTCGTACCTGATCGCGGCGGATACGCATGAGCGCCTTGGAGCCCGCGATCCGCCGAATCCAGCCCCACAGGTGACCCTCCCCGCGGTATTGCTTGATGCTCCGCACCACCTCGAGGAAGGTCTCCTGGAGAACATCTTCCGCATCCTCGGAGCGTCGCAGGATGCGGAGCGCGAGGTTGTACACGGGCGTCTCGAACGCCCGGTACAGCGCCTCGAGCGCTTCCAGGTCGCCTGACTTCGCCCGGGCAACGAGAATGTCGGGGACGGCGAGCGAGATGGTCATCTCCTGAACAACATAGATGCGTCAAGTACGAAAGACGTCGCGGAAAGGCGTCACGAGAACGGCGCCGCGAGAGACGGCGTACGCTGACGGTTCTCCGTGACGTCTTCCGTGACGCTGTTTCGTGACGCCGTGTAACCAATTGCTATCGTGCGAGTTGGAGCTATTTTCCCTCATGGCCCTCGACCCCAAGACCCTCCACACCTGGCTGCATCACCTGCAAGACGAGTTCGATGCCGCGTACCTGTATCTCGTACTCGCGGGTCAGGAGCGCGACCCCGTCCGGAAGGACGTGTACATCAAGCTCGCCGGAGTCGAAGAGCGCCACGTGCAGCTGTGGGAGAAACTGCTCGCGGAGCACGGCCATGCCGTCGGCCGGCCGAAACCGTCCCTGAATGCGCGGCTGCGGGCCTGGTTCGGGCGCCGCTTTGGGCCCGGCTACCTGCTCCCCCTGCTGCTGCGGGAGGAAGGCCAGGAAGTGAAGGGGTACATGGACCTTCACAAGGACGCCACCTTCGAGGACGCGCGCGACGTGTCGTTGCGGCTCGCCAAGGAGTCGGCGGCCCATGCCGAAACGCTGGCGCATCTCGCTGGCCGGGGCGCGGAGCCGTGGCATAAGACCGGGTCGGGTGGATTCCTGCGCAATCTGGTGTACGGGTTCAACGACGGCCTCACCGCGAATTTCGGGCTGGTCGCAGGCGTGATCGGGGCGGAGGTGGCGCCGCACATCGTGCTCGTCTCGGGGCTTGCGGGATCGATCGCCGACGCCCTTTCCATGGGTGCGTCCGGCTACCTCGCCGCGAAGAGCGAGCAGGAGGTCTACGATCACGAAATCGCGATGGAGCAGGAGGAGATCCGCCTGATGCCGGAGGTGGAGCAGGACGAGCTCGCGCTGGTCTATCAAGCGAAGGGCATCGAGCCGGGCATCGCGCGCCGCATGGCGGCCGAGGTGATGCGCGACCCGCAACGCGCGTTGGGCGAGCAGGTGCGCGAGGAGCTGAAGATCGGCGAGGCGCACGCCACGCCGGTCAAGGAAGGTTGGGTCACGGGCGTCGCCACCCTGGTGGGCGCGCTCATTCCGGTCGCGCCGTTCCTGATGCTCTCGGGTCGGGCGGCGGTGTGGACGGCGTTCTCGATCGCCATGCTGTCTCATTTCGCGGTGGGCGCGGCGCGCAGCTTCTTCACGGGACGGGGCGTGATTCGCAGCGGCCTCGACATGTTCGTGGTCGGCCTGGGCGTGGCGGCGGTAGGCTACGTGGTCGGGGATCTGCTCGCGAAAGTGCTCTAGATCACCAGATTCAGCAGCCGATCCTGCACGTAGATCGTCTTTCGCACCGGCTGGCCGTCCAGGAACTTTCTCACGGATTCATCCCGCAGCGCCAGCGCGACGACCTGCGCCTCCGTGGCCCCGCGGCTCACGATCACGCGGCCACGCACCCGACCGTTCACCTGTACGACGACCTCGACGTCGCCCGCGGAGGCGAGCGCGGCGTCATAGGTTGGCCAACGCGCCTCGAATACTGAGCGTTCGTGGCCGAGCACCGACCAGAGTTCTTCGGCAAGATGCGGAGCATACGGTGCGAGCATGACGATCAACGGTTCCACTGCCTCTCTGCTCCCAGCTCCCTGCTCCCTCACCAGGTTCTCGTACTCCATCATCGCGGCGATCGCGGTGTTGTAATCGAGGCTCTCGGTGTCGGCCGTGACCTTTTTGATCGTCTGATGCAGCTTGCGCTCGAGGTCTGGCCGTAACCCCGGGGTCGCGCCCGGGGTGAGTGCGGCGGCTTCATGTGCCGTCGTCCAAACCTTGTCCAGGAAGCGGCGGATCCCCACGATCCCGGTCTCCCGGAAATCGCCGCCCTCGTGGAAGGGGCCGAGGAACATGAGGTACATGCGGAACGTGTCGGCGCCCCACTTCTGGATGTAGGCGTCGGGGATCACCACGTTGCCACGCGATTTGGACATCTTCGCGCCGTCTTTGATGATGAGCCCGTGGGCGCGGAGCTTGGGAAACGGCTCGTCGAACTGGACGTGTCCGAGGTCGTGGAGCGCCATCGTGACGAAGCGGGAGTAGAGGAGGTGGAGCACCGCGTGCTCGTTCCCGCCGATGTACATCGTCACCGGAAGCCACGTCTCGGAGCGCTGCGGATCCCAGGATCGGTCGTCGAATTCGGTGGACGGGTAGCGGAGGAAGTACCACGCCGAGTCGAGGAACGTGTCGGATACGTCGGTCTCGCGCCGTCCCTGCGCACCGCACTGCGGGCACTTCACGTAGTACCACTCCTTGTGGCGCGCCAGCGGACTCACCCCGCTCGCGTCCGGCCGGAAATCCGCGATGAACGGGAGCTCCACCGGAAGGTCGCGCTCCGGCACGCCCACCGGCCCGCAGCGGTCGCAATAGATGATCGGGATTGGCGGTCCCCAGTAGCGCTGCCGTGAAATGCACCAATCGTGCAGCCGGTATTGCACCTGCGGGGTGGCGAGACGCTTCGCCTGCAGCCACGCGACGATCTGGCGTTGGGCGTCACGACAGGAGAGCCCGTCGAACTGACCGGAGTTGACGAGGAGTCCGTCCAGCGACACGCTCGGCATGGGCTCGCCGGTGCGCACCACCTCGCGGATGGGAAGGTTGAATTGGGTCGCGAACTCGAAGTCTCGGCGGTCGTGGCCTGGCACGGTCATGATCGCGCCGGTGCCGTATTCCATGAGGACGTAGTCCGCGATCCAGATCGGGATCGCCTCCCCGGTCGCCGGATTGCGGGCGTATGACCCGAGGAACACACCGGTCTTGGCCTTGTCGCCCACCCGGCGGGTCACGACGTCCTTCCCCTGCACTTCGCGCCGATACGCGTTCACCTCGCGTCGCTGTTCTTCCGCTGTGAGCTGATCCACCAAGGGATGTTCCGGAGCGAGTATGAGCGCCGTCGCGCCGAACACCGTTTCCGGACGGGTCGTGAAAACCGGGATCTTGGGGCCGGCCGGCGTCTCCACGAGCAGCTCAGCCCCCTCGCTCCGTCCGATCCAGTTGCGCTGCAAGGTGCGCGTGGATTCCGACCAGTCGAGCCGATCGAGGTTGTTCAACAACCGCTCGGCGTAATCGGTGATCTTGAAGAACCATTGCTCGAGCACCCGCTGCTCGACCCGCGTGTCGGGGTGCCGCTCGCAATACCCATTGATCACCTGCTCGTTCGCGATGACACTCATGTCCTTGGGGCACCAGTTGACGGCGGCTTTCTTGCGGAAGGCGATGCCCGCCTTGAGGAGCTGCAGGAAGATCCACTGGGTCCACTTGTAGTAGCGCGGGTCGGTGGTCGAGAGCTCATGACGCCAGTCGAACATCCCTCCGAAGCGCCGCAGCTGGCGACGAAACGTCTCGATGTTCTGAGGAATGAGCTTCGCCGGATGGGTACCGACGGCGAGCGCATAGTTCTCCGAGTGGATCCCGAACGCGTCGAACCCGATCGGCTCGAACACAGCGTGCCCCTGAAGCCGCTGGAAGCGGCCGTAGATGTCCGCCCCCGTGAAGGCGAACATGTTTCCCACGTGCAGCCCCTCCGCCGAGGGATACGGGAACATCATGAGGTTGTAGAACGGACGCTCCGGCCGGTCGAGGTCGGGCTCGTTGGCATGGTCGCTCGCCCAGCGTTCTTGCCAGCGGGTTTCGACGGCGGTCGGATCGTAGTTCGGGACGGGCGACATAAGTGACTGAAATTACACAGACTTGCTCCCCCAAGAAACCCGCCGTACTTTGCGCCTCGACCCATGGCTTCGACCCTCCAACACCTACTGCAGCGCGTCACCTGGTGGGCCGCGGGCGGCGCGCTCGTGGCCGCGCTCGTGGTCGCGTCCCTGGCCGGCCGAAGCGCCACTGGGACGCTCGAACGCCTCGCCGATCAGCGAGGGGCCGAAGTAGCGGGGCGCGCCACCGCCCTGGTGGTGAACTATGTGCGCGAGCGACACGGTGAGGCCGACCAGCTCGCCGCTAATCCGGCCGTACTCCGGGCGGCTACCGAGGCCGCCCGACCCCCCGAGCTGACCCGCTACCTCCGCGGCTACCACGAGCGGTCGGAGTTCACAGACTTCTTCGTGACCGATCGTCAGGGGGTCGTCTTGGTAGCATCCGGCGTGCCGGATCGGCTCCGGGTAGGCGACGACTCCCTGTGGCAACAGGCGATGAGGGAAGGGGCCGCCGAGAGCGAGCCCGTGATCGACTCCACCACCCGGTCGGTCACGATTCGCTACGCGGCAGCGGTGCGCCCCGGTGAAGGTGCCCGCCCGGTGGGCATGCTCGAGGGCATTTATCCCCTCGACCGGGTCGGTTGGCTGCTCACCGGCATCGACCTCGGCGACAGCGCCCATCTGCAGCTCGTGGATCGGCGCGGGAACTTACTGTACGGCCCCGACCAGGCGGAGCTGCGCGAGGTCCCGCAAGATCGGGCGCTTTACGACCCCGACCGGCCCGCCCGAGCGATCTTACGGACGGCGCGCGGTCCGGAGCTCGTCGTGTCGGTGCCGGCGCCACGCGGGCGCTTCCCCGCGAACCAGGCGTTCTACTGGGTCTTGTTCCGCGAACCGACGTCGGTGGCGTACGCCACCGCCCGCGCGGTGCAACGCTACGTCTGGCTCGGAGCCGTCGCGATCTTCGCGCTCGCGGTGGCGACCCTGTTGTGGTTGGGACGCTGGCTCAACGCGCGCGTGGCGGCACCGGTCCGCACGGCGGGGGCCGTCGCGGCCCGTATTGCCAGCGGAGACTTGACCGTCGCGGCCGCGGCGATCGGGACCGGCACAGAGGAAGTGGGGGAGCTGCTGTCGTCCGTGCAAGCGATGGTCGTCGCGCTACGCCGTCTGGTGGGCGCCATCCGCACGGCGGCGGACGAGGCGGCCGCGATGGCGACCGAGATCTCCGCCTCCACCGAGCAGATGAGCGCTTCGACGCAGCAGATGTCGGCGACGTGCCAGGATCTCACCAGGCGGGCCGCGGAGCAAGCCCAGCTGGTGCGCGCCGCGGCCGACGACGCCACCAAGATCGTCCAGATCGCCACGATCCTCGCGGCGGGGGCGGAAGATTCCGTGCGGCGCAACACCGCCGTGACCGACGTGGCCCGCCGGCACAAAGACGTGCTCGATCAGAGCGCGGCGCAGCTCGTGAAGCTCTCTGAAGAGGTGAACCAGGGAGTCACGGAGGCGGACACGCTGGCGCGCGCCTCCACCGACATCCAGAAGTTCGTTGCGCAAACCAAGGCCGTGGCCACGCAGACCAACATGCTGGCGTTGAACGCGGCGATCGAGGCGGCGCGGGCGGGCCCGCAGGGGCGGGGCTTCGCGGTCGTCGCGGACGAAGTGCGCAAGCTCGCGTCGCTCGCCGCGGCGGCCGCCACCGACACCGCCGACACGGTCCGGGGCGTG
>DATEGE010000185.1:0-18906 GCA_035280265.1 Gemmatimonadales bacterium | reverse complement strand
GGGCACCCGGGGCCCGCCGGGCCCCTCGTGCTCGTCATCGAGGACGAGCTCCAGATGCGCCGCTTTCTCCGCGCGGCGCTCGAGAGCCACGCGTACCGGATGGTGGAGGCCACCACCGGGCGGGAGGGAGTGACCCAGGCCACCGGGCGGAATCCCGACGTCATCCTGCTCGATCTCGGCCTTCCCGACGGCGACGGCATCGACCTCACGCGGCGCATGCGCGAGTGGTCGGCGACGCCGATCATCGTGATCTCGGCGCGGGGAAGGGAGCAAGACAAGATCGCGGCGCTCGACGCCGGCGCTGACGACTACCTCACCAAGCCGTTCGCGATCGGAGAGTTGCTCGCCCGTCTGCGGGTAGCGTTGCGACACGCGGCGCGAGCCTCGAGCGCCGCGCCGGAGCCGGTGTTCGCGCTCGGGGAGCTGCGTGTCGATCTCGTGCGCCGGCAGGTGTTCGTCGCCGACCGCGAGGTGCACCTCACGCCTACCGAATACAAACTGCTCACGGCCTTGGTGCGGCACGCGGGGAAGGTCCTGACCCATCGCCAGCTCTTGAAGGAGGCGTGGGGGCCGAACGCCGTGGAGCACACCCACTACGTGCGCGTCTACATGACGCAGCTGCGACACAAGCTCGAGCGGGATCCCGCACGACCGCAGTACCTCCTCACCGAGCCTGGCGTCGGCTACCGGCTGAGGCTGGAGTAGCTGCTGTAGCCGAAACGCCACGGTCCAACGTAGGATTATGCCGTGAAACGGATCCTGGGACCGCTACTCCTGGTGCTGCTGGTCGTCGGGGTGGGGTGGGGCATCGTCCGCTCCGTCGGCTCGGCGCTGTCCAGCCGTCACGTCGTTGCGGCGCGTGGTCTCGTCGGCTCGGAAAAAATCGGCTATCTCACCGATCCTCGCGTCGTGGCGCTGCTGCGCAAGCACGGCCTCGATTTGACGGTCGAGAAGTCGGGCTCCCGTGAGATGGCCGCCCGCTCGGACCTCTCCCATTACGACTTCGCCTTCCCGGCGGGCGCGCCAGCGGCCACCAAGCTGATGCAGTTGACCGGCGTGAAGAAGTCCTACAACCCCTTCTTCACGCCGATGGCCGTGGCCTCGTGGAAGCCGATCGTCGCGGTCCTCGCCGCCAACGGCATGGCGCACAGCGGCGCGGACGGCACCCAGGTCCTCGACATGCACAAGCTGTTCGACCTGATGCGGGCCGGCACGCGTTGGAAGGACCTGGCGCACAACACCGCCTACGCCATCGGCAAGTCGGTGCTCGTCTCCACCACGGATGTGCGCACGTCGAACTCGGCGGCGATGTACCTCGCGTTGACCAGCTACGTGGCCAACGGAGACAACGTCGTCCAAAGCGACGCCGAGGTGGCGCGCGTGGTCGCACCCCTGACGGCGTTGTTCCGTAAGCAGGGGTTTCAGGAAGCCAGTACCGCCGGCCCGTTCGAGGACTACTTGACGATGGGCATGGGGAAGGCGCCGCTGGTCCTGATTTACGAGGCGCAATTCATCGAGTACCAGATGGAGCATGGGCCCGGCAACCCGGACATGGTGTTGCTATACCCGCAGCCCACCGTGTTCACCAAGCACACCCTGGTGCCGCTGTCGCCGCGTGGCGATTCGCTCGGCGTGCTACTCGAGAACGACGTCGAGCTCCAGCGTCTCGCGGCCGAGTACGGCCTGCGTACCCCCGACGGTGCCTACGCCGCCAAGCTCTGGGCCGATAAGGGCGTCCATGTACCGTCGCAGCTGATCGACGTCATCGATCCGCCCAGCTACGAAGTCCTCGAACGCCTTATCACCGCGATCGCAACCAACCAGGGGGCCCCATGACCCAGCCTTCGACCTTGACCCTCACGCCCCCCGCACCGGTGGAGGCCGTGTCACCCGACCAGGCGGTTTCCCTGGTCAAACTGGAGCCCGGAGTCGCGGCCAAACTGGATGCGCAGGTGAAGGATTACGTCGACAGCCTGCTCACGCTCGACGTCCACAGCGACGCATTCCAGGGTCGCCTCAACTCGGTCCACACGCTCGGCAACGCCGACGTGCAGGCGTCGGCCGGCGTCTCCAATCGCCTGTTGGAGCGCCCCGTGCGGGCGATGGAGTACGGCGGCCTGGGAGAGACCGCCGTCATCTCGAACGGACTGGTGCAGCTGCGCCAGACGATCGACAAGCTCGACCCCTCCCGCCAGGGCAATCTGCTCTCCCCCCGGCGCCTGCTTGGCATCATCCCCCTGGGCAGCAAGCTGCTCGCGTACTTCGACAAGTACCGCTCGGCCCAGACGCATCTCAATGCCATCATCGAGAGCCTCAACCGCGGGCAGGACGACCTGCAGAAGGACAACGCGTCGATCGAGCAGGAAAAGCAGAACATGTGGACGCTGATGCAGCGCCTCGAGCAATGGGTGTACCTGGGAAAGAAGCTCGATCAGACGTTGACGGCGAAGGTCGCCACGCTCGAGGCGAGCGATCCGGCGAAGGCCAAGATCGCCAAAGAGGAGATCCTGTTCGCCGTGCGTCAGAAGGTCACCGATCTGCTCACGCAGCTGGCGGTCAACAGCCAGGGGTATCTCGCGCTCGACCTGATCCGGCGCAACAACGTCGAGCTCATCAAGGGCGTGGATCGAGCGACCACGACGACCGTCTCGGCGCTGCGGACCGCGGTGATCGTGGCGCAGGCGCTCGCCAATCAGAAGCTCGTGCTCGATCAGATCACGGCGCTGAATACGACGACGGGCAACATCATCGAGGGCACGTCGCGACTCCTCAAGGATCAATCGGCGACCATCGCGCAGCAGGCGTCGAGCGCGACCATCAACATCGAGCAGCTGCAGCGCGCCTTCGCGGCGGTGTACGAGACGATGGACGCGATCGGCGATTACAAAGTCAAGGCGCTGGACAGCATGTCCAAGACCGTGGACGTCCTCTCCGCCGAGGTGGCGCGGGCTCGCAAGTACCTCGATCGTGCGCGGGGTGGCGCCGACGCGGCTGAATTGACAGGAACGGTTGGGGCCGACGGCGTGGTGAATCTGCTTCCGGCACAGGCGGGGGGAACGAGATGAGCACGCTGCGGCGGCGCTGGCTGGCCGTCGCGTTGCTCGGCGCGGCGGCGTGCGGAAGCGGATCGCTCGCTCCGGGCGCGGAGCTTCGCGTCCTCGCCGGCTCGGAGCTCAGAGACCTCGAGCCCTATCTCAAGCAGATCCAGAAGTACGCCAAGGTCGGCGTCACGCTGCAATACAGCGGCACGCTCGCGGGCATCGACCGGTTGAACGCCGGTGAGCAGTTCGACGCGGTGTGGTTCTCGCACGCCAAGTATCTGATTCTGAGCGATGCCGGCAGGAGCCGTGTCAAGGCGCAGGAGCGCATCATGCTGTCCCCGGTTGTGCTCGGCATCAAGCAGAGCAAGGCCCGGGCGTTCGGGTGGATCGACAACCCCAACGTGACGTGGGCGGATATCGCGGCCCGGGTCAAGGCTGGGCAGCTGCACTACGCCATGACCAATCCGACCGCGTCGAACTCGGGCTTCACCGCCGTCATCGGCGTGGCGGCCGCGCTGTCGCACTCGGCGAGCGCGCTCACCGCGGGGGACATCAACGCCGCCGCGCTGCGGGACTTCTTCCAGGGGCAGGCGCTCACGGCGGGAAGCTCCGGATGGCTCGCTGAAGCCTATACGCGCGACCAGGACCGGCTGGACGGGATGATCAACTACGAGTCGATCCTTCTGTCACTGAACCACGGTGGGGAGCTGCACGAGCCGCTGGTCCTGATCTACCCGAAGGAAGGAATCGTCACCGCCGACTATCCACTGGTGCTGCTCAATGAGGCGAAACGGGACGCCTATACCCGCCTTGTGACCTACCTGCGCACGCCGGACTTTCAGCGCACCCTGATGACGGCGACGTTTCGGCGGCCGGTGAGTCCGGACGTGCCGCTCGACGCCGCCTTCCCGAAGGCGTTGATCGTGGAGCTGCCGTTCCCCTCCGATCTGGGAGTGGTCGACCGGATCCTCGACAGCTACCTGACCGAGCAACGCCGTCCGGCGCATTCATACTTTCTGCTGGACGTCAGCGGCTCGATGGAGGGACCGCGGATGCGCGAGCTGCAGCTGGCGATCAATACCCTGGCCGGGGACGATTCGTCGCTCACGGGGCGGTTCGCCAAGTTCCAGCCGCGCGAGCGCGTGACCATCTTGACGTTCAGCGACCAGGTCACGGATCGACAGGAGTTCGATTTGGGCGATGCCGCCCAGGCGCCGCGGACCCGCGAGACGATCAAGGGGTACGTCGGCGCTCTGCACGCCGGGGGGCGCACGGCACTCTTCTCGTCGCTCGAAGGGACGTATAACGCCGCCCTCCTCGCGCGCCGCACGGATCCGCAACGCTACTTCTCGGTGGTTTTGATGACGGACGGTCAGAGCAACACCGGGGCGTCGCTCGCGGATTTCCGCCGCTACTACGAGTCGCTGCGGCCCGCCGACCGCGACATCAAGGTGTTCCCCATCGTTTTCGGGGAGGCCGATCGGCGGGAGCTCCAGGCCGTGGCATCGCTGACCGGCGGGCGCCTGTTCGATGGCAACACGACGCAGCTGGCGGCAGTATTCAAGGAGATCCGCGGCTACCAGTGAGCGGCCCCCCCTCCCGGCCCGACCCCACCGCTGGCGTCGCTCGCCAGACGCGGCTGCTGCTGTTCCTCTACTCGAACCGCAACCTCGTGGGCTGCCTGCTCGCCATCGGTGGGCTCGTCCTGCATTTCGTGGGGATGCTGGAGCACTACTGGCTGGCCATCGTTGCGGGACTGTACGGGATCGGGTACCTCGCCGCTCCCGAACGGCGCGAGTACGTCTTCACACTCGGGGGCGAGCTGACCGCGGAAGCGATCGGGACCCAGCTCGCCGCCATGATCAAAGGGCTCTCCGGCAAAGTGGAGCCCGACGTGCTGGAGCGCGTGCAGCGGATCCGCGAATCGATCGACGTTCTGTTGCCGCGGCTGCTGGCGCAGGAGAGCCTGGGCGACAAGAGCCTCTACATCGTGCGCCAGACCGCGCTCGAGTACCTCCCCACCACTCTCCAGACGTACTTGAGCCTGCCGGCGGCGTTTCGCCGGCTGCACGTCGTGCGGGACGGCAAGACGCCCAAAGCCCTGCTGTTGGAGCAGCTCGACCTGCTCGACGCGAAGATGAAGGAAATCGTGACCAGCGTGGCCGAGAATGACACGCAGGCGCTGCTCGTGAACGGCCGGTTTCTGCAGGAGAAATTCGGGACACAAGGATTCTTGCTGGGAGAGCAGGCGAAGACTCGTGCCTCGTGACGATTCGCGCCGCGCTTGACCGCACCTTCGCGAGAACACCCCCGGTCGTCCAACCTCTGGAGCACGCGCGCTACATCGTGCTGTCTGACCAGCACAAGGGCCAGCGGGACCGCGCCGACGATTTTCGCGCCTGCGCCCCCAGCTACCTCGCGGCGCTAGAGCATTACTGGACGCGTGACTTCACCCTGATCGCCCTGGGGGACTGCGAGGAGCTGTGGGAGTGCCGACCGCACGACGCGCTCCCTGCCTACGAGAACGTGTTCGCCGTCGAGCGGCGGTTCAACGCCGCCGGCCGCTACCGGCGCGTGTTCGGGAATCACGACGACCTGTGGATGGACCGAGCTGCCGTGCGCCGTTACCTGGAGCCCAGGCTCGGAGCTCTCCACGTGGTGGAAGCCTTGCGTCTCCAGGTCGTCTCCGCGGGAGCGCCGCTGGGGGAGCTGTTTCTGGTGCATGGACACCAAGGGAGATGGGCGAGCGACGAGAATCGCAAGGCAACGGCGTGGTTCGTGCGAAACGTGTGGCGCCCGATTCAGCGCACCTTCCGGATCCGGCGCAACACTCCCGCTCGCGACGAATGCCTGCGCGAGCGAGTCGACATCGCGATGTACCAATGGACGCTGGGGCATCCGGGCGTGGTGCTGATCGCGGGCCACACGCATCGACCGGTCTGGACCTCACGAACGCACGTGCAGCAGTTGGAAGAGACGCTGGGGCGGCGGCGACGCGCCGGCGCCAATCCCACAGAGCTTGCCGCCATCGAGCGCGCCATCGTCGAGCGTCGGACCAAGGACAAGTACTGCGAAGCGGAGCACCGCAACCGGGCGCTCAACCCGCGGCCGTCCTACTTCAATACCGGTTGCTGCTGCTTCAAGGATGGCCAGATCACGGGGATCGAGATCGAGGGCGACCGCATCAGGCTCATCCGGTGGTCGCCGGCGGAGCGGAAAGTGCTGGCCGAGGGCAGTTTAGCGAGCGTCTTCCGGGAGCTGGTCTAGTTTTCACCCATGCGCTACGCCGCATTCCTCCGGGGCGTTATGCCGATGAACTGCAAGATGCCGGAGCTGAAGGCCGCGTTCGAAGGCGCCGGCTTCACGGAGGTCAAGACGTTGCTCTCGAGCGGGAACGTCGTGTTCAGCGCGCGGGCGGCCACGCCTGCGGCCCTGCAACGCAAGGCCGAAGCGGCGATGCTCGAGCGCCTCGGTCAGGCGTTCCTGACGATCGTGCGTCCGGTCGACGAGCTGCGCGCGTTGCTCGCGTCCGACCCGTTCAAGGGATTCCGCCTCGACTCGGCCGCAAAGCGGATCGTGACGTTTCTGCGCGAGGCTCCAAAGGCGAAACCCCGGTTGCCGCTCGAGCGCGACGGGGCGCGCATCCTGGCGCTGCGTGGCAGGGAGGCCTTCACCGCCTACACCCGGACGCCCAAAGGACCGGTGTTCATGACGCTGCTGGAGCAGACGTTCGGCAAAGAGCAGACTACGCGCACCTGGGAGACGGTGGCGAAGGTCGCCGATTGCCTATGAGATGGACCGCGTGTCCACGCCCGATATGAGCCCTTTGCGGATCGCGTACGCGGTCGCCTGCGCCCGATTGTGCGCGCCGATCTTCAAGTACACGTTGCCGATGTGCCGTTCCACGGTGCGGACGCTGATGGCGAGCTCGCGGGCGATGCCCTGGTTGCTGAAGCCTCCCGCCACCCGTTCGAGAATCTCCGCCTCGCGCTCCGTGAGGCCTCCGGGAGGCGATCTCAGCTCCGGGTCTGTGAGAAACTGATCCAGGTTGGTGGCGACCGTTTCCACGTCGCCGAGGAAGGGTAGGAGCGTGGCGCCCTTGAGGAGCACGAGGCGCGCCCCCGGCGTCGCGGCGCACAGCCGCTTCGCGACCTCGATCGTCGGGAACGCCGCTTCCCGCGGCTGCAGCACCAGCACCGGCATGGTTAGGGAGACTAGCCTGGGCGTGAGGTCCACGGTCTGGAAGTGGTCGATACAGCGCACATAGTGTTCCGCCGTCGCACACTCGCGGAGATACTTGGCGAAGCGGCGGGCATGTGAGCCGTCGGCCCATCCAGTCGCGAGCTGTGCGATGAGCTCCGTGAAGGTATGCCAGTCCTTGTCGGCCGCTGCTCGGGCGGCCTGCAGTGGCGGCGAGGATTCGAGAAACTCGCGGTAGTTAGCGAACCCGCACCACAGGATCAGGTGCGAGACCCGCTCCGGATACTGGCTCGCGTAGCGAATCGCGGAGGCCGCGGAGTGCAGTTGTCCGAGCAGCGCGAACTGCTGGAGCCCTTCCCGACGTACCACGGCATCGATGTCGTGTGCCCCGCCGTCCACGGTGAAGGCGGCGCGACGGTCCGAGAGCCCGGTCCCACGATGGTCGAAACGGATGACGCGACGCTTGACCGCCAGTCGCTTCAACCAGTGGCGTTGCTCGTCGTCCTCCCATTCGTGCGCCACGTGACTCGTGATTCCCCACGGCAGGTACACCAGCGGCGCGCCGCGGCCCCGGCCGATCGCGTAGTAGGCGATCTCGACGCGGTCACGCGTGGTGGCCGAGCGGATTCGCTGCATCGTCGTCATGACGGAGGGGTGACGCTGAGGCTACACGCGCGGCAAGTCCGCGTCAAGCTCGGCGACCGTCGAGTAGACCGGTGCTCACGGCGTAGCGATACAGTCGTGCTCGCAGCAGTTTGCGCGCGCGCGACACGCGCGATTTGACCGTCCCGATCGGCACCCGCAGGAGCTTCGCCGTCTCCTCGTAGGGGAGGCCTTCGACGTCGGTCCACACCACGACCTCGCGATAGAGGAGCGGGAGCGCATCGATCGCGCGCACCACCTCGTCGTCCACCAGACTCTCGAAGAAATCGGCGGGCGGGGCGAGCGACTCGATCGCGTCAACATCGACCGTGTTGCGGCGCGTGGAGCGGCGGCGGTACTCTTCGATGAACGCGTTGCGGAGAATGGTGAGGAGCCACCCCTTCGCGTTCGTGCCCCGCTGGTACCGGTCCCAGCCCCGGTAAGCGCGGAGCATCGTCTCCTGCACGAGGTCGTCGGCATCGGCCGCGTCGCGCGCGAGTCGCAAGGCGGCTCGATACACGGCGTCCAGGTGAATGAGCGCTTCCCGCTCGAAGCTCGCTCGCCGCGCTTCCGATTCGTCGCTCAGGGGTGGATCGAGGGTTGCCGCCGGCATCGTCATCGGGCCTCCAGGACGACGCGAAGCTTAGAACCGCGGGTGCCCGTGGGCTTCCGGTGAACTGCGCAACCGCCGCGCGCGAGCGGCTCGGCGCGCGCCGGTCATGGGGGCCGTCATTTCGAGCGTGGTGGCGGAAACTACGTAGAAGACCAGCAGCCCGCGCCCCTGGGAACGTTTCGCGAGGATCGCTCATTTGTGATCGAGAGGGCTCAGCGTTGACAGCGGTCACCGGAGGGAGGTAAGTGGAGGATGGTGGAGGTTGGGAGACGACCCCCACTGTCCTGCACTAGCCTCCACCATCCTTCATGACCTCCCGCGCGACAGCGCGGCCCTCGGTCTGCGCATCGAGCATCCGGCGAAGTTCGACGATCAGCGGATGGTACGCCGTGAAGTTCCGCCCGTACTGAAGATTGAACCGATAGTCGAAGTCCGGCGGGTTGTCGCCCTGGTTGTGCTGCAGGATCGTTTCTAACTTGTCGAGCGCCTTGGCGAGCCGCGCCTCGGGGGTGCGAGCCGCCTCGTACTCGTCCCACAACGCCACGATCTCGCTCCGCTGCGGTTCCGGCAGGGGCTCCAGTAAGGTCAGCAGATCGCGCCGCTCCTGCGGTGCCTTGCGCGCCGCCGGGTCCTCGGCCAGTCGCCGTTCCTGCTCGGGGGCTGGAACGTCGCCGCTCACCGCCTCGCCCAGGTCGTGCACCAGGCAGATCCGCACCAGCCGCGCGAAATCCACATCCGGGAATTCCGGCGCCAGCACCAGTGCCATGAGACACAGCCGCCAAGTGTGCTCGGCGGCGCTCTCGCGCCGGCCGGTCGACGTGTAGGCGCTGCGGTCCGTCGCCTTGAGCCGCTCGGCCGCGCGCAGGAACGCCAGGATGCCGGTGAGATCGCCGCGTCGCATGCCCTCAATCTATATGTAGATTTCCCGCAGCCACCTCCACATCCTCCACCATCCTCCACCCACCTTTAGGATGAGCCCTTCCCGACGCGCCGCATCCATCCCCATCACGCCGCCCGTGGAGCCGATGCTCGCCAAGCTCGCCGACGCGATCCCGGACGGCGACTATCTCTACGAGCCGAAGTGGGACGGCTTTCGCGCGATCGTGTTCCGGGGTGGGTCCGATGTGTATATCCAAAGCCGCGAGCTGAAGCCGCTCGACCGCTATTTCCCGGAATTGCACGACGCGCTGCTCGCGCAGCTGCCGCCCGGGTGTGTGGTGGACGGCGAGATCGTCATCACCACTCGCCACGGTCTCGACTTCGATGCCCTGCAGATGCGGTTGCATCCCGCGGCGTCGCGCGTAGCGAAGCTGGCGCACGCGACGCCGGCGTCGTTCGTGGCGTTCGACCTCCTGGCGGTCGGCGGCCGCAGCGCGCTGGCGACTCCGCAACACGAGCGTCGCACGCTGCTTGAGCGGCTCCGCGTGCGCGCCCCGATCCATCTAACCCCCATGACGCGCGACCGCCGGACTGCCGCGCAGTGGCTGGAGCGGTTCGAGGGCGCGGGGCTGGACGGCGTGATCGCGAAGCCGGCCGGCGCCCCGTATCAGCCCGGCAAACGCGCCATGATCAAAGTGAAGCACGCGCGCACCGCCGACTGTGTGGTGGCGGGGTTCCGCTGGCACAAATCGGGGAACGATGCCGTCGGCTCGCTGCTGCTGGGGTTGTACGACGACCGCGGCGTGCTGCAGCACGTCGGCGTGACCTCGTCGTTCACGATGGTGATGCGGAAGCAGCTCGTGAAGGAGCTCGCCCCACTGCGGAAGAATGCCCTGGCGAAGCATCCGTGGCGCGCGTGGGCCCAGTCCGAGAGTGTCACGAGCCGCATGCCCGGTGGCCAGAGCCGCTGGAGCGCCGGCAAGGATCTGTCGTGGGAGCCGCTGCGCGTGGAGCGGGTGTGCGAAGTCAAATACGATCATCTGCAGGGCGACCGCTTCCGTCACGGGGCCACGTTCCTGCGGTGGCGTTCCGATAAGAAGCCGCGCGACTGCCGCTACGATCAGCTCGAGGTGACGCCTGCCTACGAGCTCTCGAAAGTCTTCTCGCCTGCTACATCGTCATGACGACGGGAGCGTGGTCGCTGGTGCCGACGTCGGCGCGCACGAGGCAGCTCGTGGCGCGTTGCGCGATCGTCTGCGACACCAGGACATAGTCCAGGCGCCAACCGATATTGCGGGCGCGCAGGTTCCTCCACGGCGCCCACCAGGTGAACAGATTCGGGTTGTCGGGATCGAACGCACGCCCCAGGTCGACGAGGGGAGTGGCGAGCAACGTTTCGAACAACGCCCGCTCCTCGGGCCGCTGCCCGACGGCGTTGGCTTTTCGCTCCTTGGGGTGCACATCCATCTCTGTACGGGCGATGTTGATGTCGCCGCACAACACGAGCTCGCGCTGCTCCGCGTGCAGCTGCCGCACCCATTCCGTCAAGCGCGCAAGGAACTTCAGCTTTGCCGAATAGTCCTTCCCGCCGTTCGGAACGTACACGGACGCGACGACCAGATTGCCCTGGGTTGCCTGGACGATGCGAGACTCAATGTCGAACGGAGGATGGCTGAAAATGGGGTCGGACCCGAACAGATCCCTGCGGACGTGCAGCGACACGCCCGAGTAGCCCTTCAGGCCGTGCCAGTAGTCTTGGTATTCGGGGAGCTTGGTTTCCGCCGGGATCTGCGCCGTGGTCGCCTTCAGCTCCTGCAGGCACACGACGTCGGGCGCGTCGCGCTCCAGCCACTCGCGCACCTGGCCCGCGCGGGCGCGAATGCCGTTGACGTTCCATGTCGCGATTTTCATCCCCAGGGATTCTCGTCCGGGTCGAGCTGCTCCTGACGCGGCCGGAGCTTCGGGGGCACGTGCTCCAGGTTCACGCGAATGCGGGTCCACGTGGTGGAGCGACCCCGCATGCGGTCGATGAGCACGTCGGAAGCCTTCAGGTACGCGGCAGCCTTCTTGTGACGCGCCTTCCATCGTTTGAGCCCGGCGAGGGCGTCCTGCTTGCGCCGCGCGCGACCGATCTCGATCAGCGGATGCTTGGCGGCGCGGGCCCTGGAGGGCTGCACGCGCGGGGGCTCCCCCGCCTGCTTCTTGTAGTGCGGCGGCCAAGGCGCGTCGCCCAATCCCTCCCCCTCGTGTCGGGCGGAAAGCTCGAGTAGCCCGTCCAGCGACCCTGGCGCCTGATCGATCCCCGCGTGGCGGTCGCCCACCGTCGCGAAGCGCTGGGGCATCGTCGCGAGGGTGAACTCGGCGGGCTCGGCGGTGTCGACCTCGTCCCATTGGAGCGGCGCGGATACGCGCGCATCGGGCGTGGGCCGGACGGAGTAGGCGGACGCCACCGTTCGGTCCTTGGCATTCTGGTTGTAGTCGACGAACACGCCGTGCCGCTCTTCCTTCCACCAGTTGCTGGTCGCGAGCTTCGGGGCGCGCCGTTCCACTTCGCGGGCCAGGGCGAGTGCCGCACGCCGTACCTCGCCGAACTCCCAGCGCCGCTCGATGCGCACGAGCACATGCAGACCGCGGCTCCCCGAGGTTTTCGGCCAGCCGGTGAGGCCGAAATCACGCAGCGTGGCGTGGACCACCTGCGCCACCCGCCGTATCTGGGGCCATTTCACGCCCGGTACGGGGTCCAAGTCCACGCGCAGCTCGTCGGGGTGGTCCATGTCTTCGGCGCGGACCGGATGCGGGTGCAGCTCGAGGCAGGCGAGGTTGGCGAGCCACGCGAGCGCGGCCGCGTCGCGGGGCACCACCTCATCGGCGCGACGGCCCGAGGGGAAGCGCAGCGAGACCACTTCGATCCACGGCGGGCGCGACTCCGGCGCGCGCTTCTGGTAGAAGAATTCTCCTGTGATCCCGTTGGGGTAGCGGACCAGGACATTGGGCCGCCCGCCGGCGCCCCGCAACGCACCCTCGGCGACCGCCAGGTAGTAGCGCACCAGGTCGAGCTTAGTGTACTTCAGTTTGGGAAAGAGCACTTTGTCGGCGTTCGAGATCACTACCTCGCGGCCCCCGACGACGAGCGTCTCACCGCCCTGGCGCGTCGCTCCGCTCACGTCTCTTCGAGAACGGATAGGATGTTACCTGCGGGATCCTTGAACCATGCGATGGCCGGGCCCCGGCCTCGATGAATGCCCTTGGCATCCGTCTTGAGGTCCGGTTGGTCGTAGGTTTCGAAGCGCACTCCGCGCTGGGTCAGCTCGTCGACGGTGTTGTCGACCGAGTCCACCGGAAAATTGAGGATCGTGAAGGTTGCGGGACTGTGATTCGGTTTGGGGTACACGAGCACTTCGGCGCCGCCGCCCAGCTGCAAATGCAGCAAGCCATTCGTCTCTGAGACTTTCAGACCAAGCGTGCGGCCGTAGAAATCCTTCGCCTTCTGGATGTCGTTCACCGCAAACCCGGAGAATGCCTTCGATGTCGCGAACATTGTGTTGCCTCCTTTCAAGACGTAGCGGGTCGCACCGCGACCAGTACGAGGACCGCCATGCCGATCACTATACCGGCGCTGGCGAGCGCGGTCACATGCAGCCCGGAAGTGAACGCCATTCGAGCGGCGTCGAGCAACGCCATCCCGCCCTCCGGCAGCTGCGCCGCGACCGCCACCGCGCCACCCAGGGTGTCCCGGGCCGCCTCCGCCGCCGTGGTGGGAAGGCCATCGAGGATGGCACCCGACATCGCTCTGCGGTAGAGCGCGGTTCCGATGCTGCCCAGGATCGCGATGCCGAGCGCGCCGCCCAGCTCGGAGCACGTCTCTGAGATTGCCGACGCGGCTCCGGCGCGCTCCGGCGGAGCGGCTCCGATGATGATGTCGTTCGCGAGGGTGAAGACGGGAGAGAGTCCCAGCGAGAAGACGATCGTGCTGGTCACGAGCAGTGGGAGGTCGGAGGCGCCACTGACCTGCGCGAGACTCACAAACCCGGCCGCCGCCATCACGAGCCCGGCGGCCATGAGCCTTGCCGGACCGGTGCGCCGCGCCAGGAGCGGCGATACCATCGATCCCACCACGAAGCCGCCGGCGAACGGCATCGACCACAGGCCCGCCGCGAGCGGCGACAGCCCGCGCACCAGCTGCAGATACTGGGCGATGAACACGTAGGGCCCGAACACCGCGAAGGTGGCGAGCAAGTAGGTCGCGAGCGCCGCGGTCAGGGCCGGCGCTTGGAACAACCGCAGATCGATCAGCGGATCAGCGAGGCGCTGCTGCCGCCGGACGAACACCAGACCGATCGCCAGCCCGCCGGCGATGGCGAGCGCCGGCACCAGCGCCACTCCGTGCGCCGCAATGTGCTTCACACCGTAGATCACCCCGAGCACGGCGGTCACCGACAGGAGCGCGCTGACGGGATCCGCGCGGCCGGCATCGGGATCGCGAAATTCGGGCAGCAGCCTCGGTCCCAGCGTCAGGACCAGCACCATCATCGGGACGCTGATGAGGAACACGGAGCCCCACCAGAAGTGCTGGAGCAGCACGCCGCCGAGCGGCGGGCCGATCACCGCGCCGGCGGAGTAGCTCGAGATCCATACCGCGACTGCGAACGAGCGCTGCCTGGGGTCGAGGAACATGTTGCGAATCAGGGACAGCGTCGACGGCGCGAGCGTCGCACCGGCCAGGCCGAGGACTGCGCGGGCCGCGATCAGCATGCCGGCGCTGCGCGCAAACGCGGCGAATACCGAGGCGACCCCGAACGCCACGGCGCCTATCATGAGGACGCGGCGTCGCCCGATCCGATCCCCCAGCGTACCCATCGTGATGAGCGACCCGGCCACGAGAAAGCCGTAGATGTCGATGATCCACAGCAGCTGGGTCCCGCTGGGCTTCAGGTCAGTGGAGAGCGACGGTACGGCGAGATTCAACACCGTCAGGTCCATCGAGTAGAGCAGGCAGGGCAGGGCGATCACGCCCAGCCCGATCCACTCGCGCCGGCCCGCCTTGGGAATGGTCGCGGTCATCGTTGGGAAGCTCTTCTACTATTAAGTCGAACGAGGCCTCGCGAGTTCGACAGGGGGCGGAGCCGCGACGTAGGTGAGCTCGCGGCGCTCGACGGCGCAGCGCAGCATCAGCGCGCCGCGGCTCATGTCCCCGCGCCCGATGAATTCCTCGGGAACGCGCAGTCTAGTGCCCAGGACCTCGGTCAACGGCTGGAGGTACTTTGGCGTCGCGATGCTGCCGAGCAGGACGACCGTGTCCGCCAGCCGAAGGCGGTCGGCCAGGCGCGCCGCATCACGCCGCAGCGGCTCGACATAGCGCCGATCGTCCAGATCCACGGGAACCAGCGCAATCGCTTGCAGCCGTTCGAGGTCGATCACCGCGTCCGGCATTGAGAGCCCCATGCCCGGCACGATGACGTGAATGCCGGCGCAATCGGCCGGCGGATCGGCGAATGCCGAAGCGTACGCCAGCTTGCCGCGGAAGTACAACCCGCTCATGAAGGTAAAGACCTCTGCCACGCTGGCGCCTTCCCCGGAGCGCAGCCGCTGGGCCAGGGACGACTGGCCGTTGGGGCGCAGCAGGAAGCCGGCTCGCTTCCCGGCGCAGTTGGCGGGTGACAACAGAAAGATCCGGTGAGCGTCGGGCATCGCCCAGAGTACACCGTCCGACTGGCCCGCGGTAGGGTGTGGTCCACCCCCTTACGGTCGGGGCGCGCGGCCAGCACGTTACAGCCGGTCTTTTCCCTTCGCCCAGGAGGCAGCCCATGCTCTCCCCCCAGATCGCCGACGCCGTTCGGCATCACTGGTGGCTGTTTCTGCTGCGCGGTATTGCGGCGCTCGCGTTCGGCGTGCTCACGCTGTTGTGGCCGGGTGCGACGCTGGTCGTGCTCACCGCGTTCATTGCGGCGTACGCGCTCGTGGACGGCATCGTCGCGCTGATGTACGCCTTTCGGTTGCGCCCCACCTTCAATCGCTGGTGGGTCTTGCTCGTGCAGGGGCTGATCAGCGCCGCGTTCGGCGTGCTCGCGTTCATCAACCCGTCCCTGGCGCTCGCCTACATCGTCATCTCGGTCTGCTTGTGGATGCTGTTCGCGAGCGTGGCCCTGTTCATGCTGGGTCGCGCCCAGCGCGCCATGGGCGCGTCGGCGGTCGGGAGCACCATCGGCGCCGTCCTCAGTCTGGCTCTCGCCATCGCCACCGTGGTGTATCCAAGGGCGACGGTGGCGGGCGTCCTGGCGCTGATCGCGTGGTTCGCATTGGTGCTCGGAACCGTGCAGCTGGTCGTGGCGTTTCGCGTGAGATCGTTGGCTCGGGGTATGGCGCCAGCCTCAGTCTGATTGGATCGTCGTCACGCAGTCGACTCTCAACGGAGATCACAGATGGCTCGTACAACCACCCACCGAGACGGCGCGCGGTCGCGATCGCGCCAGACTGTTCCGGAAAGCCGGTCGCGGGTCGCCGCGCGCACCTATCCGACCAAGAACGACTTACCCGAGGCGACGCGCCTCGAGGTGATCAGCCTCCTCAATCAGCGGCTCGCCGACAGCATCGATCTGCAGACGCAATGCAAGCAGGCCCACTGGAACGTGAAGGGACCGACCTTCATCGCGCTCCATAAGCTGTTCGACGAGGTGAACGAAGCAGTGGAAGAGTACGTGGATCTGATCGCTGAGCGGATCGTGCAGCTCGGCGGCATCGCGGAGGGTACGGTGGGGGCGGTAGAGGGACGCTCGGCACTCCCGGACTATCCGCTGGCCCTATCGACGGGCGCGGAGCACGTGGCCGCGTTGTCGGACGCGCTCGCCGCGTTCGGCCGCGCCGCTCGCGTAGGTATCGAGGAAATGAACGAGCTGGAGGACGCCGACAGCGCCGATATCCTCACCGAGGTCTCGCGCGGCGTGGACAAGTGGCTGTGGTTCGTCGAAGCGCACCAGCAGAGCGCCTGACGGTAGCTGGGGCGTCACCCGCCGTGATGGTGACTCTGCTGTGGCGCATGTTGCGTGAAGCGTTCGAGGGTCCCCCCGGTCCCTGGACCTACTTCACCGACACCGTCGTCGGAACCGGCGTCTTGGGGACCATCGGGGCAGTGAGCGCCGCTCAGGCATCGCGGCCGGGAGGGCCAAGTGGCACGACCATCGCCGGCCACGTCCACCACATCGGCTCGAGCCTCGCGCTGACGGCGCGCGCCCTGCGCGGCGAATCGGTCTCGCGGGACCGCAGCCAGAGCTGGACGGTGTCGGTGGTCGACGACGCCGCGTGGGCGGCGCTCCGGGCGGAGCTCCAACGCGAGTACGAGAACCTGTGGATTGCGGTGGAGACGCGGACCGCGTGGGATGAAGAAGCCTTGGGCATGGCCGTCGGGGCGATTGCGCACACGGCGTATCATCTCGGCGCCATCCGGCAGCGACTCGCACCTCCCGGGAAGACACCATGAGCCTGCTGTCGAACCTTCATCAGCTCGGCGATTGGGGCCTGCTGGCGTTGCGGCTCGGCGTCGGCATCACGTTTCTGGTCCACGGCCGTCAGAAGCGCGTGATGTGGAGGATGCAGCCGTCGGCCCAGATGCCGGCAGGCACCCTGACGCTGCTCCGAATTCTCTCCATTGCCGAGCCGCTGGGTGGACTGGCGACATTGGCGGGGTTGCTCACCCAAGCGGCAGCGGCCGGGTTCATTGTGGTGATGGTAGGGGCTATCCGCCTCAAGGTTACACAGCTTCACAAAGGATTCAGTGGCGATGGCGGCTGGGAGCTCGAGCTCCTGCTGCTCGTGGGCGCGATCGCGCTGTTGTTTCTCGGCGCCGGGAAGTTCGCGCTCGATCGCGTCTTCCTGGGGATCTGATTGGGGAGGAGGCTCGATATGGACCGGGACGACGAAGAAGCGACCGCGCGCGCGGCGGCGGTGGCCGAGGTTGCGGCACGCCTGCGGGGCCGCGGCATCGCCGTGACCGGCGCCGAGCGGCCTGAAGACCTGGAGGATCTACTCTCGACGGTGGAGCGCTTCGAGGCGACTGTCGAGGCGCACGGGGGAGACCTGATGGTCGACGACCTGAAGAGCTCGCAGCCCGACGATCAGCACTTCGTGGTGCCCAGACGACAGCACGGCGAGACCGTCCGCGCTTACATCGGCCGCATCGCCGAGGCGACGGAGCGGTTGCGCCGCCACCCCCCCCGTCCCGACTGACACGGGCGTTCGCATGTCGACCCGAGCCACCCTGCCCCTCGCCTTGGTCCTTGCACTCCTCGGCTCACCGGGAGCGCTCGCCGCGCAGGAGAAGAGTCTCGCCCAGTAGTTCGCCGATCCAGCCTGACGACCGTGGGGCCGAACAACGACGAGCTGCATCGCTCCCTGATGTTCAATCCGATCTACCTCACCTCGGGGATCGAGCTGTCCGACGATCCCATGGTGCCGCTACGCTCGGCCATGTACGCGCTCTCCGTGGCACACAGACACTAGGCACTTTCGCTCGTCGGGCGAGTACCACAGCGCATCTCCTGTCTCGAGGTCCCCATGTCTCGCTCGACGGTCGTGTATCGCGCCGGCGCAACGCTCCTCGTTGCCGGTCTCGGCTTCGCATGCAGCAGGGGCACGACGGCGGTATCAGCGGGATCGCTCACCCCGGCGCTGGCGACCCTGGATCGGAAGACGGTCCGCACCGCGGACCAGGAGGTGGTGGTCGACTCACCGGTCACGGTGGGCCGCCATGTGGAGCGCATGTTCACCGACGTCGGCGGTTACATCGAGCGCTCCGCCAGCAGCAGCGACGGCGACGTGCGGATCGTGGGTCGCGTGCCAGCCGCCCAGCTCGACAGCGTCATGAACAGCGTCGCATCGCTCGGGAAGGAGCGTCGCCGCCATACCACCGGCACCGATGTGACCGATCAGTACACCGATCTCGAAGCGCGTCTGCGCAGCACGATCGCGTTGCGTGACCGGCTGCAGCAGCTGGTCACCCGCGCCGCGACCCTCGACGAAGTGCTCAATCTCGAGAAACAAATCGCCAGGCTCCAGGCCGATATCGATGCACTGCAAGCGCGCATCGACCAGCTGAAATCGCAGGTGGAGCTCGCGTCGCTCGCCGTGGATCTCCAGCGCAAGCGCGTGCTCGGTCCCTTGGCCGTGGTCGGACGAGGCGTGGCGGGACTCGTGACCAAGCTGTTCGTGATCCACTAAAGCGGATGCCCGCGGGTCGGGTTTGACAACGCACCCGCGCCGGCGCTATGTCATAGCGGCGGACGCGAGGGAGAAATGACGACGCGCGGGCATCGCATCTCCACGGCCATCGTGGCCGGGGTGTGCTTGACGCTGGCTGGGTGCAGCGGGGAAAGCGCCACGGGGTGGATTCCGAGGGACGGGACCATCAGCGGCGTCATTACCGTCACTGCGCCACTTCCGGCCCCACCGGCGCGGGCGGGGTCGGCCGTCGCCGGCGGCCCCCGCGCCCTGGGTTTGCGAGCCCCTCCCATGCTCGCCGCCCTGGCACGACGGGCGCCC
>DATEGE010000184.1:0-8294 GCA_035280265.1 Gemmatimonadales bacterium | reverse complement strand
CGAAGCGGCCTCCGGCAAGCGCGGAGACCAGGCCGGCAGGCGCGCGCCGCTTTTCTGCAGCAGCGGGCGGATGCGGCCGGTTTCCAAGTCGATGATCCAGAGCTGCCGATACCCCGAACGATCCGACACGAATGCCATATGACGGCTATCGGGCGCCCAGGTTGGATCTTCGTTCCGCCCGACCGAGGTGAGCTGCCGCACCGCGCGCGTCCGGACGTCGAGGACAAACACCTGCAAGGTGCCGCCCACGTCGCGGTGGAAGGCGACGGCCTGTCCGTCGGGCGACCACTCCGGCGCATTGGACGACCCGGTGGCGCCGTAGTCAAACGGCGCGAACAGTTGCGGGTCCGTCCCGTCCGCCGCCATCACGTAGATCTGCGGCAGCCCGGACCGCGTGGAGACGAACGCGATCCGCTGGCCGTCGGGACTGTAGGTCGGTGACAAGTTGTCGTAAAAGCGCCCCACGGTCAAGCGCTGTAAGCAACAGCCGTCCTTCACGTTCACCGTGTACACGTCGGTCCCTTCCTCGGTCGCGCGACTGAACGCGAGGGTCTTCCCATCGGGCGAGAACGCCGGCGTGAAGTCCAGCGTCTGCCCCGTGGTCGCGATTGGCGCCCGCTTCCCAGTCGCGACGTCCTGGACGAACAAGCGACCGTGCCCCTGCCAGAATTCCATGTAGGCGAAGCGGCGGCCCTCCGACGCCCACGCGGGCGACATCGCCTGGTGATCACTCGAGGACACCAGCCGCTGGTCGGCCCCATCCTGATCGATGGAGTACACCTTGCCGTCCATCACGAACAACACCCGCGTCGCCGCGGTCCCGCCGACGCCGAGCGACGCCTCGAGTACGCGATCGGCGAGGCGATGCACGGCCAGCCGGAACCCGGGATCGTTGAGCGCCGGCAAACGGGCGCGCAGCTCGCGACGCACGCCGCCTGCCGCGACATCGTGGACGGTCACGAGCGTGCTGTCGCCCGGCGCCGACGCGAGCGCGACGACGAAGTCGGCGCCCAGGGCCTGATACAGCGGATAGTTGAGACCCGCCGCGGCGGCCGCACCACCGGTTCCCTTCCCCGGGGTCGGCCGGATGGGATTGACGCTGGCGACGTGGATCGAGTCGCCACCCGGCAGCGTGATCAGCTCGAAGCGGTCGCTGTAGTCCAGGTCGCGCGTCACGATGGTGCGCAGCGAGTCGAGCGCCCCGCGGCCGGGCAGCAACACGAGGCCGGGCCGCACGCCGGGCCGGTACACGATGCCGATACGGACGCCGCGATCGATCGCGGAGGTGTCTTGAGCGGAAAGGCGACGGAACGACGGAACGACGGAAAGGACCATCGCGCACGCGGCGACCCATCCAACGTTCCGTCGTTCCCTCCGTCCGTCATTCCGTCGCATCTATTGTCTCCGCCCCGAGAAATAGAACCGCACGAACAGCACATCCGAAGTCCAGCCGGCGGGCAGCTGGCCGAACACTTTGAAGCGTCCCGCCTCTTCCACCGCGCCCTGGGCCTCGAGGTCGAAGGTGAAGTTTCCGGAACGCCTGACGAACTGGAGGCCCGTCACCGATCCATCGCGATGCACGAAGAACGACACCTCCGCTTCGAGAGGGCTGCCATCCAGCGGGCGTTGCCAGCGCCGCAGCACCTGCGCCACGATGTTCTGCAGGTACTCCGGGAACGGAAACTCCACGCCCGCGGTGCTGACCGTGGCCACGTCCGAGCCGGTGGACGGCGTCTCCCCCGGGAGCGGCGCCACTTTGGGCGTGGTCCGCGGCGCCGCCTCGCGCTTGGTGTTGTCCGCCACGGGCGGCGGCGCCGCCTTGGACACCGTGCTCTTGGGCGTCGGCGCTTTCGGCGCCGGCGCCGGCTTCGCCTCGGCCGGGCGATCCACCGCCTCGGGGGCCTTGCGTTCCTCCGGCGTCGGCTCGGGGGCGGCCACGAGGTGCACACGATACGTCGGCGGGACGCGTCGATGCGCGTCGGCCGCCGTGGCCACGAAAAACACCGCGGCGAGCACGTGCACCGCGACGGTCCCGGCGAGCCCTACGCTGACCTGATCGCCACCGGCCGGTTTGCGTCTCACCGCTCCACCGTCTCCGGCTCCGCCACGAGTCCCACGTCACTCACACCCGACGATCGGATGACCGCCAGGACCTGGACCACGCTCGCATACGGCACCCGCCCGTCGGCTCGGAGGTACACCCCACTGGGGCGTTTGGTTCGGACGAAGGCGGGAAACGTCGCGCGGAAGTCCTCGTAGGCAAGCGGGGCCTGGTCGATGAAGATCCGGCCGTCGCGGTCCAACGTGACGACGAGCCCCGACTTGGGCTCGAGCGGCCGCGCCGCCGCGCGGGGCAAGCGGACGTCCACGCCTCCCTGCATGATCGGCGCCGTGATCATGAAGATGATGAGGAGCACGAACGCCACATCCACCAGGGAGGTGACGTTGATGTCGGCGTTCAGCGGCAGTTCGCCGTGGCCACGCAACCCGCCCCCGCCACCGACCAGACCGGCCATCAGAGCCTCCCTTCCCGCGCCAACGTCCCGATGATCTCTTGCGCGAACCCTTCCAGCTCGCCGGCGAACAGCCCCAGCCGGTTGACGAACAGGTTGTAGGCCATGACCGACGGCACGGCGACCGCGAGTCCCGCGACCGTGGTGACGAGCGCCTCGGCCACGCCCGGAGCGACGGCACCGATGTTCCCCGAGCCCCCCACCGCGATCCCGATGAACGCGTCCATCACCCCGAGCACGGTGCCGAGCAGCCCGAGCAACGGGCTGACCGAACCGAAGGTGGCGAGCCACGGGATGAAGCGCGCTGCCGCGTCGCGCTCGGCCGCGACTTCCTTGGCGAGCACCATTCGCAGCGCCTCGAGCTGCGTGGTGGTCAGCGTGCTCATCGTCGCCACCGCTGGGCCGTTCTCCTTCAAGCCGCCCGGCTTCAGCTCCGAAAAAAAGTGCATGCCCTCGCGCAGCAGACGGTTGTAGGGCGAGGAGGGCAGCCGCATCGCCGCGTGGTAGGCATCGTCAAGCCGCGGCGCCCGCTCGATCTCCGTCATGAAGCGGTCGGCCTGCCGCCGCATGCGGCGAAACTGCCACCACTTCAGAAAGATGAGATACCAAGAGACGAGCGAGAACACCACGAGAATCGCGAGCACGAACTTGGTCTCGCGGCTCGACGTGAGCACCAGCTCCCAGGGCGTCGTGGGCACGGCCCGGCCGACTTGGAAGAGCACGTGTCAGTCCTCCGCGATGGCGTGCATGGCGTGCACCGTGACTCGCAACCCCTCCGCCAGCGTGGTCTGCGGCCGCCAACCGAGAACCCGCGCCGCCTTGTCCACGGCGAGCGCGTTGCGGCGCAGCTCCCCGGGGCGCGCGGCGGCATGGCGCACGGCCGGCGCTCGACCGGCGCCACCGGCCCGCACGATGGCGGCGGCCAGCTGATTGACGGAGGTCTCGATTCCCGTGGCGATGTTGAACGCGCACGCGTCGAGGTCGCTCAGGGCCGGGAGGGGCGCGTCGCTGGCGGCGAGGTTGGCGGCAGCGACGTCCTGCACGAACACCATGTCCCGGGTCTGCTCACCGTCTCCGAACACGGTGAGCGGCTCGCCGTCGAGCACCTGGCGCGCGAAGATCGCCACGACTCCCGCCTCCCCCAGCCCGTCTTGTCGCGGGCCGTAGACGTTGCTGTAGCGGAGCACTGCGACTTCCCGCCCGTAGAGGCGCGCGAACGCCGCGAGGTAATACTCCGCGGCGAGCTTCGCAGTGCCATAGGGAGAGGCGGGGAGCTTCGGCACCGTCTCGCGCAGCGGGGGCGCCGCCGCCTCGCCGTACACCGTCCCGCCCGACGACGCGAACAGCACTCGCCGCACGCCGCCCGCCTCCGCGCCCCGTAGCACGTTGAGCAGGCCCAGCACGTTCACGGACGCATCGAGGACCGGATCGGCCACGGAGCGCCGCACGTCGACCTGCGCCGCGTGGTGATTGACCAGCGTGAAGCCTCCGCGCGCGGTCGCGTCTCGCGCCAGATCCGAGCGCACGTCCGCCTCGATGAACGTGGCGGCCGCGGGCACGTTGGCGCGCCGGCCGGTCGACAGGTCATCGATCACCGTCACTGCGTCCCCAGCTGCGAGGTAGGCGTCCACGACGTGGGAGCCGATGAACCCGGCCCCGCCGGTGACCAGGACGTTACGGCCCATCGCGCTGCTCCAGACCGAACAGCCGCTTGAGCGCCTCGAGCAGGCCGTAGCCCCGGCCGGCGTGGGCCGCCGCCTTGAGGGCGACCGTGGGGTGATGCAGGAACTTGTTGAGGAGCGCCTGGCTGAACTGCTCGAGCTCGCTCCGGTCTTGCGCGCTCAGATGTGGCAGCCGTCGCAGCAGGCGCTCGACCTCGTCCGCCCGCACGCGCTCCATGCGGTCGCGGAACTCCTTCAGCACCGGCACGACCGCCAGGCCACCGTACCAGGCCCAGAACCGCTCGACTTCCTCGCTCACAATCTGCTCGGCGGCGGGGACCTCCCGCCGCCGCCCGGCAGCCGCCTGCGCCGCGACGGCTTGCAGGTCGTCGATGTCGTACAGGAAGACGTTCTCGAGCTGCGCCACCGCAGGCTCCACGTCGCGCGGGACCGCGAGATCGAGGACGCAGAGCGGGCGGCCGTGGCGCCGTGCGACGGCCGACGCCACCCGGTCCCACGTTACAACGGCGTGCGGCGCCGCCGTGGAGCAAAGGACAATATCGGCGTCGGCGAAGTGATCCCACGCCTCGTCCAGGGGGAGGGCCCGCGCGTGCAGCTCCTCCGCGATGGCGCGGGCACGCTCGTACGTGCGGTTCGCCACGACCGTGACGCGCACGCCCTCCGATACGAGGCAAGCGGCGGCGAGCTCGGCGACGTCGCCGGCGCCGAGGATGAGGGCCGAGCGGCCGGCGAGATGGGTGAAGATCTTCGCGGCGACGGCGACCGCCGCGGACGGCGCGGACGCGGTCCCAGTCGCGAGCGCGGTCTCGCTGCGGACGCGCGCGCCCACGAGGAGGGCCGACTGAAACAAGCGGTGCAGGACGGGTCCGGCCTGGGCCTTCGACACCTCCCAGGCTTCGCGCACCTGCCCCTGAATCTGGGACTCGCCAAGGATCATCGAGTCGAGTCCCGCCGAGACGCGGTACAGGTGACGCACGGCGTCGCGATCGCGTTGGGTGTAGCCGTACTCCATGGCGTTGCGGCCGCCGCCCAACCGCTCCGAGAGCAACGCCCACACCGCTTGGGGCACGGCCTCATCCGGCTCCGCAAGGTAGAACTCGGTGCGGTTGCACGTCGACAGCAGCACGCCCCCGCGAGCGCCGACGGCGAGGATGCGCTCCAGCGACGCAGGAATCTCGCGCGCGGCGTGCGCGAACCGCTCGCGCACCTCGAGCGGCGCGGTGCGGTGATTCACGCCCAGCACGGCGATGCTCATCGCGCGGCGCTCACAGAAACCGTTGCGTGCCGGGGGCGGTGAGCTTCAACGCGAGGTACACGAGCAGCACCGCGGCGAAGCTGGCGATGCTCGCGAACGCGGCGCGACGGCCCGCCCAATGACGCACCACCCGCACCCCCACCGCCCAGCCGAGCACCAGCCACGTCAACATCCCCCACACGACTTGCGCGGCATCGACCGACGCACCGCCCGCATAGCGCACGCCGAACCCCAGGAGCACTCCCAGCGTCACGGTCGGGAAACCCAACACCAGGGCCAAGTGGTTCAGCTGATCCAACCGCTCGAGTGGCGGGAATAATCGGAATACCTGCCCGAAACGCTTGGCCTTCAGCTCGCGAAACTGCAGCAAATACAGCGCGGCGGCGACGAAGGCCAGGGCCAGCATGGCGAGACCCAGGACGCTGACGGTGATGTGCAGGATGGACCACGGGCTGCGGGCGGTGGGCGGACCAGCCCCGGAGGTGAAGCCGATCAACAGGGCCAGCCCGATCAGCCCCGTGGCGACCGGTCCCGTGAAGACGCCTACGGCGGAGGCACGGAACGCGCCCTCGCTCACCGCCTGCAGCAGCACCAGGAACAGCCCCAGCAACGAGAGGGTCGGCGCCACACCCACGAACGGCATGAGGCGCGTGACCCCCACGATGTGCGCGGCGACGCCCGCCAGCAGCACGCCCAGCACGAGCGAGCGTGGCGCCGGCCGCAGCCCGGCAAACGGGCTCACGACGAGCGCCGTCGCCACGGCGTACAGACTCAGCGCGATGAGGTGCGGTATGAGGACCACGGAGCACCGAGCGCCGGCCTCCGGGAGGCCGGCGGGGAATCAGGACGGCATCTTCCGGATGAGCCGCACCGGCATGCCCGGAACGAGATTGGGGTGGTCGATGCCCAGGATCAACCCGGACGATGAGTGATCGCGCGTATGCACAATCTCGAGCACCACCTGCACCTGCTCGGACGACGAGCCCGGCACGCCAGAGGCAGGTCGGTACACTTCGAAAACGTCGCCAGGACTGACGCCTTCCACGCGACCGCGATTGATGAACACGATCTGCTGTGGCGCGGTCAGTACGTGCAGGTCGCGCTCCGCGATCACGATGCCTACCAATCCCTGGTCCACCGGGGTCGGGCGCACTTGCCCTGGATCCTTGAACGGCTCGAGCGGCAGCGAGAGATGCCCATCGTGGATGCGCCCGAACTGCATGATGACGTCGGCGAGGACTTGCCGCCGCTGCAGCTCGGTGATGCGGGCCACCCCGAGCGGGACCACGACGTCACCCCAACCCGTGATGTCTCTATCGACGCGCACGATCAGGAGCGAGTCACCCACGTGATATGACGCGTTGCGGAGCGGCTGTACGGCGATCTGATCGAACGTCGTGGCGCTGGAGCGGTCCGTCAACCGCGGAATCGCGGGGATGGACGTATTGCCGAGCACGCGACCGTACGGAAGCCGCTCGCCCTCGGTGAGGAAGCCCGCAGCGTAAAACTCACTCCGCCGCAGCGGACGGTAGGGCTGGTTCGCGTAGGCCCGCAGCACGTCCCGCACCTCTTGGGTGGCGCCGCGGCGTCGATCGAAGATCGTCTCATAGCTCTCCGTCGGCTCGGGGGGTGGCGCCGGCGCTTCCGTGACCTGTGCGGTGTCGACCAACGGCGTCGTGTCCGGCGCGACGACGGCCACAGTATCCGTCGGTGTCGGCTGCGCGTGCACGGTGTCGCCGGGTGGGGGTGGGGGTGCCGGTGGCGCGACCGCGACGGTCGTGGTGCTCTCGGGCGCGGCTGCGACGCTTACGGCTTGCGAGAGGCTCAACTCCTCGCCGGGGTAGATCCAATGCGGATCGTCAATGAGCGCGGTGTTGAGCCGGTAGATCTCAGGCCAAAGGAGAGGATCGTTGTAGTAGAGCTGGGCGATGGACCACAGCGTCTCCCCGGCCGACACGACGTGGGTCGCGGGGAGTTGCCCGGGCGCGGCCGGCGCAGCCGCCGCTTGCGACGTGTCCTGCGCCGGCCGGGAGGTGTCCGGTCGAGCCTGAGTTGTGTCCTGCGCTGCGGCCACGGCCGCCGACCCCGCGAGCAGCCCTGCTACAAGGGCGAGCAGGGCTGCCCGGTTAGAACGGTAGATCGTCGTCCTCCTCATCCAGGGCCTCCGGGAACGCGTCGAGCGACTCCTTGGCACCAGCCTTGGCCCGCGCGAGCTCCCCAGCGCCCTCACCGGCTGCGCCTCCCGCCCCCGCCCCGCCCGCTGCCCCCGCTCCGACTCCGGCGCCACGGGACGAGAGCAGGATCACTTCCCGCGCGATGATCTCGGTCGTGTATCGAGTCTGCTTCTCCCGATCCTCCCAGGTCCTGTACTCGATGCGCCCTTCGACGTAGATGCGATCTCCCTTCTTCATGTACTTCTCGGCGAGATCCGCGAGCTGGGCGCCGACGCCCTTGTTGTTCCAGCAAATCACTCGATGCCACTCCGTCTTTTCCTGCTTCTCCCCCCCCTGCCCAGTCCACTGACGGCTGGTCGCCAAGGAGACGGTGGCGACGCGGGAACCGTTGGTGGTGCTCCGCACCTCGGGATCGGCCCCCAAGTTCCCGATTAGCATGACCTTATTGAGGCTCCGGCTCACGACAGACCTCCAGACGCTAGGCGGGTCTGGGACCAAGGGCGACAACAGTATATGACTCGCAAGTCATTCTGTCAATCAAAGATACGCCACTTGGGCTAAAGTTTTGCAGTCACCCCGCCCGCAGGGATGACCACTCGCAGAACGACCGCGTCCTCCACGGGGCGCCGGTAATACCGTGCCCGTCGCGCGACCTCCGCGAACCCCAGGG
>DATEGE010000183.1:0-1837 GCA_035280265.1 Gemmatimonadales bacterium | reverse complement strand
GCGGCCGACCCGCTCACCGGCACCTATCGCGTCGAGGTCACGGTGCCTCCCTCGACGCTGGCGAGCGGGCTCATCGGCGAGGTGGAGATCCGCCCCGCCGCGGTACGGCCGGTGACGCTCGTGCCGATCGAAGCGGTGCTGGAGGCGGACGGCGCGCACGCCACCGTATTCACGGTGTCAGCGGACGGAGGGCGCGCCGAGCGGCGGACGGTCACGATCGGCTTTCTGGCCGGGGATCGGGTGGCCGTGCTCAGCGGGCTCGAAGGTGCACGGGCCGTCGTAACGGACGGGGGGGCGTACCTCGACGACGGCGCCGCGGTGAGAGTGCAGCCATGAAGCTCACCGAGTTCTCCGTCAAGAACTGGCAATTCACGGTCGTCCTGTTCGTGATGTTGGCGGCGCTGGGCGTGACGTCGTTGCGGACGATTCCGCGCAGCGAGGACCCGCCGATCGACTTTCCAACGTTCACGATCGTCGCGGTGTATCCCGGGGCGACCGCCATCGATCTCGAGCGGCTGGTCGTCAAGCAAGTCGAGGACACGCTGCATCGACTGGACGACGTGCGGAGCATCAAGACACAGATCCGTCCAGGCGTCGCCCGGATCGAGATCGAGTTCGAGCCGAACTTGGACGCCGACAAGAAGTACGACGATGTCGTGCGCGAGGTGAACGCGCTCCGCCCGGGCCTACCGGCGGAGCTGGCCCAGCTCGACATCTACAAGGCCCGCACGCTCGACGTCAACGTCGTACAGGTGGCGCTGGTGTCGCCGTTCGCGTCTTACCATGTGCTCGATTCCATCGCCGAGGAGCTGGAAGACCGGCTCAGCGTGGTGCCGGGCGTGCGTACGGCGGAGCGGTGGGGAGCGCCCCAGCGGCAGGTCGACGTCGCGCTCGACCTGGGACGGCTGGCCGCCCTGCGCCTGCCGGTGGCCCAGGTGCTGGGGGCGATCGGCGGTGAGAGCGTGGACATTCCCGGCGGCAGCGCGGACGCGGGCGGCCGCACCTTCAGCGTACGCTCCTCGGGCAGCTACGAGACCCTCGACCAGGTTCGCACCACCGTGGTGCGGGGCGGAAACGGCCGGCTGGTGCGCGTCGGCGACGTGGCGCGTGTGGAGTGGGGGTACGCCGACTCCACTTATCGGGCACGCTTCAACGGCCGTCGCGCGGTGTTCGTCACCGCGACCCAACGCGAAGGGACGACCGTCCAGGTGGTCCGGAATGGCATCTATGCAGAGCTCGAGCGGTTCGAGCATGCGCTCCCGCCCGGCGTGACGCTGGCCCGAGGCTTCGATCAGGCGGCCAACGTCTCGCACCGTCTGGCCCGCCTGGGGGAAGACTTCTTGCTCGCGCTCGGCCTCGTGCTGTTGACGTTGCTCCCGCTCGGGCCTCGCGCCGCGCTCATCGTGATGATCTCGATTCCGCTGTCGCTCGCCGTGGGCGTCACGTCGCTCGCGTGGACCGGCTTTACGCTCAATCAGCTGACGATCGTGGGGATGGTGATCGCGCTCGGACTGCTGGTGGACGACTCCATCGTGGTGGTCGAGAACATCACGCGGTTCCGCCGCGCGGGACACTCCCGCATCGACGCCGCAGTCCTCGCGACGCGGCAGATCTGGGTGGCGGTTCTGGGCGCCACGGCCACGTTGGTGTTCGCGTTCGTGCCGTTGCTCTATCTGCCCGGTGGGCCGGGCCGGTTCATCCGGTCGCTCCCCGTCGCCGTGATCTACGCGATGGTCGCGTCGTTGCTCGTGTCGCTCACGATCATCCCGTGGCTGTCGAGCCTGTTGCTCGCCAAGGACGAAGGACCCGAAGGGAACCGCTTCCTCCGTGCCTTCGA
>DATEGE010000182.1:0-15342 GCA_035280265.1 Gemmatimonadales bacterium | reverse complement strand
CGACCACGCGCTCGCCAACGCGGCGCGCGGCCGCTTCCCAGCTCCCTAGCCAAGCGCGCCGGCTCACCGCCTCGAGCACGGCCTCGCGCTCCTCTCGGGCCGCGGCGGCGCGGGCCGCGCCCCCCAGCTCCATGATGCGCGTCGCGAGCTCCTCACGGACATCGTCGAGCGGCACCCACGGCTCCTCCAGCCGATGCGGCACGATCACGCGTCCGAGCGACGGCGCGAGCTCCGGAATCCGCAGCGGCATGAGGATCTTCAGGGGCGCGCTCATCGGGTCAACACGGCCGGCTGGCCGGTGCGCGCCTCGTACTGGGCGACGAAGTACGGCAGCGACTCGGCGACAAAGCGATCTCGGTCGAGCCCCGTCGCCGCGATCGCCCGCTCGATGGCGCGCGGCGCGCCCTCGACCTCGAGCAGGACGTCCATCGCAGGATACCACTCGAGTCGGAGCACGGCATCGCCCAGCCGGTACGTCTCCACGCGACGATCGATGCGAAGCGATACGCGATAGCCGAGCCGTTCGAGAATCGTGACGGCGGCGTCGGGATCGGTCACGCGCACCTCGGCTTCCGCACGATGGCGGTAGCCGTCCCGTTGCGTGGGCGGGCCTTTCCACCCGAGGACCCCGTAGGCGGGCGCACCATCGGCCGGCTGCAACACCCGGAGGCGCAGCACTTCGTCACGGCCGGAGAGCGTCTCATTCCGGTCGAACCGTCGGTCGATCATGTCGCCACGAAACTCGAGCGTGGCTCCGGCGCCAACCAGGGTGGCGCGCAGCGCGTCGGGGTCGTAGACGCGCGCCTTTACTTCGAGCTCGTCCGCCGGAAGCGCGTTGGACGAGGTCACGCGAGTATGGCGCGCAGGACGGCGTCGGTATCGACCACGGTCTCGAACACGTATGCCGCACCGCACGCTCTCAGCGCGGCCGCGTCGTACGACCCAGTCGCGACCGCCACGCACCGCGCGCCAATCGGTCGGCAGCAGGCCACGTCGTCGGGCGTATCCCCCACCACGATCACGTCCGCTCCGGAGAAGCGCCACCCCGTGAGCGCAGCGGCTCGTTCGGCGGCGACGTGCGGCAGTTCGGCGCGCCGGGCGGAGTCCGAGCCATAGGCTCCTACGCGGAAGCGCGCGGGGTCGAGTCCCGCGGAGCGCAGCTTGAGGATCGCCCCGGGCTCCACGTTGCCCGTGAGCAGTCCGATCAGCGCCTTCCCTTCCGCTTGCCGTGCCTCGAGCGCCCCCAGCAGCGCGTCGATGCCGGCCATCAGCGTGGTCGTTTGCGCGGGTCGGTCCAGCTCGGTCCGCAAATGATCGACGTAGCGGCGGCACACCGCCTGAATCGTCGCCTCGTCCCGCGCTCGTGGATGGTGGGCGAGCGCCAACAGCTCGCTCACGATTTGCGGGTCGGTTTTGCCGTCGAAGCGGTAGCGCTCGATCGGCCCGGCGGTTCCGGCCTCGTCGAGCAAGGCGCGCTGGATCGCCCGCCGACCCGCGCCGTCGGTCCAGAGCAACGTGCCGTCGATGTCGAAGAGGACGAGCTTCATGAGACAAACATAAGCGCTCGACAGTCGGACGGTCGGACCGTAAAGCGCCTGACGGTCAGGCTGTCCGACCGTCCGACTGTCCGACCCTGCGCACCGCCACCAGGAACTCCCGCAGGCGTTTCGCCGCCGGCGCATCCCCGAGCAGATCATCCGACGCGACGCCGCCACGCGAGAGCGCCGCATGGACGATGCGCCCGGCGCCGGCCCACAGCGCCACGTGCGAAATGCGACGTCCGTCGGCGAAGCACAGCACGTCGCCTGCCTCGTAACCCGCGCCGTCCGGGTGGATCGTCACTTCGCGCCCCACGAGCGACTGCAGGTCGCTGTCGCGCGGCAGGGTCACCCCGCGCGCGGCGTATGTGGCCTGCACCAGGCCGGAGCAGTCGATACCCCATTCGGTGCGACCGCCCCACGTGTAGGGCGCGCCGGACAGCCAGCGCAGCGCCCATTCGGGCGGCGCGAGCAGGCGCGCCTCGGCCCGCACCTCCGCCTCGAAACGAACCAGGCCGGCGTGCACGCTCCAGGAGCGACCATCCGCCGTTTCTACATCTCCCGAGCGCCGCAGCGCGACGCGCGCGCCCACGGCCAGCCGGAACCGCTGATCCTCGAACCGCAGCTCGGCGCCGAGCGACCTCCCGACGGCGCGCGCGCGCCAGTCGTCCGCCCAGTCCTCCGGTCCGGTAGCGACGTAGCCGGCGTGGGTCCACGCGTGGTAGCCGTCCGCGGCGCGCACCCGCAGCCACCCACCGTCGCATCGTTCGAGCAACGCGAGCGACTCGCCATGCAGCGCCTCGCTCACGCGGTCAGCGGTGATGCGCGGCTCCCGGAGCAGCGGCGCCACGGCAGCGGTCACGATCGCCACCGCCTCGTTGTCGACCGACGAATCGGGGAGCAAACGCACGTCGGCCGCGCGGCCGGATGCGACGGCGAGGGCGCGAAGCGCGGCGAGGGCATCGCGGCTCGTTGTGCAGCCGGCGAGCCGCCGTGGCTCGACGGTCACCTCGAAGACGCCAAGGCGGGGGTCGGGGACCCACTTCCGCGCGACGTCCGACACGTCGCGCGCGAAGCGATCACTCACCGTGCGGCACCGTCCGCGAGGCCCGGGACGTCGCGCAGTCCGCGGGCCAGCCGCACAGCGCGCTCCACGGCCACGGGCACCGCGAGGGCCGCGAGCGCTTCGGCCTGCAGCGGTGTGGCCGGCGTGGCGTCGGCGGTGCTGAGCGCAAACACCACGTCGCCGTCGAACATCGTCCCGTACGGCACGATCCGTCGCGCCAGCGCGTCGCCCGCTGCCTGCGCGAGGGCCTCGAGCGCCGTTCGGTCGAGCGTCGCGTTCGTCGCGACGACGGCGAGCGTCGTATTCCGCCCCGCCCCCGTAGGCGGACGGCCGAACGGCGCCGCTCCGCCAGCGAGGTGCGTGAGGGCATCCACGTACCGCCCGTCGGGTCCGCGCGCGCCCGCGAGGATCGCGCCCGATCCGTCGAGGATGTTCCCGACGGCGTTGAGCACGACGAGCGCACCGACGACGATGTCGCCACCCGTCGCTCCCCACGTGCCCACACCGCCCTTCATCGCCGCCCGGGGTCCCAGCGCCTTGCCTACGGTGGCGCCGGTGCCGGCCCCCACGGACCCCTCGGCAACGTCGCTACCGGCGGCCGCACACGCGTGGTACCCGTCGTCGGCGGTGGGCCAGCGATCGGCCTTGCCGCCCGGCGCGAGATCGAAGTCGAAGATCACGGCGGTCGGTACGATGGGCACGATCCCCGCCGGCCCCACGGGCAATCCCCGGCCCCGCTCGCGCAGCCAGCGCATGACGCCGTCCGCGGCCCCGAGGCCATAGGCGGACCCTCCGGTCAGCAGAATGGCATCCACGCGATCCACCAAGTGACGCGGATTCAGCGCGTCGATCTCACGCGTCCCGGTCGCCCGGCCACGGATCGCACAGGCGGCCCGCATGCCGCCGTCCGGCCCGAGCACCACGGTACACCCGGTCGCGCGCGGCACGTCGGTCCAGTGTCCCACCATGATGCCTCGGACCGCGGTGATGCTGGAGGGAACAGTCGACGCCATCGAAGCGCGAAGATACCTCGGCTTGCTCGGCTTGTGGAGGGCACATACGTTAGCGCATGCCCAACCCCGACTCGGACAGCCCCGCGACGACCGTGCTGGTAGTGGACGACGAAGAAGGCATTCGTCAGGCGCTCGATCGGTTTCTCTCGCGCCTCGGCTACAAGGTCCTGCAGGCCGCGAGCGCCGCCGAGGCGCTCGACCGCCAAGCCGCCGATGAGCCGCAGGCGATGCTTTCGGATATCCGCATGCCCAACATGAGCGGCGTGGAGCTCGTGCCGAAGGCGCTCGCGGTCGATTCCGATCTGGCCATTATCATGCTGACCGCCATCGACGAGCCGCGGACGGCGATCGAGTGTCTCAAGCTTGGCGCCTACGATTACCTCATCAAGCCGGTGGATTTGGACGAGCTGGAACTGTCACTGCAGGGCGCGCTCCGGCAGCGCCAGCTCGAGATCGACCGCCGCGAGCTCGAGCAGTGGCTGGCACGCGAAGTGGCGGTCCGTACCCGGGACCTCGAAGAGCGCACGACGATCGTCGAGGATATCGCGCTCGAGGCGCTGGCGGCGGCCGGCGACTGGCCGGGGGCGAGCGACGCCGTGGCCAAGCTGGCGAAGGAGCTCGGCACGTCGGCCGACGACGTGGCGCGCGAGGTGCGGAAGCGGCGGGATGCGACGGGGGCGGCGGGTTAGGCCTTCTGTGCCTTGGCTTTCGCCTCACACGCCTTGCAGCGCGTGACGCCTCGGAACGAGCAGATCAGGCAGATGAAAGTCCCGCAGTCGGAGCAGGGATAGCCTTCGGAGGCGCGCTCCTCGTTGCCGCACGAGCGACATACCATGCCGTCGTGCTCCATCAGCTTCGGTTTGTCGGTCATCGATCCTCCCCTCCTCCCGGCCTCAGATGTCGAGTCTGTAGCTCTTAATCTTATTGATCAGTGTGGCGCGCGAAATCCCGAGCTCGTGAGCGGCGCGCGTGCGGTTGCCGCCATGGAATCTGAGCGTCTTCTCGATGTGCGCGCGCTCTACCTCGGCGAGCGCCTGTGGTTGGTGCGGGAGGTCCCCGCCCTCCGCCTCGGGCTGCGCAGGCTGAAGTCGTTCCAGCTGCTCGTGTAGCAACGCGTTCTGGCGCGCCAGCCGGACCTTCTCGCACACGCGGGCGGTCGCGGCGGCCACGTGATCCACGTCCACCGGTCTATGGACGACGTGCTCCGCGCCGAGTTGCATGGCGCGCACCGTGGTGTCGCCCTCTCCCTCCCCCCCATTCCCAGGGTTTCCTCCGTCCTCCCCGTCCCCCCCGTCCCTCCGCTCCGTGAGAAAGATGACGGCCCCGCCCCGCTCGCGCAGATCCTCGAGCACCTCGAGGCCATCGATGTCGCGGAGGTGGTGACCGAGAATCACCACGTCGGGCCGCAACCGATCGAACGCCGCGAGCCCTGCCTCACCGGTGCCGTACCGTCCGACGTCGTAGCCCATACCATCGAGGTGCTCGCCCAGGATGCGCAGCTCCTCGGCGTCGGCGTCGATCAGGAGGACGCTGTCAGACACGGGACGATGCTCGCACCGGCGCCGTACGGGGATCGACGATCACCGAGAGCGCCGCCGGAACCAGGCGCGCCTCGAAGGGGGCGTGGCCCCACAGCTCGCCGTCCAGCTGCATCGGCTGCGCCGGCCCCTCCAGCACCTCGACGCGCACGGTCCGACCCCGACCGAACCACAACCGTCCCGCGCCGTTCCGCGGACGCCACACCATCTCCACGAATGCGCCGAGACTCTCGAGCAGTCCCTCGGCCCGGAGCACCAGGACGTCGAGCCAGCCATCGTCGGGGGCGACGTTGTCGCGCAACCGCAGGAACGGTGGGACGAGCTCGCCGCAGTTCGCGACCAGCACCATGGCCGCCGGTAGCTCGCGCGCCACACCGTCCACGGTCACGCGATGCTTGGGACTGGTGACGTCCGGCAGCGTGGCGAACGCCCGCATCACGTAGGCCGCCATCTTCCAGCGCTGCTTCTCGTCGGACCGCGTCCGCGCCATCAAGCGGGCGTCGAATCCCGTGCCGCCGCACACCGCGAAGTAATGCGTCCCGTCGGCGCGTTCCACGGCACCCAAGTCGATCGCGGCCGTGTGGCCCGCGAGGATCACACGCGCCGCCGCGGCCGGTCCGCGCGGCAGCCGCAGGTTCCCAGCCAGCAGGTTCCCGGTTCCGCCCGGCACGAGCCCCAGCGGCAGCCCGCTCGCCATTGCGCCGGCCGCGATCTCCATGGCCGTGCCGTCTCCGCCATAGCATACCAGGGCGTCGAATCCCTGCGCGCGGGCCTCGCGCGCGAAGCGGCGCGCGTCGCCCGCTCGCGCCGTGGCGAGCACCTCCACCGCCCAGCCGCCGCGTCGCAGCGTGTCGCGGATCGCCGTCACGGCTTGAGCGTCGGTGCGCGCCGCCGCCGGGTTCGCGATGAGCAGGGCTCGGGTCATGGCTAGTAGCGCTTCTCCCAGAAGAGATCGAGGCCGATCTGCCGCGGCACCGTGTTGCCCTGCGTCTCGCTCGACAGGTCGGCGCAGGTTTGCACCGGCTCGAAGCTCGCCTCCGTACGCCACTCCGGGCTGATCCGGAACTGCAGCGACAGTCCCAGCATGTTCTGCACCGCTACCTGCCGCCCCTGGCAGAACCCGGCGTTCACCACGAGGAACGTCTTGGGCCCGAGCTGCCGCCCGACCGCAAACTGCCAGCCGAGCAGGGGATCGCCCTGCCCTCCGCCGCCGGGGCGGATCTCCACGTAATCCACCGGCACGCCGCCCGAGACGATCGTCTGCTCGATCTCTCCCGACAGCACAGCCAGCGCGCTCTGCAGCACGGCGCGCTGATCGGCGATGGAGCCCTGGTCGCCTCCCAGGTCCACGCTGCTCTTGCCGAACAGCAGGTACGAGATCAGCTCGGTCTGTGACAGATCCCGCTTGTCGGCCTGGAGGGTGACCTTCGGCACGAGCAGCGTGCCAGTGATGTGCGCGATGACGGTGATGTCCTCGGGGTTGCGCTGGCTTTGCGTGGGGACCGGATGCACCACGTGCTTCGCCTCGATGTCTAGCGCCGCGTCCTGGTCCGGCGTGCCGAAGTACTTCACCGTTCCGTCGGTGACCACGAACTCGCGGGACAGCACCGAACCTACCTTGAGCCGGTAGGTGCCGCGCGCCGCCTGCAGGGTGCCGCTCACGAGGTACAGGTTGCGCTGCTTGCTGAGCCGCACCGACCCGGCGAGCTGGATGTTGGCTTCGTTCGAGCGCAGCCACACGTCGCTGCCCATCTCGAGCTCGAGACCGTCGATGTGCAGGCTGTCGAGGAACACGTTCTCGAATTGAGGACCGAGCCGCTGCTGCGCGATCAACGACGCGAGCGACGTATCCGCGAGCTCGTCCAGGTTCACGATGCGTTTCTGCACCAGGTCGGCGAAGTACAGGACCCCAGACGTCACCTTGGCCTGGCCGGTGAGCGACGCGCCGAACACGGGCCCCTGGAGCGCGACGCGTCCGCTGGCGGTGATCGCCACGTTGTTCTTCAGGTCGAGCGCCTTGAACTGGTCCGCGGCGATCCGCAGATCGAGCACCGGGTGCGTGAGCTGCTCGAGCCGCAACGCGCCGCTCACGTCGGCCCGGCCGCGCTCGCTGCGCGCCGAGAGCGATTGCACGGCGATCGTGTCACCGGCGAGCGCCAGGCGACCGTTCACGCCCTCGTAGCGCACGTTCAGCGCAGGAATCGTCGCGGCCGCCTCGGTGATCTGGAGCCCCCCACGCAGGCGCGGTGCGTCCCACGTGCCGGCGACGCCCACGTCCGCCGAGAACACCCCCGTCACCCGTTGCACCGCCGGCGTCAGCGCCTCGAGCACCGACAGGTCGACGCTGTCGGCGGTGGCGCGCACCGACAGGGTCTCGGGAAGCTGGCGTTGGGCGACGGACTCGAGCGCCAGGTCGAGCGGCAAGTACGCGTGAACGTCCAGGATCTGCTGACCCGAGCGCCACAGGTGCATGGCCCCGTTCAGGCGCCGGTCGCGATACTCGAACGTGCCATCCACGAAGGGCGCGTGGAACCCGCCGAGCGACCCCTTGGAGAAGGCGAACGAGCCGCTCGCGACCGGGCTCGCTCGCGTACCCGTCAATCCCGCGGTGGCGGTGACCGTGCCCCCCACCCCCGCCGTGTCACGCTCCAGCAGGGCGTACAGACCGGCGAGCGGGAACGCCTCGAGCTGTAGGTGCGCATTGGCGCGGCCGCGGGTCGGTAAGTCGCCCTCGAGCGCGAGGGATCCCGCGCCGTAGGCACTGCGTAGCGTGAGCCGACCGACCGTCGCGGCGGAATCGGTCACGGTGAGCTCGGTGGGCCGCTCGAGCACCCATGCATCGCCGGGAAGCTGGACCGCGAGCGAGTCCACACCCACCGCCAGCACGGAGCCCCCCGTCGGAGCGGCGTGCTGGACGAACCGTCCCCCGCCGAGCAGCGCTCCCCCCTCGCCGATCCGGGAGCGCACGAACCAGGTGAGCGAGTCGGCCGTGCCGCGCGCCGCCGCCGCGGTTCCCGAGAACCCAACCCCACCGTACTCCAGAGAATCGAGCGTGGCGTCGACGGCGAACGTGGGACGGACGCCGGCATGCCATGCGAGCCGGGCCCGACCGGTCGGCACGCGCCACGCGTGCCACGCGAATCGCTCGACGCTGGCGCGTGCGTCCACGCCCAGGGAATCGAGCGAGCCTTCGAGCGTGAGCACCATGCGCGCCGCCCCGCCGAGGGCCCCGTCGCCCGGTCGCGCCGGTGGGGGATCGTCAGCGGCGGACGCCCCGCCCGCCAGCCAGGTAACCAACGAGTCGAGCACGTTCAGACTGTCGGCGTCGAGGTCGAGCGCGAGTTGCCCGCGCGTTCCCCGTGTCCACCCCAGCGAACCCGATCCCGTCATGACGGCGCCCGATTGCGCGATACGCAGCGAGTCAACGTAGAGTCGCCGGTCGGCGAAGCGCACACGCGCCGTCCCAGAGTCCACCCCGGCGCCCGCGAACTCCGACGGCCCGAGCGCCACGGCCACTCCACCGGCGGGCGGAGCGGCGCTGTCGCCGATCACGCCGCCGCGTAGCGTGACGTTCAAGCGCGAGTGCGGTACCGAGCCCGCCAGCCAGGCCGCGAGGTCCAGGTCGCGGGTCACGACCTGCAGCTGGCGCGCCCCGAGGCGCGGCCGGTCCACGATCAGCGTGCCATCGCCGCGCACATCGCCACCGGCGCCGCGCAGCTCGGCGTGCAGCCCGAGTGCGTCGATTGGCCCGGCCAGCTTCACGGGACCGGTCACCGCGCCATGCAGTGGCAGCGACGGGAAGCTGCCCTTCAGCCCGTCGAAAGACAGCGAGTCCGCCGTGAGGTCGGCGTAGATGCCCAGCAGCTCGCCCCGGGTGTCGAGACGCATGCTTCCCCTGAGCGTGCTGGCCGGACGGGTGCCGTCGCGATGCACGAGGGTGCCGACCAGCTGCGCGTCGCGCAGCGGTCCGGTGAGCGTTCCTACCGCCTCCACTCGGCCGCGCAGTGTGACGGCGGGAGCGAGTCGCGCGACGGTGCCCAGGTCGAGGCTCGACGCCTCGATGTCGAAGCCGTCGAAATGGATCCCGTCGGCCGCCTTGAGATTGACCGTCCCGGTGCCCCGGACCCTGCTCTCCGGCCACTGCGGGACCAGGGAGTCGCGGAACGCCCAATCGGTCTCCAGCGTCAGCCCGCGCAGCGGCCCGCTGGCGACGGTGTGCCCCGTCAGGCGGCCGGCGAACGGCAGCGTGTCGAGGAAGGGTCGCGCGAACTCGAGGTCGAAGTCGCGCGTGTCCAGATCGGCGTCGCGCAGCGCCACGAGCCCCGAATCCGCCGCACTATAGGCGGTGAGGCGGCCCGCCAAGCTGCCACCACCGTCCACCAGGCGGACCGGGTCGAGCCCTACCTCGAGCAGCCGGCCGCCGTGCGAGCGCACGCGCACGTCGCCCGACACCACGCCCGCGCCCGGGCGTCCCGCGAAACGCCGATCGATGAACCGGAAGTCGGCGAGCGTCGCCGAGTCGGCGCGCACGCGCAGGTCGAACAACAGCGTGTCGTGGGGCCAGTGGAGCAGGCCGCGCGCGTCGCGCAGCGCGGAGCCCGGCAGCCGCACCCGCGCGAGCCGCAGCTCCAGCGAGTCCCTCACGACATGAAGCTGGCCCGCCACGTCCGTGAGGCGAACGGGCGGGTCCGAGCTTTCCACCGCCAGGCGGGAAACATCGATCCGGACACCGCGCTCGCGGGGGGAAGACACCTGCAGCGCGGCGAGGCGCGCGTCGAAGTGCTCGAATCGTCGGATCCGCAACCGCCCGTTGGGGCCGCCCGTCGCGATCTCGAGACTCGTGTCGCCCGGCTCCGCCCGCCGCGCTTGGAGCCGCAGCGCGACGCTCCCGTCGATGACTCGCACGTTGCGGAACAGGATCAGCGTGGCGGGCCCGTGCGGCCCCTTGTCCGGCCCACCGAGCCGCAGCAGCTCCTCGACATTCAACCGACCGCTCGGGTGCTGCACGATGTTGATCACGGGGTGGTGCAGCGTGAACTCGAAGAACACCACGCGGCCCGCCGCAAAATCGAAGGGGCTGTAGCTCAAATCCACTCGTGGCAGCCACGCCACCAACGTGGAGTCGGCGTCGAACAGACGGACCTCGTCCAGCGTGACGCCGGTGAGCAGCGAGCCGCGCACGTCACCGATCTCGATGGCTCCAGTGAACACCCCATGCAGCCCGCCTTCCGCCACGCGTGCCAGCAGCGTGCGGCCAGCTCCCGTCCCGACCAGCGACGACAGCGCCCCGAGGAAGCAGGCGAGCAGCCCCACCAACACCCACAACGCGGCTCCCAGCGAGCGACGGACCATCAGAACGCCTGCCCCACGGCGAATTGGACGACCACGCGCCGCCAGAACCCCGGCGGCAGGCCAGGCGCGACGATCCTGCGGGTGGATGTGAGATCGCCCTGGTGCAGGTAATACAGCCGACCTGGCTCCTGAGGGTAACCGTTGAAAGCTGCGTCCAGCCGCACCGGGCCGAGCGGCGTGACGAACCGCAGCCCCACGCCCGGCGTGACCCTCAGACCACTGACCTTCGACAACGGGTCGCCCCGCTCCCAAACCTGCCCCACGTCTGCGAACACCCCCAGCCGCACGCGCTCCGGGAAGATCGGCGCCGGAATGCGCAGCTCCAGGTTCGCCGTCAGCACGGTGTTGCCCCCGGTGGGCGCCGCCTGGATGTTGCGGTACGTCGTGTCCACGCCGTTGACGTCGAAGCTGTCTGATACGTACACACGCGGCCCCAGCCCGTTACGCGTGTAGCCACGTACGGAATTCGGACCGCCCGCGTAGAACCGCTGATCGGGGGGGACGAACTGCGTGCTCTGACCAAGGAGAGTGATGCGCTGCGGCAGGATCGTGCCTCCGCGGATACGCCAGGCGAGCACGCTGCGCCGCGACAGCGGATAATACGTCGAGATCTCGATCTCTCCCCGGTTGAACTCGTACAGCGTATCCGATAGCACGTAGCGCGACGCGTGGACCAGGGTCACCTGCATCACGCTTCCGACGGAAGGATCGAGCGCCGAATTCACGCGACCGCGCACGCCGGAAACGGTGACCGCCCCGAACGCTCGGCTCTTCGTGAAGAACGATTGGTCCGCCACATTGCACACCGTGAGAAACCGACAGAAGCTGGCCGCGTCCGCCGTGGTGTAGCCCACCGAATAGCTGTAACCCACCGTCACCGGTATGTCACGACGGGCGTTGAAGGTGACAGCGACGTTGGTGCCCACCGCCTGTCGCGTGTAGACCTCGAACTCCGAGCGTCGCTCGGCGAATACGGCGAGGCTCGCAGTGTGGCGCGGTGACAAGAACACCGGCTGTCGCAACGTGATGGTGGCGTTGTAGTTCGCTGTGTCCGACGTGGTGGAATCGCCTTTCAGAAAACCGCACACGTTCTGCTTGAATCCGGCATCGAAGGGGTGGCCGACACCGATCTTCGAGAGCTGCCCAGTCAGGTCGAGCGAGCGCGCGCCGCCCAGGAAGTCGTACGCGGTCCAACCGGTCTGCACCCGAAAGCAGTCCAGCGACCCGTACCCGCCCCCGACCCGGATGCGGTGACGCGGCGCCTCGGACACCCGCACCACGATCCGGACCGCCGAGTCACCGGGCGCGCGGGACGCCGTGTCGGCGAGCGTTACGCTCACTGAGCGAAACATGCCGAGCCCATACAAGTCCCGCTGGGTCTGGTATAGCTGGTCCTGGCGAAACCAGTCGCCGGGCTTAACGGAGAGCATGCTCCGCACCGTGGCGGTGTCCGTCTGATCGGCCCCCCTGATCGAGACGTCCCCGATTCGCATCCGCGGCCCTGGTACGGCCTCGAGCGTGGCGTTGGCGCGGAGCTCCGCCGCGTCCACGTCGAAGCTCCGCAGGATGTCCGCGAACGGATATCCCCGGTTCCGCAGGCGGCTCACGATCGTGTCGGCGGACGCCTGAAACAGCGCCCGATTGAACGGATCGCCCACCTGGAGGGGCAGGCTGCGCTTGAGCGCCGCCACGTCGAAGATCGAATCGATCGCTACCCCGACTACGTCGAGTTTGGCCAGTCGCACCGGATCGCCCTCGTAGATCCGGAAAGTCACGTAGGCATCGCCGCCTTCGCGACGCACCAGCGTGTCCACGACGGCGTTCATGTACCCGCCCTGACGGTACAGCAGCAGCAACCGCAGCACGTCCCGCCGGAATTCGAGCTCGTTGAAGTACCGTTTCTCCCCCAGCCCCATCCAGCGCAGCCACCAGCGACTGGCGAAGGCTCCCGAGCTGGTAGTGGCGATCGCGGTGCTCAGCGTGTAGTCGTCGATGGCGTGATTGCCCTCAAAGGAAAGGCCGCGGACCACCCGCTGCGCCTCCTGCTGCGCGGCGAGCGGGGTCAGGGAGGCCAGCGGGACCAGCGTCACCGCGGTCAGCGCGGCGACGAACGGAAACAACGAAAGCGCGCGCAATTGACGCGGTTGGGCTGCCTTCCTATGTTGCCTACCCCCCTCCGCACTGTCAACCTTTTCGACACCTGAACGCATGCGAGCGCCTCTCCCTACGAGCCCCCTCCTCGTGACCCTCACCGTGGTAGCGACTCTGATCACGTGTCGCGGCCGCGAAGAAAGCTCTGGAGGGCACGCGACGCTTGTTTACTACGAGTCCTACGACCCCCGCTCGCTCGATCCGGCCCTGTCAACCGACGTGCCCACGGGCGAGATGGTCACGCTCGCGTACGATGGTCTCACGCAGTTCGATGCGGACGGTCACCTGCTGCCCGCGCTCGCCGACCGCTGGGCAACCGGGAGAGACGAAGGAGGCCGGCGCTACGTCTTTCACCTGCGAGGGGGCGTCAAGTTCCAGGACGGGACGCCCGTCACGGCTGCCGCGGTACGCCAGAGCTTTCTCCGGGTACTCGACCCCGCCACAAAAGGAGGGCGCCCCTGGCCACTTTACCCGATAGCCGGGGCAGAGGCCTATGCCGCCGGTCACACCCGGGATGTGCAAGGGATGGAGGTTCTGGGAGACACGGCCATCGCGCTCACCCTTGCCGAGCCGCTCGCCATCTTCCCCAAGTTCCTCGCAATGCCTGTGGCGAGCATGGTGCCGACACCCGCCCCCGGCGGTCTGGGGGAGCACCCGGTTGGGACCGGCCCGTGGCGGCTCGTGGCCTGGCAGCACGACGATTACCTGCGATTCATTCGGAACCCCGCCTATTGGGGCGGCGCCCCAGCAGCCGAGACGTTGACCGTGCGGATCGTCCCCGAGCCTCTTACCCGCGCGGCCGAGTTCGAAGCGGGCCGGCTCAGTGTGCTCGAAGTGCCCTTCGGGGAAACGGCGCGTTGGCGGCGGGAGCGGCCCCGTGAACTGGTCGAAAAACCCGCGCTGCGGGTGGTGTACGTGGCCTTGAACAACCGGCGTGGCCCACTGCACGACGTGCGGGTCCGCCAGGCGATCAACCAGGCTGTCAACGTGCCCGAGATCCTCGCCACCGTGTACGGGGGTCGCGGGATCCCGGCCCGTGGGGCGATCCCGCCGGCGCTAGCTGGGAGCGATACCGCCCGTCCGCGCTACGGCTACGATCCCCGCGCGGCCCGCGCGCTGCTCGCGCAGGCTGGCTACGGGAATGGCGTGGACGTGCAGCTGTGGCGAACGGCGGCAAACGTCGAGCTGTCGCGCGTGGCCCAGGCGATCCAGGCACAGCTTGCCGAGGTGGGCGTGCGAGTGGAGCTGGTCGAGCGAGACGCGTCGAGCCAGCGCGAGGCGGCGCGCAAGGGGGAAGCGGATATGGTGATCCTCGACTGGTGGGCCGACTACCCCGACGCTGACAATTTTCTGTATCCGCTCTTCTACTCCGGCAGCTTCGGCCCGGGCGGCAATTACGCCTTTTATTCTGACGCCGTGACGGACAGTCTGATCGTCCGCGCCCGCCGTACAACGGACGAGGCTGCGCGCACCGCCCTGTATCGTCAAATCGACGAGCGAGTGTACCGCGCTGCCCCCTGGCTCTACCTCTGGTTCCCCACGGATCTGTGGGCCCGGCGCCCGGATCTCACCGGGTGGGACGTGCCGGTCATCTTCAACGGGCAACGCTGGACGCGGGCACAGGTGACACCGCGGTGATCGGTTTCGTGGGCCGCCGTCTCCTCGGGACTGTGCCGACCCTCTTCGGCGTGGTGGTGGTTGCATTCCTCCTGTTGAACGTGGCGCCGGGCGACCCGGTCGCGGCCATGGTGGGTGAACGCGCCGATGCCGCAACCATCGGGCGCCTTCGGGCCGAGCTGCACCTGGACGACCCGCTGCCGACGCAGTTCAGGCGCTACCTCTGGGACGCCGTGCGTGGCGATTTCGGCCGTTCCTACATCACGCAACGCCCCATCGCGCGGGATCTGGGCGAGCGATTCCCCAAGACCGTGGAGCTCGCGCTCGCAGCCATGGCCGTCGCGGCGCTGGGCGGCATCTCGCTCGGCGTGCTCTCGGCGATCCGGCCGGGTGGCGCCATCGACCGGCTCGCCATGCTGCTTTCCTATCTTGGGGTGTCCTTCCCGGTGTACTGGGTGGGGCTGCTCCTGATCCTTCTCTTCGCCGTGATGTTACGATGGCTCCCGCCCGCTGGGTCGGGCGGGCTCGCCTACCTCGTCCTGCCGGCCCTGACCCTCGGCATGCGCTCGGTCGCGTTCCTCGCGCGGATGACGCGTGCGGCGATGCTCGACGTGCTGTCGAGCGACTTCGTCCGGACGGCGCGCGCAAAGGGCCTGAGCGAGACGGCCGTGATCCTGCGACATGGATTCCGTAACGCCTTGATCCCCGTCGTCACCGTGCTCGGACTCGACACGGGGAGCTACCTCACGGGCAGCATTCTCACGGAAACGATCTTCGGGTGGCCGGGCCTGGGACGCTACGTGCTCACGGCAATCGAGAAGCGCGATCTCCCGGCGATCCAAGGAAGCATACTCTTCATGTCCCTGGTGTTCGTCCTCGTGAACCTCGTGACCGATATTGTCTATGCGAAGGCTGATCCTCGCATCGCTTACGATTAGCTCCGCGCTGGCCGCGCAGACCCCGCGTTCGAAGCCACTCCAGGGATCGCTCGACCATCGCCTGGCCCAGCTCGTGGACGCACCGCCGTTCGACCGCGCGACGTGGGGGATGTACGTGGTGGACGATCG
>DATEGE010000181.1:0-5685 GCA_035280265.1 Gemmatimonadales bacterium | reverse complement strand
AGCGCCATGCGCGCATGATGCAGCTGCGACTTGGATGTCCCGGTCACGATGCCCAGCATATCGGCGATCTCGTCGTGATGGTACCCTTCGATGTCGTGGAGCACGAACACCTCGCGCGCTCCGTCGGGCAGTCGCTCGATCGCTTCCTCGAAGTCCATCGAGAGCTCCGGCGCTGCGGCGCGGCCCGCCACGCCGTCGAGCGCCGCCTCCGAATCGTCGTACCGGCCGCGCTCGGTGCCGATCGTGGTCCGACGCGCCAGGATGACGTTCACGGCCAACCGGTGCAGCCACGTCCCGAACGCCGCTTCACCCCGGAACGTCGCGAGCTTGTTCCAGGCTCGCACGAACACGTCTTGGGCGACGTCGTCGGCGTGATCCGGGCCGATCATACGGCGCACCAAACTGTGAATCCGGTTGACGTGCGTTCGGTACAGCCGCTCGAAGGCGCGGCCGTCACCGGAGGCGGCGAGCGCCGCGTCGGCTGTTTCCGCGTCCCTCGCCGCCTGGTCCGGATCTCTGCGCAGTGTCTCCACCCCGGCAGTGGTGAGCTCCATGTGACGGCTTGGATAGGGCTTACGTGTGGAAGGTTGTAGCGGCTTCGGCTAGATTGCGAGCCACTATGAACCCCAGCATTCTCGGCCTCGCCGGGCTCGGCCTGCTGCTCGGGTTTCGGCACGCCTTCGAGCCCGACCATCTGGCCGCAGTGTCCACGCTAGCCACCCGCCAGGGGCGCCTGCTCGACGCCTGCCGGCTGGGGCTTGCGTGGGCCGTCGGCCATACGGCGAGCGTCGGCATCGTGGTGGGCGCGATCATCCTGTTCGGCCTGCATCTTCCCGACCGCCTCTGGCCCGCGGCCGACGTCCTGGTCGCGCTACTGCTGATCGGGCTCGGTGCCACGGTCATCATGCGCTATGCCCGCGGGCGTTGGCACCTGCATGTCCACTTCCACACAGGCGGCCCGCACTTGCACCTCCACAGCCACACCAGCGGACTGGGCCACCAACACTCCCATGCTGAGGGCGACGTCCGGCGCTCGCTCGGCTTCGGCTTGTTGCATGGCCTGGCCGGTAGCGCGGCGATCCTCGTGCTGCTCGTGGCCGCGGCGCCGAGTCGCTCCGCGCAGCTCGCCTACTTCGTCGCGTTCGCAGCGGGCACCATGATCGGGATGCTGCTGGTCTCCTCTTCCCTCGCCGGCCTCGTGCGGCTCGCCTCGGGTCGAGGTGCTCGCTGGGCGACGGTGCTACACGTGGGAAGCGCCGTCGTGAGCGTGCTGGTGGGCGTAGCGCTGGCCTGGCGATCGGTCGGATAAGCTCCACCTTCCTGGCCGGCGGTTGCGACAACGGATGGAACGCGGGCGTCTTTGGGGAGCTCGGTGGGGTGTATCTTCTCACCCCGCGATTCAGTGTGGGTGGATCAGCCGCCGTGTCTTTCTCGTACGAGCGGACTCACCAAGAGGCGAGTGGCTTTAAGACCGTGAATTGGGCCTAAGCGGGACACTCAGGGCCTGACGTTCGTGGCCACGATCTACTTCTAGATCATCGATCCGCGAGCCGCTCTCCTTCTACGACGGCCACCACGGTCGCCCCGGTGAGAGTTCCCAGCACGTTGGTCATGGTGCGGAACATGTCGGGGATGCGATCGAGCCCGAGCAACAGCTGTAGACCCGCGAACGGGAGCCCCGTGGCCGTAAACGCGGGCGCCAGGCTCACGATGCTGGCCGACGGGATGCTCGCCACCGTCAGCGACGTCAGGAACACCGCGGCTCCCGCCGCCAACAAGTCGCCGGCACTCAGCGCGACGCCGTACAGTCGAGCGACGAACACCACCGCCACCGCCTGGAACAACGCGCTCCCGGCCCGGCCGATGCTCGCCCCGAGCGGCAGCACGAAGCCTGCGACGGTGCGCGAGATCCGCAGGTCGGACTCGGCGGCCTGGAGCATGACGGGGAGCGTCGCGAGCGACGACGTGGTCGAGAAGGCCATCAGCAGCGATGCCCGAATCGCGCGTATGTAGCGGTCGAGGCGCAGCCGCGCGACTATCGCGACGCTGGGGAGATAGATGAACCAGATGAACGTCGCGAGTCCCACGATGACTGCGAGGATGAACACCGCCATGGCTTCGATCAGCTCGACCCCCAGGACGGCGACGGCGCTGGCCACAATGGCGAAAATCCCGAATGGTGCGAGCAGCAACACCCAGCGCACGATGCCGACCAGGGCCTGTGTCGTTGTGTCCGCCAGATCGGTGAGCACCTGACGCTTCTCGTCAGGCAGCGCGGCCGCGGCGACCGCAAAGATCGCGGTGAACACGATCAGTGGCAGCAGGTTGCCATCGACGGCCGCGGCCATGGGATTGGCGGGGATGAGATCGACAATGAACCTGACCCCGGCGGGGAGCTGCTGCGCGGCGTGCCGCACGAACGAGGGATCGGATCGGGCCGCTTCGCGCAGCGCCGCTTGCTGTAGCGGCGTGACGGCGGCGAGCGGCAGTATCAGTCCGGCGACGAGAAACCCGATCGCGATCGCCGCGATCGTACTGCCCCCGAAGAACCCGAGGGTTCGGGCGCCGAGCCGGCCGACCCGCCGCAGCTCGCCCAGCCCCGCGATCCCGCCGAACACGGCGGTGATGACCAGCGGAATCACCACCATGGACAGCAGGTTCAAGAACACTGTGCCGACGGGCTGCAGCGACTTGCACAGGGCGATGAGCTGCGGCGACCGCGTCCAGACGGCGACGACGCCGAGCACGAGCCCCGCCCCGAGGCCCAACGCCATCGCCGCGTGGCTTGCGATCGGTCGCACGGTATTATTCCCGGCACAATGATCACTGCCACTATCACGCTCCGCAACGGTTGAAACCCTCCGTGGCCACTCCTGCGACACGATCGTTCCGCCTGACCGACCCCGCGCGCGGTCCCGTCTCCGTCGCGGTGACGACTGCCGCGGGTCAGCGTCCGGTCGTGGTGCTGTCCGGGTCCTTGCCCGATATCGCAGGTCGACTAGCCCGAGCAGGATTCGCCGTCGTGACGTTCGAGCCGTCGCCGGACGGGCTCGATGTAGTGCTGGACGGACTCGGACGTGGTGTGCTGGGCGTCGAGGCGGACAGCTATGCGCTGGTGGAGCCGGGACCCGGTGGCATGCTGACGGTCGCGCGAGGAGCTGGCGGTGTGCGCTCGCTCGAGGTGAGCGTTCCTGGTGTCGACAGGCTCGTGCAATGGCTCGGGGCGAACCACGTGTGATCACGCTCGACGCGGTGCGCCGGGCCGTGAGGAGCCACCGCCCACAACCCGCCGACGCTCCCGACGCCCGTCCCGCCGCGGTCGCCCTGGTGCTGCTGTCGCAGCCGCAGGGACTCGAGATTCTCCTCATCCGGCGCGCCGAGCGCGCCGACGACCCGTGGTCGGGGCAGATCGCGTTTCCCGGCGGCCGCGAAGAAGCCGCCGACGAAGATCTCCTGACTACTGCTGTCCGCGAGACGCGAGAAGAGACCGGTGTCGACCTCTCGGCCGCAGAGCGGCTGGGAGCGCTGGACGACCTTTATCCCCGCACGCCGACGCTACCACCGGTGGTGGTGCGACCGTTCGTGTTCGTCCTCCACGCTCGCCCCTCGCTCGTGCCGAGTGACGAGGTACAGCGCGCCTTCTGGGTGCCGCTCGCGCAGCTGACCGATCCCGCCGCGCGGCGGGACGTCACGCTCACGGTGCGCGGCACGCAGCGAACCTTCCCCGCCTACCTCGTGGGAAAGGACGTGATCTGGGGAATGACCGAGCGCATCCTGACCCCCCTTCTCGACCGAGTTACCAGTCTTTAGCTCCTCAAAATCCACATATTCGCTTGACAGCATGTCAACATTAGGCTAGACTAACTTAGCCGGGTGTTTATATCTGAACTTATTGTCCTGAAGCATCATACAGCGCCCGCTCACCGCTGCCGCCTCGGCAGGGAAAAGCTGCATGCACGCGATGCTTCGTGATGCCACCCCTCCTCTGACGCCCTCGGTCGAAGACTACCTCAAGGCCATTTATCACCTCTCGAGCCAGGGCGGGTTCGCGGCCACGAGCGACATCGCCGGTATGCTCCATGTTGCATCGCCCTCGGTGAGCGGGATGGTGAAGCGGCTGTCGGAAACGGGATTGATCGAGCACGTCCCGTACCGAGGAGTGCAGCTGACGGCGCAGGGACGTCGCGCGGCGCTGCGGATGATTCGCCGTCACCGCATTCTCGAGCTGTATCTGACGCAGCACCTCCACTATGACTGGGATGGCGTGCACGCCGAAGCGGAGCGCCTCGAGCACGCCGTCTCCGACGACCTGATCGAACGGATGGCGACCGCGTTGGGACAGCCGCAATACGATCCGCATGGCGATCCGATTCCCACGGCCGCCGGCGACATCGAAGAAGCCGAGCTGGTCTCCCTGGCGGAGGCGCGCGTGGGCACCAAGCTCGAGCTGCGGCAGGTCGGGACGCAGGATGCTCCGCGGCTCCGTTACTTCGCGGAGCAGGGGCTCACGCCGGGCGTGCTGCTCCAGGTGAGTGAGCGGCAGCCGTTCAATGGACCTACCAGCATCGCGCTGGTGCCGTCGGGGGACAGCCGCGTGGTGGGGCGGGAGCTCGCGCAGCTGTTGTGGTGCCGCGAAGTCCCCGTGGAGCGGCGCTGATGGCGACGCCCCAGCGGGAGCTTCCGGTCGCCCCATCAGAGCTGGGATGGCGCAGGCCACGCCTCGCGCCAAGCCTTGCCGAGGTCTACCGTACCATCCCCGTCGGCGAGGGCGGATGGTGGCGCAAAGCGATGGCATTCGCCGGCCCCGGTTATCTCGTGGCCGTGGGCTACATGGATCCCGGAAACTGGGCCACCGATCTCGCCGGGGGCTCGCAATTCGGCTACACGCTGCTGAGCGTCATCCTGCTATCGAACCTCATGGCGATCCTGTTACAAGGGCTCGCGGCAAAGCTCGGCATCGTGAGCGGACGCGACTTGGCCCAGGCATGTCGCGACCATTATTCGCGGCCGGTGTCACTCGCGCTTTGGGTGATTTGCGAGCTCGCGATCGCGGCCTGCGACCTGGCCGAGGTGATCGGTTCCGCCATCGCGCTGCAACTGCTCTTCGGGATCCCGCTGCCCTGGGGGATCGCGATCACGGCGCTCGACGTGTTGATCGTGCTGTACCTGCAGAACAAGGGGTTCCGGCTGCTCGAGGCGTTGGTGGTGGCGCTGATCGTGACGATCGCCGCCTGCTTCCTGTTCGAGATCGTGATCTCCCGTCCCGATCTCCGCGCGCTGTTCGCAGGCTTCGTGCCGAAGGCTTCGATCCTCGCCGATCGCGACCAGCTCTATATCGCGATCGGCATCCTCGGCGCGACGGTGATGCCGCACAACCTGTATCTGCACTCGTCGATCGTCCAGACGCGGAAGTACACCGATTCGCCCGAGAGCCGGCGCGAGGCGATCCGCTTTGCGTCGATCGACTCGGCCGTGGCGTTGATGACGGCGCTGTTCATCAACGCGGCCAGTCTGGTGATGGCGTCGGCGGTGTTCCACGGCAGCGGCCATCAGGACGTCGCGGACATCTCGGACGCGTATCAACTGCTCTCGCCGCTGCTCGGGACGACCGCCGCGAGCGTGCTGTTCGCGCTGGCGCTGCTGTGCTCGGGTCAGAACGCAACGCTCACCGGCACCCTGGCCGGG
>DATEGE010000180.1:0-7686 GCA_035280265.1 Gemmatimonadales bacterium | reverse complement strand
GCCGGAGACGGGGGCGGGGCCAGGAGAGATGCGAGCGGGGACGGAGAGGGAGGAGGAGGAGGGAGCGACGTGACGGACGTGTTTCACCTCACGCCGCTCGACGTACGCAAGCAGGAGTTCCGCCGCAGCCTGCGCGGCTACGAACCCACGGGCGTGGAAGATTTTCGCGGGCGCGTGGCCGATGAGCTCGAGCGGATTTTGCGGGAGAAGTCCGTCTTGGAAGAGCGCGCGGCGGCGCTCGGCGAGCAGCTGCGCGCCTACCGTGAGCGCGAGCGCGCCATGAATGAGGCCTTGGTGGCGGCGCAACAGCTGCGCGAGCAGACGCGCGCGGCGGCGGAGCGCGAGGCGCAGGTGATCGTGCGCGAAGCCGAGGCCGAGGGGCGGCGTCTGCTCGACGAGGCGCGGAACGCCCAGGGCGAGGTGCAACGCCAGAGCGCCGACGTCGCGCGCCAGTTCCAGGCGTACGTGGCCGGCTTCCGCGCGCTGCTCGAGCGCCAGCTGGCCGAGCTGCGCGCACTCGACGGCCAGTAACAACATGATCGAAGCTGCGGTCCGTGCCGTGCGGGCGCGGACGACGCTCGCTCCCGAGGCGGCGATCATCCTGGGCACCGGACTCGGCGCGCTGGGCAGCGAGATCGCGGTCGAGACCCGCATCCCCTACGGCGAGATCCCGGGGTTCCCCCTCTCCACCGTCGAGAGTCACGTCGGCCAGCTGCTCGTGGGAACGCTCGCGGGGCGGCGGGTGATCGCCATGCAGGGGCGATTCCACTGTTACGAGGGCTACACGCCGCAGCAGATCGGCTTTCCCGTTCGTGTGCTCGCTCAGCTCGGCGCCCGCACCCTGGTGGTGTCCAACGCGTGCGGCGGCATGCACCCCTTGTGGAGTCCCGGCGATCTCATGCTGATCGCGGATCACATCAACCTGCTGGGCGGCAACCCGCTCGTGGGACCGAACGACGACCGTCTCGGGCCGCGCTTCCCCGACATGTCCGAAGCGTATCATGCGGGCCTGAGGGCGCTGGCGCGGGCCGTGGCGCTGGAGCGCGGTATCACGCTGCGCGAAGGCGTCTACGTGGCGGTGACGGGCCCCAATCTCGAGACGCGGGCGGAGTACCGCATGCTGCGCGCGCTCGGAGCCGACGTCGTCGGGATGAGCACCGTACCAGAGGTCATCACCGCCGTACATATGGGGATGCAGGTGCTCGGCGTCTCGATCATCACCGACCAATGCCTCCCTGATGCCCTCGCGCCCGCCTCCCTGGAGGAAATCATCCGGGTGGCGCGCGCCGCCGAGCCGCGACTCACGGCCCTGGTGAGCGGCGTGCTGCAACGCCTCAACTGATGGCCTACGCCTCGCTCGACCCGAAGCTTTCCCCGGACGCGCTGGAGAAGCAGCTGCTGGCGTCGTGGAATCACGAGCGCCTGTTCCAGAAGACCCAGGAAGCCGCCCGTTACGGACCGCCGTTCGTGTTCTACGAGGGGCCGCCCACTGCCAACGGCCGGCCGGGCATCCATCACGTGTTCGCGCGCACCATCAAGGATCTGGTGTGCCGCTACCACACCATGCTGGGGCAGGGCGTGACGCGCATCGCCGGGTGGGACACGCACGGCCTCCCAGTCGAGATCGAAGTGGAGCGGATGCTCGGCATCTCGGGCAAGAAGCAGATCGAGGCGTACGGCGTCGAGAAGTTCAATCACTTGTGCCGCGAGAACGTCTTCAAGTACAAGACCGACTGGGAGGCCCTGTCGGAGCGCATCGCGTACTGGCTGGACTACGAGCACCCCTACATCACCTATACGAACGACTACATCGAGACGGTGTGGTGGCTGCTCAAGCGCTTGCACGACAAGGCGCTGCTGTATCGGGGCCACAAGGTGCTGCCGTACTGCCCACGCTGCGGCACCGCGCTCTCGTCGCACGAGCTGGCGCTCGGCTACGACAAAGTCCAGACGAACTCGGTGTTCGTGACGTTCCCGCTCGCGAGCGATCCCAGGCGCCAGCTCGTGATCTGGACCACCACGCCCTGGACCCTGCTCTCGAACGTGGCCGTCGCCGTGCATCCCGACCTGGAGTACGGCGAGTACCAGGTCAACGGCATGCGGTACATCGTGGCCGCCGAGCGCGCGGCGCACGTGCACGTGGGCGGGAAGCCGCTGGCCGCCGCGGAGCGAGTCGCGGAATACCGGGGGCGCGATTTCGTGGGACAGAAGTACGTGCCGCCCTTCGAGGTGGTCTCGCTCCCGCTGGAAGGTCAGCGCGCCATCGTGGTCGCGGGTGGGTTCGTATCGGCGCAGGAGGGCACGGGCCTGGTACACATGGCGCCGGCGTTCGGCGCGGACGACTTCGCCGTGGCGCAGCAATACGGCCTCGCGTTCGTGAACCCCGTCGCGCCGGACGGCAGCTTCCAGGACACGAGTTGGCCGGAGATCAACGGCAAGCTGGTGACCGACAAAGAGACCAATCGCCTCATCATCGAGCGCTTGAAGCACGAGGGGCGGTGGCTCGAGACGCTGCCGTACGAGCATCAGTACCCCTTCTGCTGGCGCTGCGACTCGGCGCTGATCTACTACGCCCGCGGCTCGTGGTTCGTGCGCACCACGGCCGTCAAGGCGCGCATGCTGGAAGTGAACGCGCAAGTCGGCTGGCACCCGCCCGAGGTGGGGACCGGGCGGTTCGGCGAGTGGCTCGAGAACAACGTGGATTGGGCGCTGTCGCGCGACCGCTATTGGGGGACGCCGCTCAACGTGTGGGAATGCGACGCGGAGGCGGAGCACCGCGAGCTGATCGGCTCGTATGCCGATCTCGCCGAACGTTGGGGGAAGGGACTGCCGAAGGACTTCGATCCCCACAAGCCGGCGATCGACGGCTATACGTGGCGCTGCCGCGAGTGCGGCGGAACGATGCGCCGCGTGCCGGAGGTGATCGACGCGTGGTTCGACTCCGGGTCGATGCCGTACGCCCAGTGGCACTACCCCTTCGCGCATCAGGCGGACTTCAAGGCCCATTTTCCGGCGGACTTCATCTGCGAAGGCGTGGACCAGACGCGCGGGTGGTTTTACTCACTCCTCGCGATCGGCGCCGCCGCGTTCGACACGCCCGTCTACAAACAGGTGATCGTCAACGAGCTGGTGCTCGACGCCCAGGGACAGAAGATGTCGAAGAGTCGGGGCAACGTGGTGAATCCGTGGGAGGTGATCGAGAAGTACGGCGCGGACGCCGTGCGCCTCTACATGCTCGGCCAAAGCCAAGTGTGGCTCCCGAAGCGGTTCGATCACCGGCAGATCCCGGACGTGACGGGCGGGTTCCTGAACGCATTCCGCAATACCTACGACTTCTTCCGGCGCTACGCCGAGGACTGGACGCCACCTGCGGACGGGGCCGCGACGCCGTTCGAGCGGCGGCCCGCCACCGACCGCTGGCTGCTCGCCCGGCTCGACGAGGTGGTGGAGGAAGTGCGGCGGGCGTGGTCCGATTACGACGTGACCGGGGGCGTGCGGGGGATCATGGACTTCGTGGGTGAGGACCTGTCGCGCTGGTACGTGCGGCGCAACCGGCCGCGCTTCTGGGCGCCGGACCGCGCCACCGACGTCGTCGCGCTCGAGACGCTGCAGGAAGCGCTGGTCACGGCGGCGCGGCTGCTCGCGCCGGCCGCGCCGTTCCTCGCCGATTGGATCCACCGCGCCCTGGTCGGCAGCTCGGTGCATCTGGCCTCGTTCCCGATCGATCAGGGCCGCCGGGCCCCGGACCTGCTTCAGGCGATGGCCGCCGTGCGCAAGCTCGCGTCCCTGGCCCGGGCGGCCCGCGAGACCAAGCAGCTGCAGGTCCGGCAGCCCGTGGCCAAGATCCAGGTGGTGGTCCCACCCGCGGTGCGGGGCCCGGCCTTGGCAGACCTGTTAGATATCTTGGCCGCGGAAGTGAACGCCAAGTCGATCGAGGTGGCCGGCTCGGACTACGATCTCGTGCGCCTCAAGGGCAAGGCGGAGTTTCGCAGCCTGGGGAAGCGCTACGGCAAAGACACGCCGCGGGCGGCGGCGGCGGTGTCGCAGCTCACGGCGGAACAGCTGCAGACGATAGAGCGTGGGGACCCCGTCCGGGCGGGCGAATTCGAGTTCCGACCCGAAGACGTCGCCGTCACGCGCGAAGTGGTGAGTGACTGGGCCGTCCAGTCCGACGGGCCGTACGTGGCGGCGGTGGACCCCCGCCTCTCGGAAGATCTGATCCAGGAGGGGCTGGCGCGGGAACTGGTCAACCGCGTACAACGGCTGCGCAAGGAGGCGGGGTACGAGTACACGACCCGCATCGAGTTGAGCGTGGCGGGTGCTCCGGAAGTGGTGGAAGCCGTGTCCGCCTTCCGGAGCCTGGTCGAGGGGGAGACCCTGGCGCGCAAGGTCGTTCTCGGCGCGGTGTTGGACGAAGCGGACGTGACTCGTGAAGTGGACATCGAAGCGCGCCGGGTGACGATTGCACTCCGGCGGCACGACGGACGAAAGGGCGGTTCGCGATAATGCCGACGAAATCCAAAACCAAAGTCAAACCCAAGGCTCCCAAGGGCATGAGCAAGAAGCAGCTCGCCCACCTCGAGAAGCGGCTGCTGGAGGAGCGAGCGCGTGTCATGAAGGAGCTCGGCTATTACGACGAGTCCTTCAACTCGAGCCTGCAGGCGTCGGACGGCGACCTGTCGAGCTACTCGTTCCACATGGCCGACCAGGGGACCGACGCGATGGAGCGCGAGAAGGCGTTCCTGTTCGCCTCGCAGGAAGGGCGCTACCTCTGGCACGTGAACCAGGCGCTGCGGCGGCTGTACCAGGCGCCCGAGAAGTTCGGCACCTGCGAGCAATGCGGCGAGGAGATCGGCTTCGAGCGGCTCGACGCGCTGCCGCATGCCCGCCTGTGCATCAAGTGCAAGGCCAAGGAAGAAGATGGAAAACGGCGCTGACCGCCGCCTGTTCTGGGTCACCGCGGCGACCATCGTCGTCGCGGACGTCGTCACCAAGCTCGCGGCCGAGGCGTGGCTCTCGCCCACGCGCCCGCTGCAGATCATCGGCGATTACGTCCAGCTCCGCCTGGTCTTCAACAAGTGCGCGGCGTTCGGGGTCTGCTTGGGAGGGCCCGCGTATTCGCGCTGGATCTTCCTGACGCTCGCCATCGTCGCGTTGCTGGTGCTGCGCTCCATGGTGCGCTCGGCCCGCGCGGGCGACCGCATCCGGCTGCTCTCGCTCGCGCTGGTGTGCGCGGGCGCGGTGGGGAACGTGATCGACCGGGTGCGCAGCGCCCAGGGCGTGGTGGATTTCGTGGACGTGGGGATCGGGGCGACGCGCTGGCCGACGTTCAACGTCGCCGACTCGGCGATCAGCGTCGGAGCGATCGCGCTCGCGGTGTCGCTCTGGCTCGAGGGCCGGGCGCAGGAACGAGCGAAGGAGGCCGGGGCGGCCCAGTCCTGATGGCCGCCGTCAGCTTCTGCGTCCTCGCATCGGGGACCGAACGGCTCGACCGCTTCCTCGCCGACCAGCTCGCGCTGTCCCGCACCGTCGCCTCGCGCCTCATCGCCGACAAACGCGTCACCCGTGACGGGCGCCCGCTGCGTGCGTCGGTGCAGCTCGAGCGAGGCGCGATCGTCACGGTCGAGCTCCCCCCCCCCGAGCAACCGCCGCCCCGCAGCTACGCGCCGGCGCACCGCGACCTGACCTTCGCCTACGAGGACGAGCACCTGGCCGTGATCGACAAGCCCGCCGGCCTCGTGGTGCATCCGGGACCGGGTCACTGGGATGACTCGCTCGTCAACGTGCTGACCGCCCGCGGGACACCGCTCGCACACGGGGAAGCGACCGAGGGGCGTCCCGGGATCGTGCACCGCCTCGACCGCGATACCTCGGGGCTCCTGCTGCTCGCCAAGACCGACGCCGCGCATCGCCGCCTCACGCGCATGATCGAGCTCCGCCAGGTCGACCGAGTGTACGCCGCCCTCGCCTGGGGTCACCTCGCCCGGAGCGCGTTGGACATCGAAGCGCCGGTCACGCGGCACCCGCAAGATCGCAAGCGCATGACGGTGTTGGCGGGGGGCCGTCATGCGGTGACGCACGCGCGGGTGATCGCGAAGTTCGCACAGACCGATCTTTTGCGATTGACGTTGGATACCGGTCGCACGCACCAGATCCGCGTGCATCTGGCGCACGTAGGGCACCCCGTGGTGGGCGACCGCGAGTACGCCTTCGGTGGGAGTCGCCGCGTTACGCCGTCGGAGCGTCGAGCGGCCGAGCGCGTCGAGGCCCTCGCGCCCCGGCAGCTGCTGCACGCCGCGCGGCTCGCCCTGACGCATCCGGTGACCGGGGCGCGGCTGGAGCTGCGCTCGGAATGGCCCGCCGATCTCGTGCCGGCGCTCGCGGCAGCGGCCGCAGATCCGAATTTGCTTGCTCAACGCAACCCCTTGCAGTATCTTGGCTTCTTCGCATCGGATGAGTGACGCCGGGGTCGTCCGACTGCTGCTGTTTCGGGTGGGCGAGGTGGTCTTCGCGGCCGAAGCGGAGCGGGTCCGCGAGATCCTTCCCCGGCTGGCGGCGACCAGGATCCCCGGGGCGCCGTCCATGGTGGCGGGGCTCGTCAACGTGCGGGGCACGCTCGTCACCGTGGTGGAGGGGTGGCGGGCACTGGGTCAGTCGGAGCCCCCTGCCGACGCCGGGCCGGGCACCACCGTGCTCCTCGAGGTCGGCGGGGGGAGCAAGGTCCTCGGGTTCACGGTCGATGAGGTAGTGGACCTCCTCTCCGTGAACGGAGGGGAGCTGGAGCGTCGACAAGCGCTGGCCGGCATGGATCCGACGCTGGTGCGGGCCGTCGGGCGCCGGGCCGGTCAACCCTTCGTGGTCCTCGATACCGACGCGTTGCTAACCCCCATTCTGTCTTCTTAGGGAGGCTGTGTGAGCCACACTGTCCTCGTCTGCGACGACGCCATCTTCATGCGGACGATGATCAGCGACATCCTGGGGCAAGCGGGCTTCGAGATCGTGGGCGAAGCGGAGACAGGGTCCCAGGCAGTCGAGAAGTACCGGCAGCTCAAGCCCGATCTCGTCACTATGGACATCGTGATGCCGGACATGGGCGGGATCGACGCCGTGCGGGAGATCGTGAAGCATGACCCCGACGCCAAGATCCTCATGTGCAGCGCGATGGGCCAGCAGGCGCTCGTGGTAGAGGCGATTCAGGCGGGCGCCAAGGACTTCGTCGTGAAGCCATTCCAGCCATCGCGCGTGCTCGAGGCCGTGCAGCGCGTCCTCGGCTGACTCCATGGACCTGTCGCAGTACGCCGAGCTGTTCCTGGCCGAGAGCCGGGAGCACCTCACCGCCTGCAACCAACTGCTGCTCGAGTGGGAGCGCGCCCCTACCAACCCCGCTCCCGTAGGCGGGCTGTTCCGCGCCGTGCACACGGTTAAAGGGATGGCCGCCACCATGGGATACGCCCGGGTCACCGACCTGGCGCATCGCACCGAGAATCTCCTGGACCTGCTGCGGCGGGGAGCCCGGCCGGCGACCGACGAGCTGCTCCAGCTGTTGTTCCGGGCGCGGGACGCGCTGGAGCAGGCGGTGGAGCTGTCGGTGGTAGGCCGGGAGGACGAGATCGACGTCGCGGCGACCGTCGCCGACCTGGACGGCGCGGCCGCCGAACTGGCGGGGGGCGCGGGGGGGCGGGGTGG
>DATEGE010000179.1:0-4127 GCA_035280265.1 Gemmatimonadales bacterium | reverse complement strand
CTTGGGAAATCGATGTTCTCGGCCGGCTCCCAGCCGAAGTCGTCCCACTTGTCGTGACGCCGGGAGACAAACAGGTCGGCGAGACCGCAACCCCCATGTCCTGTGCTGTGGAAATACATCTGATGCCCATCCAGGGTGATCGTTGGGGCCCCGTCATTTCCCCGGGAATTGATGTTCGGCCCCAGGTTCTCCGGGGTGCCCCACGGATCGTCGATGCTGGCTCGGCGCGAGACCCAGATGTCGGTCCCGCCGAACCCTCCCGGGCGGTCAGAGGTGACGTACAGGCTCAAGCCGTCCCTGGAAATCGCCGGATGCTGAGTGACGTAGGGGTATGGCGCATTCACGACCGGGCCGAGGTTGACCGGCGTTGACCACGGTCCGTACTGCGGCTGCTCCTCCGCGACATCGGCGCCAAGCTGCCTAGAGGCTGCCGGACCCACGAATCCTCTGTCGGAACTACATGCCTGGATCAGAGCAACGAACGCCGCGAGTAGGGTGAGTCTTTCGACGCGCGTCATCGGACACCTCCGTGCGATTTGATTGCCTTCCCGCATGCGAGCGAGTAGGTTCGATGTGGACGTAGCCAGTTTGAGCCCAACGCGTCACCACGGCGTGAGCGGTGCGTTAGCGGTGTGGTGACGGCGACTGGCCCGCCAGCGCCGAAAGGGCCTCGCATGATCGAGTTCCGGCTGCTCGGGAGTCTGCACCTCACCGACGCGGAGGGACGCGAGGTCAAGAGTCTCCTCACCCGCTCTCAGCGCCTCGCTCTCCTCGCCTATCTCGCCGCGGCCACGCCGCGAGGCTTACACCGACGCGACACCTTGCTGGCGCTGTTCTGGCCGGAATTCGACCAGGAGCACGCGCGCGCGGCGTTGCGCCAGGCGCTCCACGTGTTGCGCGGCACGCTTGGCGCCGACGTCGTCGTGAGCCGCGGTGACAATGAAATCGGACTGGACGTGGACCGGCTGTGGTGCGACGTGGTCGCTTTCGACCGCGCCGTCGGGGCGGGTCAGTTCGCCACGGCGCTGGAGCTGTACCAGGGCGATCTGCTGGAGGGGTTCTTCATTGCAGGCGCTCCGGACTTCGAGCGCTGGCTGGAGGGGGAGCGCGCGCGCCTGCGACAGGCGGCGTCGCGCAGCGCCCAGGCGCTCGTCGAGCAGTGGGAGGCGGCGGACAACCTGCCGCTGGCGGCCGAATGGGCCCGCCGGGCCGTGCGGCTCGCCCCCCATGAAGAGGCGCCGTTGCGTCGGCTGGTCGGGTTGCTCGACCGCCTGGGCGATCGGGCGGGCGCCGTGGAGGCCTACGAGGAATTCACCAAGCGAGTCGCCGCAGACCTCGAAACGGAGCCCGCCGCCGAGACCCAAGCGTTGCTCGCGGCCGTGCGCGCGCGGGAGACGGCGGCACCCGTCGACCTGTCGATCCCAGCGCCGCACACCGCCCCACGCCGGCCAGCGGCGGCCGTCGTGGCAGGGCGGCGTCGTATGGTGTGGCCCGCCCTTGGCGCAGCCCTCGTGGCGGCGCTCGCCCTCTCGAGCGCCAGTGGCTGGCGCAGGCGGCTGTGGCCCAAGCCTGTGGCGGCCCGGATTCAGTCACTGGCCGTGCTGCCGCTCGCCAGCCTTTCTGGTGACACGCTGCAGGTCTGGTACGCCGACGGCCTCACGGAGGCGCTGACCACCGACCTCGGCCGGGTCAGATCGCTGCTCGTGAAATCACGGGGTGCGGTGGCGTCGTTCCGTGGGATCAGCAAGCCGCTGCAACAGGTCGCCCGGGAGCTGCACGTGGACGCGGTCGTGGAAGGCGGCGTGCAGCAATCGGGGGGACTCGTTCGGGTAGACGTGCGGCTCATCGAGGCCGCCACCGGAAACCAGCTGTGGGCGGACCGATTCGAGGAGCCTGTGCAAAACCGGTTCGCATTGGAGGACCGCACGGCGCACGGCATCGTGTCGGCGCTGGGGCTGTCCCTGAGCGTCTCCGAGGAGCGCGCCCTCCGCTCGCCCCCGACGAAGAATGCCGCGGCATATGAATCCTACCTGCGCGGCAAGATTCGCCTCCAGCACCAGAACCGCGCCGACGACTCGGTCGCGATCAGCTTGCTGGAAACAGCGGTCGCGCTCGATCCGACATTCGCCGTAGGCTACGCAGAACTGGTGCAGGCCTACGCCATCCGCGTCACCCTATTCGCGCCCCGAGACACCGAGGCCTTGGAGCGGGCTGGCGTCGCGGTCGAGAAGGCGCTTCGGCTCGATCCGGATCTCGCCGAGGTGCACTGGGCGAAAGCACACCTTCTGTGGGGTGCCGCGCGCCGATGGGCTCACGAACTGGCGATCCAGGAGGATCGGCGCGCCATCGCGCTCAATCCGAACCTCGCGGAGGCACACCACCACTTGGGGATGATCTATCTGCACATCGGACTGCTCGACAGCGCGATCGCCGAGTTTCGGAAGACGCTCGCGCTCGACCCAAGCCAAGGATTCGCGCAGCAGCGGATCGGCATCGCCCTGGTGTACCAAGGCCGGTATGAAGAAGGATTAAGAACCTTCCGGGAGGTCCTGCCCGCGTTCAACCCGACCCTGTGGCATTATACGGTGGCCTGGGCGCTGCTCTACCTCGGCAAGGACGCTGAGGCCCTCACCCTCATCGAGCAATACCTGCGAGACAATCCGGAAGACCGCGGTGGGGTCGCCACCGGCGCACGCGCGATTCTCTTCGCCAAGCGAGGCGACGCACGCCGGGCGGAAGCGGACATCCAAACCGCCCTGAAGAAAGGGGCGGGCTTCGGGCACTTTCACCACACCGCTTACAGCATCGCGATGGCGTACGCCCTGCTCCACCGGCCCGGACCCGCTGTCCGGTATCTGCGCCAGGCCGCGGCCGAGGGGTTGCCGTGTTACCCGTGCTTCGCGAACGACCCCTACCTCGCCAACCTCCGCAACGACCCGGACTTCATCGCTTTCCTGCGGGAGCTGAAGGCACAGTGGGAGCGGGATCGGGCGACGCTATGAACCGCTCGGCTTGACACGTGGGCGCCCAAGGAGAAGGTTGGAGTAGCCTACTTCGAGACGACACGGCTGACGCCGAGCTCCCGATCTGGGAGGTCGGCGTTCGCTTTAGGAGGTCGAGGTGAAGGCTTGCTCGCCTTCCGTGTGCATCGCGTGTGCGGCACTGATGACGGCCGCCGTCCTGCCCGCCTGCCAGACTCCTGGCTCCTCTGCGCCCGATTTCACGCTCAAGACGCTCGCCGGTGACACGGCGAGCCTGGCGAGTTTAAGGGGCCGGCCCGTGTTCATCAATTTCTGGGCGTCGTGGTGCAAACCGTGTCGCGGGGAGATGAGCAACATCGCCGCCGCGTACGGCGCCCACAAGGCTGAGGGACTCGCCGTGCTGGCGATCAATCTGACGGATCAGGAGCGGATGAGAGACGTCCGGAGATTCGTGGACGAGCTGCAGATACCGTTTCCGGTGTTGCTCGACCAGAAGGGCAAGGTTCGCAAGAGCTACGCGCTGCGCGGCCTGCCCACGTCGGTGTTCATCGATGCGCAGGGGGTCGTGCGTCTCGTAAACCCGGGTCCGATCACGAGCGAAGAGATTCAGCGCGGGCTCGCCGAGATTCTTCCGACGCAATAATGCCCGGCAGGTGACAGGACGAGGAGGTCCTATGCGCGTTCATGCGGTAGCAACGATCACGATCGGCATTGGCCTGCTGGCACTGCCCAGGCAATCGTTCGCCCAAGGCTGAATGCCGGTGCGCTTTACAACCCCCAGTTTGGGGGGACAGGGCGAATCACAAGTGACGGACCTTGCAGCCCACGAGTGGAGGCTCGCGCTCGGGTACCGTCATCTCCACGCCGACCAGTTGTTCGTCGGGACGCAACTGCTCCCGACCAACCAACCGCTCATCATCAACCTCCACTCGGTTGACGTCACTGCTTCGTACGCCGTGACTGATCGGTTCAGCCTGAGCCTCACCCTACCGTTCGTGGACGGCATGCAATCACGTGTCTATGCGGACTCCGCTCGCCATGCGGTCACGGCGGTTGGACTGGGCGACGTCAGTCTGGTCGCAAGCCAGTGGTTGTGGGACCCGCACAACCACTCGGGCAACATCGCGCTCGGGGTCGGAGTGAAGG
>DATEGE010000178.1:0-4966 GCA_035280265.1 Gemmatimonadales bacterium | reverse complement strand
CCGCGGCGGCCGCGCCGTCGCCGCCGCCTGCGTCCTCGCCGCCCCCGCCCCCCAAGACGGCGCCCCCCAAGGCGGCGCGAGCGGAGAGCGGGCAACCGGCCAAGTGGGCGACTACTCCCGATGCTGCCCCCGCGCGTGAATCGTTGCCCGCAGCGGCAGCCGAGCCGCTGGCCGAGGTTGAGCGCGATCCCGAAGGACCAATGGTGGGCGATCATCTCGCCGCGTTGGTGCGGCACGTCGAGACCGCGCTGAAACAAAACCGGCTCGAACAGATCCTCGGCGTGGTCGCCGGCATCATTCGGGTGGAGCAGCACGTGCCGGAGAGCAGCGGGCAACGACGACAGTACAGCATCGCATTGCGTCGCATGTACACCAAGCCCGTGCTCGAAGCGTTGGCGCGTCTGTTGAATACGCCGAAGCACCGCGTGGCAGCGGTGCTGGGGCTGCAGCGCGGTGGCGCGGCCGCGGTCGAAGTACTGATCGATCTCCTCGTGGCCGCGCCGACCGTGAGCGAGCGCCGGGCGGTGTTCGACGCTCTGAGGCAGATGACGGAGGGCACGGAGCAGCTCGTGCACATGCTCGATCATCCGGAGTGGTTCGTGGTCCGCAACGTGGCGGAGCTGCTCGGGGAGCTGGGGATGGACGAAGCGATACCCGCCCTGGGGAAACGGCTCGATCACTCGGATGAGCGCGTCAGGAAGGCCGTGGCATTGGCCCTGGCAAAAATCGGCAGCCGCGGCGCAGCGGAGCCGTTGCGCCGGGCGCTGCGCGACCGATCGACCGAGGTCCGCATGCAGGTCGCAGTCGGGATCGGGGGGCGCAAGTCGAGCGCGCTGGCGATGCCGCTCGTGGTGGCGATGGAAGAGGAGAAGGACGAAACCGTCGTCCGAGAGCTGATTCTCGCGCTGGGCCGGATCGGCAGCGCGGAGGCGGTCCAGGCGCTCATCAAGTGGGCGCAGCCGTCCGGCCGCATCTTTGGACGCCGGCCCAGCGCGCTGCGGCTCGCGGCGGTGGAGGCCCTGCGGCTCGCGGCGACGCCCGCGGCGTTGGGTACCCTCGAGGGACTATCGAGCGACGGCGACCGGCATGTCCGCGAAGCGGCGAAGAGCGCCGTGGAGGAGCTGAAGCGGCCGCCGCGCCGCTAGTCAGACCGGGATGAAGTTGACCTTGGGGTCGAGGCGGCGCGCGAACGCCGCTAGCAGCGTGGCGGCGCGCTCGAGGTCCTCCCGCGCCACCATCTCGTTCGGGCTGTGCATGTAGCGGTTGGGCACGCTCACGAGCCCGGTGGGGATGCCGCGAAGCGCATTGTAGATCGCGTCGGCGTCGGTGCCGGTGTCATGCGGTGCCGCCTGGACGCTGTAGGGGATCTGCTCGCGCTCGGCGCACTCGACGAGCAGGTCGAACACCACGGGACTCACGGCCGAGCCGCGAGCCAGAACGGGACCACCGCCCAGCTTGTGCTCACCGGCGCGTTTCTTTTCGGCGCCCGGCCAGTCGGTGGCGTGCGTGACGTCCACCACGAGCGCGACGTTCGGGTCGATCCCCACCGCGCTGGTGCGCGCTCCACCTCCCGTCCAGGCGATTTCCTCGCGCGTCGTTGCCACGGCGAACACACCGGCGTGCTTCGGCCGGTCCTGCGCAAGTAGGCGCAGCGCCTCGGCCACGACGTAGGCGCCGATCCGGTTATCGATGCTGCGTGACACGATGCGCCCGTTGGGGAACTCTTGCACTCGCGCATCGAGCACCGCGGCGTCACCCAAGCGCACTCGCTCCAACGCTTCCGCCTTGCTCGCCGCGCCGATGTCGATCCACAGGTCCGTGATCTTGGAGACCTTGTCCATGTCCTCGCGCTTCATCAGGTGCACGGCCTGCTTGCCAACCACGCCGGCCACCGGGCCCTTGCGGCCCGCGATCACGACCCGCTGTCCCACCAGCACCTGCGAGTCCCACCCGCCGATTCCGGCGAAGTAGAGGTAACCCTCGTCGTCCACGTGGGTCACCTGGAGGCCGATCTCATCGATGTGGCCGGCGAGCATGAGCCGGGGGGCGCCTTTCGGGTTCAGCGTCGCGACCGAGTTGCTGTGCACATCGGCGGTCACCTGGTCGGCGAAGGTCTTGACCTCCTCGCGCCACACGCGGGCGGGCGCCGTCTCGAAGCCGGACGGTCCCGGGGTGTCGAGGAGTCGCTTGAGGAATTCGAGGGTGTTCGGCGTCATGGTTTGAGCGTCGTTGTCGTCGAGAGAGGTACGCGGAGCCGGGTGCGGACGCTGTCCGCCGCCGCCCCGGTGGCGAGCGTCGGCTGCGGCCCAACCCGGATCGGAATAGCCTGCAGGCGCACCCGCCGGTCCGGCGTCACGACGATCTCGAGGATCGCCGACAGTCGCGTCCACGGGTCGTTCTGCAGGAACACGAAGTTACCGAGGGACTGCACGATCGGCTTGTGCTTGTACCAGACCACTGGCTGCAGCACGTGCGGGTGGTGGGCGAGCACCACGTCGGCGCCGGCGTCCACCAGGCCGTAGAGCAAGTCGGTGTGATACTTGGGCGGCTCGTCGACGTACTCCCGGCCGCCGTGCACGCTCACGACGATCAGATCGGCGCGATCGTTGGCTCGCACGGCGCGGATGGCGGGGAAGATCCACGTCGAGTCGCCCCAGGCGATCCAATCGGCCCCAGCGTGCTTGTAGAACGTGTAGGGCGCCGGATTCCACGCGCGCGTGATCGCGAAGAATGCGACTCGCCAACCTCGCCGCTCGAGAATCACCGGCTGCTGCGCCATGTCGCGGCCAAACCCGGAACCCACGAAGCGCACGCCGGCGCGGGTGAGCTGTCGCATCGTCTCCTCCACCGCCACCCGACCGCCGTCCCAGGCATGGTTGTTCGCGGTGCTCACGATGTCGAAGCCGGCCCGCGCCAGGGCCACGGCGGCGAGGGCCGGCGCGAGGAAGACCGTCAACTCCGAGTCGCGTACCAGGCTCGAGTCCGGTGCGGCCGCCGAGTCCGGCGTGATCGGGCTCTCGAGGTTTCCGAACGTGATGTCCGCCCGCGCGAGGGAGTCCCGCAGCAGACGGAACGAGTACAGCGTATCGCCCTGCAGCAGCCGCTCCCTCGCCACGCGCCGGCCCAAGTTGATGTCGCCCACGGCACAGAGCCGCAGGGTATCAGCGGGTTGCTGCCGTCCCGCCTGCGCGAGGCCCGGCTGGGGAAGGTGCCAGGCGACGAAGAGCAGTGCGATCATCCCAGTCTCGATGTGACCGTCAACGGAGTATCAACCGTGACAACCGCTCGGCCGCGTCCACCAGGCGGGGGCCTGGACGGGACGTGTAGGCGTTGCCGTCGATCACCTCGACCCGGCGCCCCAGGAGGGCCAAGGCGTCGCGGTCGCTGAGTGCGGCGACCTCCGCCTGAGCGCGGGGCACGTCGAACCCACACGGGGCCACCACGATGAGATCGGGGGCGAGGGCCGCCAGCTCGTCCCAAGGGCGGGGCTGCGATGCCTCACCGGCGACACCCCCCACGTCCTCCCCACCGGCGATCGTCACCAGCTCCGGGACCCAATGACCGGCCACGTAGGGTGGGTCCAACCATTCTAACACCACCACGCGCGGCCGTCGCGCCGCCCGCGCCTGGCCCTCCACACGGCGCAATCGGTAGCGCAGGCCGGCCACGAGCTCGTCCGCTTCGTCCCGGAGCTCGAGCGCCTCGCCCACCTTGCGAATGTCCGCGAGGACGCCGTCGAGGGTGTGAGCGTGCAACGTCACCACCCAGGGCGTAGGAATGAGGCTCGCGACGAGCCTGGCCAGGTCGGCGGTCCCTACGGCGCACACCTCGCATACCGACTGCCCGATGAGTACGTCCGGTCGCAGCTGCGTCACCAGTTGCACGTCCACCTCGACCGGCGGCGTGCCGCTGCGCCGGGCTTCCGCCATGGCCCGATCGATCGCCGCCGACGGCAGCGTTGGATCGAGTAGCGAGTGCGTGACCCTGGGGAGCGAGCGCACGCTCGGCGGGTAGTCGCACTCGTGCGATACGCCCACCAGCCGGCCCACCGCGCCGAGGGCGGCGACGATCTCCGTGGCCGCGGGCAGCAGCGACACGACGCGCATGCCTATCCTTGAGGATCCTGCATAGGTGAAATGTAGGCGCGCAGCCTGCTGCGCCCCTGCACCGCGGGGCGGAAGGCCGGGGGGGGGGCAGTCATTGCGGCCGCAGGGCGACGCGATACAGCAGAACGCCCAGGGCCGCGAACAGTGCGTAGGCAAACACGCTCGATTGAGCCAGGCCCCCGAGCGCGTGGAACAGCGGGACCTTCTCGGCGAGCGCGTCCGCCGAGCCGAGCGCGCCGGCGATGGCCGCGAGCACGATGCCGCCGATCGCGCCGCCCGCGATGAGGCCGCTCGCGAACAGTACGCCGGGTCCGGACTCGATTTCCGCGATCGACTGTTGCCGCGCGTGGGCCCGGCGCTCGATAAGCCAGCGAACGACCCCCCCCGCGAACATCGCCGAGGAGGTCGAGATCGGGAGATACACGCCTACCGCGACCGGCAGTGCCTGCACGCCCATCAGCTCGATGGCGATCGTGATGAACACGCCCAGGAGCACCAGCCCCCACGGCAGCTTGTGTGTCAGGATGCCGTCGGTGATGAGCGCCATGATCGTCGCCTTGGGCGAATCGAGGCGGGGGATCACCCTCCCGTGGTACTCGTGGACTCGGCCACCGATGCCTGGATCAACCACATAGCGCAGTTCGTGGCTCGCCGGGTCCATCAGGTACTTACCCGCAGGCACGCCTTCGGTGAGGACGTAAACGCGGACAACCTGATACGTCCCTGGGTCTACCGAGTCACCCGCCGCGACGCGAAAGTCTGAGATCCGCTGATTCAGGATCTCTACCGGCGCCCGGCCGTCAACGCCCGGCGCCAGTGCCTGTGCACTGAACGGGGGATGCGGCTCAGGGATGGGGTAA
>DATEGE010000177.1:0-2624 GCA_035280265.1 Gemmatimonadales bacterium | reverse complement strand
GGGGGCCCGGGCGCTGCCTCCCGCCGCGGTGGCGCTGCCGCCCTTGCCGGCGAGCGTGGTCGACCGGCGGAGCCGCCGGCTGGAGCAGATGCGGCGCGATCGCCCGAGGCTGGCGCCGAGCGGCGAGCCCGAGATCGTGCGCGACCTGCGGAACCGCTTCGTCACGTGGGCGTCGGTATCCGGCGCGTGCCTGCTAATCGACATCGCGACCGGAAGTCACGGGCCGAGCTGGTCGCTGGTGCTCGCGGGGGTGTGGGCGGGGTGGAAGCTCGTGCCGCGGTACGTGCGCCTGTGGCACGCCGGCTATTCCTGGCGCGACGTGATCGCGCGACCGCCGGCGCCCGACGCGATCGAGGCGCGACTCGCCGCAGTGGGAAGCCGCCCCGTCGAGCTGCCGCGGGCGACGACCGACGAGTTCGGCCATCAAGCGGAGCCAGTGCAGCAGGCGCGCAGCGACCGGAAGGCCATCCTGCGGATCGTGGACCGGCTCCCCAAGTCGGAGCGCAAGCTGCTGCCCGACGTGGTGGCCACGGCGGACGCGCTGCTCAACCGGGCGGAGGAGCTCGCGCGGACCTTGCACGCCATGACCGGGAGCGTTGATGACGGCGCGCTGGCGCGGCTCGAGGAGAAGGTGGAGGCGACGAAGCGGCAGGCTGAGAGCGCGGAGCGGGAGCGCCAGGTGAGCCTGCTCGAGCGGCAGCGGCGGAGCATGGCGGACCTGCTGACGCGGCGGCAGCTCGTCGCGGATCAACTGGAGTCGTGCGTGCTGGCGATGCAGAACGTGCGGTTCGACTTGCTGCGGCTGCGGTCGGCCGGGGTCGCGGTGGCGCTCGATGACCTGACTCGCGCCACGCAGCAGGCGCGCGCGTTGTCACGCGACGTGGACCACGCGATCGCGGCGGCAGGGGAAGTCAAACAGGCCCTGGGCGAGCAAACCGGCGCCTAGGGCTTCTCTCCGCGACGGCAGCGGGCGATTGCCTCGGGCGCATCCGCCCGCTCGATCCCGAACTCCAGCAACTCGACGAACGCGCTCGCTGCGTCGTCGCAGCGACCCTGGCGCAGGGCGACGAGCGCACGCAGCTCGTACAAGGTCGCCCACCCCGGTCGAGTCACAAGGGCCGCGCGCAAGACGCTGTCCGCCAGCACGGGCGGGCCGTCCAGCGCGAGGGCGGTCAGCGTCTGCCGCAACAGGTCTGCCGGAAAAGGATGGCGGTACGTCCCATGAGCGACGCGCAGGGCCCCGCGCGCTGCCGCCGCCCCCTCGTCCCAGCGCTTCGCCCGCGCGGCCAGCGCCGCGAGACCCGCGTCCGCCGCGGACGTGTCTCCCCCCAGCGCGAGGGCCTGCGTGAACAAGGCGCGCGCGCCCGCCTCATCGCCCCGCCGGGTAGCGAGGGATGCCGCGAACAACCGCGCTTCCGGCGTGCGGCTCCGTAGCAACGCAGGGAGCACGCTGTCGGCGTACCCCGTATCGCCCATGGCGAAGCGTACCTCTGCGACGCGAACCGTCCAGACGGGATCGTCGGGTAGGGCGCGATGCGCCGCTTCGACCAAGGCGAGCTGGGTGGACAGCACACGCGGCGCGGTCAACGCCCGCGCCAGGAGCACTGGTGACCCCCCCGGCGATTCCCCTGCTCGCGTGCCGATCGCGAGCAACGAGTCGAAGACGTGTGGGTCCCAGTCCGGATCGAGAAAGCGGCGCGCAGCGACGAACTCGAGCTGCGGCCGGTCGTCCCGGTGGACCAACGTCACCCGCGCAGTGAGCCGTGCCACACCGGCCTCACCCATCAATCGACGTCCGAAATGATCGCCGACGGAATCGATCCCCAGCCACTCCCGGCCCAGACCGCCGATCGTGGTCGTGGGAGCGAGCAAGCGCTGCAGCCACGCACGGTCGTACCGAAGCGGCTGGCCGGAAGCCAGGAGTTGCAAGTCCAGATTGGTCGAGAACCAGACCTCCACGTGCGGGAACACCTCCCGCAGGTTGGCCACGATGCCAGCGACGACCGGCAATGGGAGCTGGTAGAGCTGCAGCCACTGGCAAAAGACCCCGTCGTCCGCGAGCCGCGCGCGAACGATGCGAAAGAACTCCGGTGTGTAGAGGGTCGCCACTCCGGCGACCCACGGATTGGAAGGCTCCGAGACAACGACGTCGTAGCGTTCTTGCTGGAGCTGCAGCGCGCTGCGGGCATCGTCGGTCACCGCCGAGACACCGGGACGCGTGAGGATCGTGTCGTTCACGGCCGCGAAGAACCGCGCCATCTGGAGGACGGCGGGTTCGATCTCCACGACCCGGACACGCCGCATTCCCGGCACGTCCGCCAGCACGCGCGTCGTCACACCGCTCCCGAAGCCGATGACCAGGGCCGACGCGGGGTCCGGCTGCGCGGCGGCCGCCGTGAGGCCGGCCATGACCTGGGTGTTCATATCGGCGTGATCGGATGCATCGACCTTGCCGTTCACCCGCAGTGTGCGACCACTCAATCCTTCCCACACGCTCACGGTGGCGTTCCGACCCTCCCGGAACGCGAGCAGCCGAGATCCGCGGTGCTCGAGGAAGGCCTGGCGCCGCGCGGCGTCCATCGGCTCGCGGGCGTAGATGGTCGGACCCAGGTCGATCAGCGCCG
>DATEGE010000176.1:0-9140 GCA_035280265.1 Gemmatimonadales bacterium | reverse complement strand
AAAGGCGGAGCGGGGGGGGCGGGGGCGGGGGCCATCGCGCTGCCGCTCGCGGGTCGACGCATCGCGGTGACGCGAGCGCGCGAGCAAGCGGACGAGTTGGTGCGGGAACTCGAAGCGCGGGGTGCCGCGGTGGTGTGCGCGCCCACCATTCGCATCGAAGTACTACGCGATCTCGAGCCGCTGCGTCGCGCCCTTGCTCGGCTCCGTGACTACCGCTGGGTTGCGTTCACCAGTCAGAACGCCGTTCAGGTCGTGTTTGACGCGCTGCCGGGATGGGGGTACTCGCCCACGGCGTTCACCGCCACGCGCATCGCGGCCATCGGCCCGGCGACGGGGCATGCGCTGACTGCCCGAGGCGTGCGCGTCGCAGTGATTCCGGACGGGTACGTCGCTGAGGCGCTGGTTGCGGCACTTGCCTCGCGCAGCGATCTCAGCGGCGCCCGCATTCTCATTCCCCGCGCCCAGGAGGCGCGGGACGCGCTGCCTGAGGGGCTGCGGGCCCGAGGCGCCAAGGTCGACGTCATCCCGGTGTATCGCACCGTGCCAGAGCTCGGCGAGGGTCCCACGCTGGCCCGCGAGATCCTGGCCGGCCGGATCGACGCGGTGACGCTCACGTCTTCGTCCACCGTCCATGCGTTCGTGCAGGCGGTAGGCCGCGAGGTGGCCGTCTCCGGCCGCTATCGCGCGGCGGTCATCGGCCCGATCACCGCCGGCACCGCGCGCGAATACGGCCTCAACGTGGACATCGAAGCACGCGAATACACCACGGCCGGTCTCGTCGCGGCGTTGGAGCGGTTCTACTCCGGAGCGGAGGGGTGAAAGACAGCCTCACGTTAGGCACGCGCGGCAGCAGGCTTGCGTTGTGGCAGGCCGAGTGGGTGAAGGTGGCGCTCGCCCAGAGCGGCGTGGCAGTGGCGCTCGAAATCATAAAGACGCGCGGTGACGCGGAAGTCGACCGGCCGCTGCAGCAGCTCGAGGGAAAGGGGTTCTTCACCAAGGAGATCGAGGACGCGCTGCTGGATGGTCGCATCGACGTGGCGGTGCATTCGCTCAAGGACCTGCCCACCCGCCTGCCCGACGGTCTCGCGCTCGGCGCGGTGCCGCGGCGCGCGGGTGCGGCGGAGGCCCTGGTAACGCGCGGCGGACGGGTCGCGTCCTTGGCCGACCTGCCCGCTGGCGCCAAGGTCGGGACATCGAGCCTGCGTCGTATCGCCCAGGTCCGCTACCAGCGGCCCGACGTCACGACGGTGGCGCTGCGCGGCAACGTTCCCACGCGACTCCGGAAGGTGAAGGACGGGCGGGACGGACTCGACGCGGCGCTCCTCGCCGCGGCGGGACTCGAGCGGCTCGATCTCGGGGATGAGATCGCCGCCCGGCTCGACCCGCTGGAGATCATGCCGGCTCCGGGACAGGGGGCTCTGGGACTCGAGGTGCGCGCGGACGATGCGCGGGTCCGAGCCACGCTCGCACCGCTGGACGATCCCAGCAGCGCGCGACAGATCGCCGCCGAGCGTGCGCTGCTGGCCGCGTTGGGCGGAGGGTGTCAGGCGCCGGTCGCGGCGTACGTCGAGACCCGGGAAGCGGGAGGCGGGATGCGGTTGTACGGGCGCGTGACCGCGCAAGATGGATCAGTGCAAATCACGGCCTCCGCGCCGATCGACGACCGGGATCCTGTCGTGGCCGGAACGGTCGTAGCGGACTTGCTGCGGACGCTAGGCGCGTCGAGATTGCTCGGCCGATGAGCGCCCAATTTCCCATTCGGCGGATGCGTCGGCTACGCCGCACGCCGGCGCTGCGCCGTTTAGTCCAGGAGACACACCTCGTGCCCTCGCAGCTGGTGTGGCCGTTGTTCGTGTGTCACGGCGAGGGCGTGCGGCAAGAGGTCGGCACGCTCCCCGGAGTATTTCAAACCTCGGTGGACGAGCTCATACGAGACGCGACGCGGGCTCGGGAGCTGGGGCTCGGCGGGATCATCCTTTTCGGCTTGCCCGCCGCGAAGGACCCGACGGGCTCCGAGGCGTATGACGAGCAGGGGATCGTGCAGCAGGCGGCACGGGCGGTGAAGCGCGCGGTTCCCGACCTGCTCGTGATCGGCGATGTCTGCTTGTGCGAGTACACCGACCATGGGCACTGCGGAGTGGTGCAGGACGGCGACGTAGACAACGACGCCTCGGTCTACCTGCTCGGCAAAGTCGCGGTGACCCAGGCGCGCGCGGGGATCGATATGGTGGCGCCGAGCGACATGATGGACGGCCGCGTGGCGGGGATCCGGAAGGCGCTCGACGCGGCGGGGTTCTCGCGGGTGCCGATCATGTCCTACGCCGCCAAGACGGCGTCGGCGTTCTACGGGCCGTTCCGGGAGGCGGCGGGGTCGACGCCCCAGTTCGGTGACCGGCAGTCCTACCAAATGCAAGGCACCAACGCCGACGAGGCGATGAAAGAGATCCGGCTGGACGTGGAGGAAGGGGCGGACATTATCCTCGTGAAGCCAGCGCTCCCGTGCCTCGATCTGATTCGGCGGGCCAAGCGCGAATTCGGGTCGCCGCTCGCGGCGTATCAGGTGAGCGGCGAGTACGCGATGATCCGGGCGGCCGCGGCGCGCGGCATGCTCGACGAGGGACGGGCGATGTGGGAAACGCTGTACGCCATTCGCCGGGCCGGCGCCGACATTATCCTGAGCTACTTCGCCCCCGCGGCGGCCGAGGCCTTGTAGTCGGTCACGACCGCGGGAGCAGCACCGCCTTCCACAACGCAGCCGCGACGCCGGCGCCGATCAGCGGACCGATCCAGTAGACCGCATGCGCGCTCCATTGCCACGCGACCAGCGCCGGTCCGATGGCGCGGGCGGGGTTCATGACCGCGCCCGTAAGGTTGCCGCCCACCAGGACGTCGACGAGGATCGCGAGTCCGATTCCGAAGCCCGCGATTTTGGGCGCTTCGGCCGACACCGCCGTGCCGAACACCGCGCTCACCAGGAAGAACGTGAGCACCGCCTCGATCCAGACAGCCTGTGTGAACGTCACGTCGCTCGCGAGCCGCGGCGTCCCCACCAGGGCCATCGCCACGGCGATCCGCGGCAGGAAGGCCTTGACCAGCCCGGCGCCGGCCACGGCGCCCACCACTTGGGCGCCGACGTACTGCCAAGCCAACCGGCCGTCGATCTTGTCCGCGATCCAGAGGGCGAACGTCACCGCGGGATTCATGTGGCCGCCCGAGATGCTCAGCGTCATAGAGACGATCACGCCCATCCCGATGCCGTGGGCCAACGCGATGCCGAGCAGGCCCATGCCGCCAGTGCCCGAACCGCCCGCGGCACCCGCCACGACGCTTCCCACGCCCAGAAACACGAACAGCAGCGTGCCGACGAACTCGGCCGTCAGGGGGCGGAGCTGCTTGGGCATGACGACGTCCTCGAAGTTGTTGGACGCGCCAATCTATGGGAATCCGGGGCGCGGAGCTATGCCCGGCGCAGTACGATCGCGGCGTTGATCCCGCCGAATCCGAACGAGTTGGTGAGCACGACGTCGGGCGAGGCTGCGCGCCCCTCGCCCCGCAGGCAGTCGAGATCACAGGCAGGATCTGGCTGCTCGAGGTTGATGGTGGGCGGCAGCCAGCGCCGCTCCATGGCGAGCGCGCAGATCGCCGCCTCGATCGCGCCGCTCGCGCCGAGCGCGTGACCGTAGTAGCCCTTGGTGCCACTGACGCTCAAGTGGTAGGCGTGGTCGCCGAACACCTGCTTGATCGCCTGCGTCTCCGTGGAGTCGTTGAGGGGCGTGGACGACGCGTGAGCGTTGATGTAGCCCACCTCCCGGGGCGCGACCCGGGCGTCGTCGAGCGCGAGCTGCATGGCGCGGGCCGCTTGACGGCCGTCGGGACGCGGCGCGGTCATGTGGTAGGCGTCGTTGGTGAACGCATACCCCACCACCTCGGCGTAAATCTTGGCTCCGCGGGCCAGCGCCCGCTGGTGCTCCTCCAGCACCAGCACCGCGGCGCCTTCGCCCATCACGAACCCGTCCCGGCCCACGTCGAACGGACGCGAGGCATGGGCCGGGTCGTCGTTGCGCGTGCTCATGGCCCGGATCACGCTGAACGCCGCGTAGGTCATCGGCGCGAGTGGCGCCTCCGCGCCGCCCGCCAGCATCACGTCGGCCCGCCCACCGCGGATCGCGTGTAGCGCTTCCCCCACGGCGATCGTTCCCGAGGCGCAGCTCATGGCGTTCGTCGAATTGGGGCCCGTGAACCCGAACTCGATCGCGATGTTACAGCTCGCGGCCCCGGGGAAGACCGCGAGGGCCAGGGCAGGGTCGAGGCCGCGTGGCCCGGCCTCGCGAAAGCCCGCCACCTGCGACTCCGCGAACGCCACGCCCCCCAGCGCCGAGCCCATCATGGTCCCCACACGGTCGCGATCCTCACGCGCCGGATCGAGACCCGCGTCGGCGAGGGCGAAGCGCGCGCTGGTCACGGCCAGCTGGGAGAACCGATCGAGCCGCTTGGCGCGCTTGGCGTCGAGATGATCCTGCGGTCGGAAATCGGGGATCTCGGCGGCGATGCGGCTGCGGTACGGCGTCGCATCGAACCGGGTGATCTCACGCACGGCGGAGGCGCGCGCCGCGAGCCCTGCCCAGAGACCGTCGACCCCGGTGCCGATCGGCGTCACGGCGCCGACGCCGGTAATCACCACTCGCCGCTCACCGTTCTTCACTGTGCCCTCCTTCGGCCCCCGCCGCCCCTCGCTTCCTCCACCGCGCGCTTGATCCCCGCCAGCGTGCGTGACGCGATGCCGTGGATGAAGACCGGCCCGATCACGATACGCGCGGCGAGCGGGCCGATGAGCGGCCACGTCGGTCCGGACCATTCGTGCACGATCGTCACCTCCACATCTTCCGGTCGCGCCGCGACGCGCCACACCACGTCCATGCCACGCGTGATACCCCGGACGTGACGGTATCGGATTTGCCGGGCCGAACGATCCACACGCATCTCCGAGACCCACCAGACGGGATAGCGCGCCACCCCAAACGGCCGCCATGCCGCCATCTCGACGGTGCCGCCGCCGTCGCGGCGCTCGAGGAAGTGGACCCAACGGTAGTGGGGCAGGATTTCGGGCCACTGCTCCACATTCGCCGCGGCTTCGAAGACTCGCTCCGCGGAAGCCCTAATCGTGACTTGGTCGACAGTGCGCATGCAGATCGTCATTCGGTTTCCGTCATCCGTGATTCCGGAGCCCACGCCGCGACGACGCGAAACCCGGGGCGGTACCGCGCGACCGCGGGCACGCCCGCTTCCTGGAGCAGCTCGTCGAACTCCCGGCGAGTGTATCCTCGCCGCAGCGAGACGACGGCATCACGTCGCGTCACGCTGCTCATGCCGAGCCCGAGCGAGGCGGCCCATACCCCCGCCATCGCGATACGGGAGCGGCGCAAGTCGGCGAGCACCACGGCGCGACGAGCCACGCGGTCGAAACTCGCGATCCAGCGGACGCAGCTCTCGCGGGGGAGATGATGCAGCACCTGGCTCGCGACGATTACGTCCACCGACCGCGGCGCGAGCGGGAGCGTCCCGCCGTCGGCCAGCACCATGGCGAGCGAGCGCCCGTCAGCGGCGGGGGCGAGCCGCGCGGCGGCGCGGTTCAACTCGATCGCCACCAGTCGCAGCGTCACGCCGTACTGCTCGGCGGCGCGGGCGGCCGCGCGCGGGATGTCGCCGAGCCCAGTCCCGACGTCCAGGAGCGTCCAGCTCGCACCTCGTGACGCTCGGAACCACGGCTCGAGCTCGCCGACCACCGCGCGAGTTCCTCCGAACAGGGCATTGAAGCGCGCGATATCACGCAGCTCTCTGCCGACCGCGCTTGGGTTGGCGCGCGGATCGTCCAGAAGCTCCGTCCCGATCATTCGCTCCCGTCCCGCAACCCGGTGTAGCCACCGCGATAGTACAGGAGGGGCTGGCGGTCGTACACAGAGCCGCCAGTGACCAGCCCGAAGAACACCGTGTGGTCTCCGCCTGGGGCTTCGCCATGCTTTTCGCACTCGATGCTCGCGACGACGCCGTCGAGCACCGGTAGGCCGTGCTGGCTGTCGCGATAACGGATCCCGTCGAACCGATTGGGATGCTCAGCGGCGAAGCGCCGCGAGATGACCTCTTGGTCTGCCGCCAGCACGTTCAGGATGAAGCGCTGGGCGGCTTTCAGGGCGGGGTGCATGTCGTTCACTTGATCCACCGACACGAGCACCAGCGGCGGGTGGAGCGACACCGAGGCCACGGAGCTCGCGGTCATGCCGACCGGCCGGCCGGCCGCATCCCGCGCGGTCACGACCGTGACCCCAGTGGCAAACCGGCCGAGCAGCTGGCGGAACAGGGCGGGATCGGCGCCGGGCATGGGGTCACCAGAGCAGTTGAGCGAGGACGCGTGGCGCAAAGACCCGGCGGGCGGGAACGATATTCCCGGCCGCGCTCACCAGAAGATCCGCGAGCTCGGGGCGCCGCGCTAGGCGTCGCACCACGTGCCGAGCGAGCGCCGCCGACCCCACGCCAACGCCGATCATCCGCTCGAATAGCCACTTCCCGAGGAACGCGCGGCGCCGGGCGCCCGTGTAGGACGCGAGCATGCATGCAGGGACCGATTCACTGACCCCGGACGCAAGTCCGGGGATGATACAGGCCGCCGCGAGCTCGGCGCCGCGCAAGGCAGAATGAATTCCCTGTCCGGTGAATGGATCGAAAAAGTCTGCGGCGTCACCCACCAGCAAAGCCCCCCCTCCCGGCGCTACGGGGGTGTGGGCCCATTGCGCGAACGGTCCCGTGGAGAGCACGTCACGCACGAGGTTTCGCGGGTCGAACCGCCCTTCGAGACCTGGAAACCGCTCCAGCTCCGCAAAGAACGCGGCGCGTGGATCCCGGCGCATCTGGCGCACGGTCGCCACGGGCAAGACGAGCGCCACGGTCGTGATGTCGGCCCCAACCGGACCGAGGCCGACGTAGCCGTGATCGCTCACGTGTAGCTCGCCCACATCGCCGACGCCGGCGACGTTCGCGACGTGGGCCGTGAACGCGATGCGTTGCGGCGGCGACCGCCGCACGACGCCGAGTCGCCGCGCGACCACGGAGCGGAGTCCATCGGCACCCACCACGACGCGGGCGAGCTGGGCGTCCCGGCGGCCACTGCGCGATCGAGCCACGACGCCCGCGACGGCGCGCCCATTCCACACCAAGTCTTCGACGGTCACGGCTTCGCGCACCTGGGCGCCCGCGCGCGCGGCCGCGGCCACTAGGATGGTGTCGAACGCCGTGCGAGGCAGGGCGAAGCTGTAGGGTCGAGGCCCGCCGCGAAACCGCCCCACGGCGGCGGTGCCATCGGGTGCCACCACTTTCATTCCGTAGAGCTTGGCGTGCGCCGTACGCTCGACGGCCTCGAGGATGCCGCCGCCCCCGCCGCCCGCGCCGCCCCCGCCGCCCAACCGCTCCAGGATGTCGGTGGTGGCCGGGCTCAGGTACTCGGAGCACGGCTTGTCACGAGGAAACCGCGCGCGGTCGACCAGGAGTACCGACGCTCCGGCGCGCGCGCACAGGAGGGCCGTCGTCGCGCCTGCCGGACCCGCTCCGACGATCACGGCATCCCAGCGGTCGGTCACATAATCGCCGCGGTTATGGCCGCGAGAAGCGCAGCCCGAGCGCGCACACGGCCGCGCCCGTCAGCGTGGCCGCGAAGTTCACGGCATCGTTGTCCAGCCATCGCCAGCCCCGCACGAGCCGCACGGGCTCGTGACATACCGTCTGCCCCCGTTCGAATCGCGCGTCGCAGGCAGGGCATTCGTATTTCCCCTGCAGCGTGGCGCCGAGGAGTGAGTCGGCCACCATTCCTACCAGTCCGCCGCCGATCACCAGCAGAAACCCCGGGGCCACGCTCGCTGGAGCGAGCGCGTGGGCGAGCCCAGCGATCGTCACGGCCCCGAGAACCGCGCCGAGCGTGCCGAGCACGGTGATACCCCCCGAAGTACCGCGGGTGACGCGCTGGCCTGAGGTGATGAGACGCGGTGGGAACGGAGAGAAGGCGCCGATTTCGGTGGCCCAGGTGTCGGCCGTGGCAGCGGCGATCGCGCCCGCCGCCGCGGTCCACGAGCCGAGCAGCGCCGCGAGGGCCGCGACTCCGCCATTGGCGACCACCTGCCGCGCGGTGCGCCGCGGACCACGGCGCTCCGCGAGTTGCGTGAGGAGACTACCCGATATGAGGAACGCGAACAGCGGGACCAGGCCGCGCCACCCGAGGCCCCATGTGACGGTGATGCCCACGGCGCAGGCCGCGACCAGCCCGCCCGGGGTCAGCCACCTCACTCGCCGAACAGGTCGTTGAAGATGCGCCGCTTCAGATCGGGGGACGCGCCTTGGGCGCGACAGCGCGCTTTCAGGAAATCCAGAAACAGCTTCTCGAAGTCGAAATGCTCACCGCAGGGAGGGCACTCCTCCAAATGCTGCCTGATGTCACGCTCGACCGCCGGCGTGAGTTCGCGGTCGAGATACTCGTACAGATGCTCCTTGCACTCCCTGCAATTCATTCAGGACTTCCCTTGATATATCCCATCCCGACGGCGTAATCGTACAATTTGCGCTGGAGCTGGCGCCGGGCACGGAACAGCCGGGATTTCACCGTTCCGACTGGCACCCCCAGAATGCGTGCGATCTCCTCATACGACAACCCCTCGACGTCACTCAACACCACAGCCTCCCGGAATTGTTCCGGAAGCTGGTCGATCGCCTTCAGCACCTCATCATCCACGATGCGATCGAAGAACGTGCCCTGGGGGTCGTCGTCCTGGACCTCCTCGAACACGGAAAACGGCTCGATCGCGTCGACGTCCACGGTCTCAGGATGCCGCGTGCGTCGCCGGTATTCATTAATGAAGGCGTGCCGCAGGATGGTGAGCAACCACCCCTTGGCGTTCGTGCCCTGCTGGAACTGATGCCATGCCCGGTACGCCTTGAGCATGGTCTCCTGCACGAGGTCGTCGGCCTCGGCGGAGTTTCCCGTCAAGCGCAACGCTACCCGGTACAGGCTGTCGAGGTGCACGATCGCTTCGCGCTCGAAGCTCGCGCGTTTTTCCTCCTCGGCCGCTGGCGTCGACGCGGATGGAGGGGGTGGGGGCGGG
>DATEGE010000175.1:0-26450 GCA_035280265.1 Gemmatimonadales bacterium | reverse complement strand
CCCACCCCCCATCGAGCCGCCCTCCTTCCCCCAGACAGTAAGCGCCACGGGGCATCCCGTGGCGCGGCGCGGCGCAGGCGCGCGAGCCCCAGATAACCCACTAAAAATACTCAGAAGTTATTGTCATGGCAAGACTTACTCTTATCGCCCCTGGAAGCGCGGGGGCCGCTTCTCGAGGAAGGCGGTCAGCCCCTCCTTCATGTCTTCCGTGGCCGCCAGGAGCCCGAAGTGATTGGCTTCGAGCAGCAGTCCCTCATCCAAGCTCATTTCGAGGCCCTGATCCACGGCCTCGAGCGCGAGCCGTACCGCAAGTGGACCCATCGCCAGGATGCCGCGCAGCACCTTCTCGGCAGTCGCGAGTAACTCGGCGGCGGGCACGACCTGGCTGACGAGACCGATGCGGTGCGCCTCGCGGGCGTCGATCATCTCGCCCGTGAGGATCATATGGAGCGCGTTACCCTTGCCCACCAGGCGTGGCAGCCGTTGCGTGCCGCCGTAGCCCGGCGCGATGCCCAGCTTCACCTCGGGTTGACCGAATTTCGCCGTGTCGGCCGCGATCCGAATATGACACGCCATCGCGAGCTCGCACCCGCCTCCCAGCGCGTACCCGTTCACCGCGGCGACGACTGGTTTGCCACAGGTCTCGAAGCGCCGCAACATCGCCTGCCCGCGCAGCGCGCGCGCCTTCCCGTCGAACGGACCCTGCTTCGCCAGATCGGCGATGTCCGCCCCCGCTACGAATGCCTTCTGCCCGGCGCCGGTGAGCAGAGCCCCCTTGATCGCGTCCTCATCGGCCACGCGTCCGGCCGCATCGGCAAGCTCGTTCACGACCTGGTCGTTGAGGGCGTTCAGCTTGTCTGGGCGGTTGATGGTGATTGTCGCGACGCCGTCTTTGAGATCGAACAGGAGGGTTTGGTAGGTCATGAGGGAATGGTACAACGAAAACGCGGAACTCGGAACGCAGAACGCGGACCATCATCGCGGACATCGGCCCGCCTGTTCCGCGTTCCGCGCTCCACGTTCCGCGTTATGTTGATCCCGATGCCCATTCAAGCCATCGCCTGGTCTCCCTCCGGCGCCGTGCGCATCATCGACCAGCGAGCGCTGCCCGATGCGCGGATCGAGCGCGACCTCGAAACGGGTGAGGCCGTCGCCGAGGCCATTGGCACGCTGCAGCTGCGGGGCGCGCCGCTCATCGGGATCGCCGCGGCGATGGGCCTCGTGGCTGCCACGCGTGAGCTGCGTGCCGCGCCACGCGACGCGTTCCTTTCGCGCATCGACGCGCTCGTCCGACTGCTCGGCGCCACCCGGCCGACGGCGGTCAACCTGCGCTGGGCGCTCGATCGCATGGCGCGCGTGGCGAGCGATACGCCGGGCCCCGGTGCGGCGCTGTGGGAGCGGCTCCATGCCGAGGCGACGGCGATCTGGGAGGAGGACCGGGCGATGTGTCGTCGCATCGGGGAGACGGGCTTACCCCTCGTGCCGAACGGTGCGAACGTGCTCACCCACTGCAACGCGGGAGCGCTGGCGACGGGCGGGATCGGGACGGCCCTCGCCCCCGTCTACCTGGCGCACGATGCGGGGCGACGCGTGCACGTGTTCGTCGATGAGACACGGCCGGTGCTCCAGGGAGCCCGACTCACCGCGTGGGAGCTGACCCATGCCGGCATCGCCTGTACGGTGATCGCCGACGCCGCCGCGGGCTCGTTGATGCGGCGCGCCGCGGTGGATCTGGTGATCGTGGGCGCGGACCGCATCGCGGCGAATGGCGATTTCGCCAACAAGATCGGTACCTATTCGCTGGCGGTGCTCGCGCGGCATCACGGCGTACCGTTCTACTGCGCAGCGCCATCGTCGAGCGTCGATGCGGCGATCGCTGACGGCGACGCCATTCCGATCGAGCAGCGCTCCCCGGAAGAGGTGAAGAGCCTGGCCGGGCGCGCGCTGGCCCCTCCGGCCGCCGCGGCGCTCAACCCCGCGTTCGACGTGACTCCGGCGCGCTATGTGACCGGGTTCGTGACCGACCGGGGCCTCGAGCAGCCTCCGTTCGTTGAGCGCCGATGAGGAGACCGCTCGTCGCTGTAATCGGGGGCAGCACTTGCACTCCGCAGGAAGCCGAATGGGCGGACGCGGTCGGCCGGCTCGTGGCCGAAAACGGCGGCGTGCTGCTGTGCGGCGGGCTCGGCGGCGTCATGGCCGCGGCCGCGCACGGCGCCAAGCGCGCCGGCGGGCTGACGGTGGGTATCTTGCCGGGAAGCGATCCGCATGACGCGAACCCCGATATCGATGTGGCGCTGGCCACGGGGATGGGAGAGATGCGGAACGCCCTGATCGTGCGGGCGGCGAGTGCGGTAATCGCCATCGGCGGCGGCTGGGGCACCCTGTCCGAAATCGCGCTGGCCCGCCGCACCAACACCCCGGTCGTGGGCCTTCACGACGCCTTCGTGGCCGGGGTGGAGATTCACCGCGAGAACCGGCCGGAGGATGCGGTGCGGTGGGCGCTGGAGCAGGCTGGCGGGCGCGAGGTATAATGGAGGCATGAACGCGGGAGCGAAGTTCGCCATCGGCGCCGTGATGATCGTGGGCTCGGTGGGCTACCTCATGGCGTCGGGCGTGAAGCAGACCGGCCAATACTTCCTGACCCCCACGGAGCTCACGCAGAAAGTCGCCGTCGATCCCTCGTTTTACGATGTGGGGATGAAGGTCGGCGCCCACGTGGTGCGGGGAACCGTCTCCAAGGACCTGGCCACGCAGACGCTGCGCTTCCAGGTGACCGACGGCAGCGCGCGCTACCCCGTCGTGTTCCACGGGCTGCCGCCCGACACCTTCAACGACAGCGTCGAGGTCGTGGTCGAGGGTCGACTCCACAAGGACGGCGTGATCTACGCGACCAACGTGCTGGCGAAATGCGGGTCCCGCTATGAAGCGGTCCCGAAGGCCTAGATGACCGTCCTGGGGACGCTGGCGCTGTGGCTCGCGTTCCTGCTGGGGGCGTGGGGCGGGCTCGCGGGGATCGTCGGTGGGCTCAAGGCGCGCCCCGACCTCGCCAAGAGCTCTCATCACGCGGTATTCGCGATGTGCGCCGCTCTCCTCGTGGCGGTCGCGTCGCTCGAGTGGGCACTGTTTCAGCACGACTTCAACGTCGAGTACGTCGCCGCGTACACCAGCCGTAACCTTCCGATCTTTTATACGTGGTCCGCCCTCTACGCCGGCCAGAAGGGGAGCCTGCTCTTCTGGGCCACGGTGCTTTCGGTGTTCGGGTCGCTCGCGTTGCTGCTCACGCCGCGCCGTCACCGCGAGCTGCTGCCGTATGTGGCCGGCGTCGTCTCCACCGTGGCCGCGTTCTTCATCTCGGTGATGTTGTTCGGGCACGCGAGTCCGTTCGAGCGACTCGCCTACACACCGCTCGACGGCAACGGCTTGAACCCGCAGCTGCAGAACCCCGGGATGGTGTTTCATCCGCCGATGCTCTATCTCGGCTACATCTCGATCACCATTCCGTTCGCGTTCGCGATCGCCGCCCTGCTCTCGAAGCGGCTCGACGCCGACTGGCTGGTGGCGATCCGCAAGTGGACGCTGTTGTCGTGGCTCTTTCTGTCGATCGGAATCTGCCTCGGGATGTGGTGGGCGTATGTGGAGCTGGGGTGGGGGGGCTACTGGGCCTGGGACCCCGTGGAAAACGCGTCGTTGTTGCCGTGGCTCACCATGACGGCGTTTCTCCATTCCGTGATGATTCAGGAGAAGCGCGGGATGCTTAAGAAGTGGAATCTCGCGCTCATCATCGGCTCGTGGCTGTTGTCGATCTTCGGGACGTTCATCACGCGGTCCGGGGTGATCTCGAGCGTGCACTCCTTCACGCAGTCGAGCGTCGGCTACTTCTTCCTCGCGTTTCTCGTGGTCGCGGGTGCGGTGAGCTTTGCCTTGTACGCGAACCGGCTGCCGTTGCTCGAGGCGGAGGCCCGGCTCGAGTCGATCGTGAGCCGCGAAGCGAGCTTTCTGTTCAACAACCTGGTGTTCATCACGATCGCGTTCGCCGTGCTGTGGGGCACGCTGCTGCCGATTCTTTCGGAGGCCGTCGTGGGGGTGAAGTACACGGTCCTTGCGCCCTGGTTCAACACGGTCGCGATTCCCCTCGGACTGGCCTTGCTCGCGCTGACCGGGATCGGGCCGCTGATCGCGTGGCGCCGGGCTTCGATCCCGAACCTGCAGCGGCAATTCGCTCTCCCGGTGACTGTTGGCGTCCTGACGGTTCTGGTCCTCCTCGTCGCCGGCATGCGCGACGGCTACAGTGTGGTCGCGATCGGACTCGGGAGCTTCGTGGTCGGCACGGTGGCGCAGGAGTTCGTCCGCGGAGCGGGCGCGCGCCACCGCCAGTATGGGGAGCCGTCCCTAGTCGCGTTGGGCCGCCTCATCGCGCGCAACCGACGGCGCTACGGCGGCTACATCGTGCACACCGGCATCGCCATGCTGTTCGTCGCCTTCACCGGGATGGCCTTTAAGATCGAGACCGAGGCGACGCTGCGGCCCGGTGAGTCGGTGTCCCTGCGAAGCCCGTATGGCTATACCTACACGTTCACGAGCCTCGGGATCTCGCAGTATGACGCCTTGAACCGCCAGGTCACCGCCGCCTCGGTCGAGGTGCGGCGCGACGGAACGCGCATCGGGATGCTGAACCCGGAGAAGCGCCAGCACGTGGACTCTTTCGGCCGCCCGACGTTCCAGCCCTCGACCGAGCCCAGCATCATGAGCCTGTTGCGCGAGGATCTCTACAGTGTGCTGGGCGGCGTCGTGAACGGCACGGAGCAAGCCGTATTTCGCTTCACCATCAACCCGCTCGTCTGGTGGGTGTGGTACGGCGGGCTCGTGGTTGCGCTCGGCGGCCTGGTCGTGATGTGGCCGGGAGGGGGCTCCCCAGCGGTGAAGCGGGCGCAGGCGGGGTACGCCGTGCGGCTCGTGGGGGAGAAATGAAGTCGGACGGTCGGACGGTCGGACGGTCGGACTGCTCCCGCCGGGAGTTCCTCGGCTTCGCTGCCGGCGCCTTCCTGTCCGTCGGTCAGACCGTCCGACAGTCCCTCGATTCTCTTCCCGGCACCGGCCCCTCGGGTCGCCTCCCGGACCCGTCTCGCGCCGGGCGTCCGCTCCCCCCTGTCGCGGCCGCCGACAACGACGCCGCCATCCAGGCGATCGAGAAGCAGATCCATTGCACGTGCGGGTGCAATCAGGACGTGTACACCTGCCGCACCACCGACTTCACCTGCACGACCAGTCCCGAGATGCACCGGCAGGTCGTGGCCATGGCGCAGGCGGGTAAGACGGGGCCGGAGATCATCGACGCGTTCGTGCGCCAGCATGGCGTGGCCATCCTGATGGCGCCCCCCAAGCGGGGCTTCGGTCTCCTGGGCTACTTGGTGCCGCCCGTGGCCTTTCTCATTGCCGCGGCGATCCTCACCCTCGTCTTGCGGCGCTGGTCGCGGGCTCCCGCGGCCCAGCCTTCCGCGCCGATTGGTGGCGTCCCGGCAACCACCGCAGAGCTCGAGCGATTGGGCCGCGAGCTCGAACGGCTCTCAGACTGACGTCGCTGCTCGAGCTGCTCGTTGGCATTCTGCTCGCTGGAGCAGCGCTGTACTACGTCCTGCGACCGGTGCTCCGACCAAGCGCAGACGACGTGGAATCGCGCGGGGCGCCGCACCGCGGGGAGGGGGAGGGGGAGGGGGAGGGAGAAGATCCCGATGACGACCTGTCACCGCGGGCGGTCGCGCTTCGCGCCCTCCGCGAGATCGAGTTCGACCGCGCTACGGGAAAGCTGTCGAGCGACGATTACGATGCGCTGAAACGAAAGTACACGATCGAAGCGCTGGCGGCGCTGCGGGCGGAAGATGCGAGCAGCGAGATGCAGGAGGTGGGAACCGTGCTGCCCCCCCCCGGACCAACGCCTCTCCCATCGCGCATCCCGCATCCCGCGTGTCCTACTCACGGACCTCGTGCTGAGCCGGATGCTGCCTACTGCGCCGAGTGCGGCCGCCGGCTCACCGCTGCCCCGGGGTTCTGCGCCCGCTGCGGCACGGCGCTCGAGCGGGAGGCGCGCTACTGCCACTCGTGTGGCACGCGGGTCGCGGCGTGACCGGCGCTAGTCCGGCTCTTTCGCCGCCGTGAGGATGGCGCTCGCCCGATCGAACTGCTGGGCCGCCGTTGCGACGGCGGGATCGGACGCGGCCGCCACGCGGTAGAATCCCTCCTCGCCCCACTTCGCCAGGGCGAAGCTGCGTGTCAGCACTCGCTGCAGGCGCTCGTCCGCATCCGGTGGGATCGCATCCCCCTGCGCCGTCGCGAACGCGCGGAAGCTCTGCAACGCGGCCGCTGGCAGTGCCGGATGGGCGGCGAGCGAGTCGAGCCCGGGGAGCGACGCGCCCGCCGAGGTCACATAGCCACCGATCCACTTGAGCGGCAGGTCGTCCTCACGCGCCCGCTCGAGCCACAGCGGCGCCGGCTCGGGCTCCGGAAGCACGACGTCCGGGTAGATCCCGCCGCCGCCGTAGACGGTTCGGCCGCTGTCGGTCTTGCACGACGGTTGCCCCGCGGTGTCACGTTCCGCCCGCGCCAAACGGAAATAGTCGCGCCGCGTGATCCCGTGGTATCGCCGCTGGATCACCCGGCCGCACGGCGTCGCGACGTGACCCACCACCAGCATGATCAGGGAGCCGTCGGTTAACGGCAGACCGCGCATCAGCAGCGCCTTGCCGAAGCTCGGGCGTCCCACGACGATCGCGCGGTCGTGGTCCTGCAGCGCCCCAGCGACGAGCTCCGACGCGCTCGCGGTGCCGCTGTTGATCATGACGACGAGGGGATAGCGCTTCTCGTGGCTCCAAAACGAGCGGCCCACCCTCACGGTGTCCTTGTCGCCCTCGGCCTTCTTGCGGGTCCGCGCCGTGTAGATGATGGCGCCCTTCGGCAGAAACTCGCCGGCCACGCGCGCCGCCTCGTCCACGCTGCCGCCGCCGTTGTCGCGAAGGTCGAGGACCAACCGCTTCATGCCCCGTCCCTCGAGCCGCCCCAGCGCGGTGTGGAGGTCGTCGGCCGCCTTGTTGTTCGCGAACGTGGTGAGCCGGATGTAGCCGACTTCCGGTCGCAGCAGGAACGCCGTAGGCACCGCGGTCTCTTCCTCTATCCGCTCGCGCGAGACCGTGCGCTCGAGCGTCACGAGCGAGCCGTCGAGGCGGCGCCGCTCCAGCCGCAGCGCGACGCTGGAGCCCTTCGGGCCGGCGAGGCTGATCTCCAGCTCCTCGGCGCTTTCCGCCTGAATTGGTTGCGAATCGCTGGCGATGAGCTCGTCGCCGGGCACGATGTCCAGCCGCGCCGCCGCCGAGCCGGGCGCCACGCTCACCACGACCGGAGAGCCTCCGTAGAACGCGAAGCTGACCGGCACGGGATAGAGCTTCCCTGCGCGCAGGGCTTCTTCTTTTTCGGGCACGAGGCGGGTCGCGGGCAGCACGTAGGAGTGTGGATCGGCGGCGTGTACCATGCCCGTCACCGCCGCCATGAACAGGTCGTGCGTGTCGATCGAGTCGGGATGATTCACGCGGATCTGATTCAGCACCTGGCTGAACATCTGCAGATCCTCGTACGCCGTGCGCTTGCGGATCGGGCTCCCGGGGCCCGCCTGCGCGGGCGCGGCGCCCGCCCACAGGACCAGCGCGACGACGAGAGCGGGCGCACGCTTCACGGGTGGTCTCCCGCCCCGCCGAGCGCCGCGAGGCGCTGTTTCACGTCGGCGACCCGGGCATCCTGGCTGCTCGCGTGAGCGAGGTACCCCTTGTATCCCTCCGCCGCGTCGGCGGACTTCCCGGCTAGCTCCTCGACGCGACCGAGGATGTAGTACGGGCCGGGATAGAACGGCTCCAGCTCGATGGCCTTGCGCAGTTGCTCGATCGCGGCCGCGGACCGATTGGTCTGGGCCAGCGTGATGCCGTACGTGGCGCGCACCCAGGGATCGTCGCCCTTGATTTGGACGGCGAGATCCAGCTCCGACAGCGCGCTCGCGGTGTCGCCCGCGGCGAGGGCGACCGAGCCAAGCCGCACATGAGCCGGGTAGTAGCTCAAGTCCTCTTGTAGCGCCCGCCCGTATGCTTCGCGCGCCGGCTCGAACTGGGCCTTGGTCTCGTACGTGAGGCCGATGCAGTGCTCGAGCAGCGCCTTGGACTGATACACGTAGACCAAGGCCTTCTGATCCTTGTTGCGCAGCTCCTCCAGGGCTCGGGACAGCTCCGCACGCGTGCTGTCTTGGTTGCCGAGCGTGTAAAACGCCCGCGCCCGCTCGACGTGAATCCCGGCTCGGTCCTCGGGCTCCTGCGGCAGGGCTTTGCGATACAGGTCGAGCGCTTCTGGTACTCGGTCCTCAGCCATCGCCATCCGCGCTCTCACTCGCTCCCGCGCGTCGTTGCGCAGGTACTTCTCCATGAAATAGTCGAAGCGCACGGCATGCGCGGCGTCCATCTCCTCGCCGCTCTGTCGCAGCTCTTCTTGAAACAAGGCCCGCAGGTACGCCACGATCAGCTGCTTGTCGAGGTTGCGCGTCAGGAAGGGATCGAGCGTGAGCGCCCGCAGCTCGAGGGAGTCGATACTGCGCGCCTCTTTGGACTCGACGTAGCGCCGATTGCCGTTCAAGTACCCGACCAGGAGTCTCGGGTCGGCGAGGAAGAGCGCCACGCGGCGGGCGTACAGCGGCTGCGCCCACGCGGGGTCGATCCGCGCCGCCCAGTAGAAGGCCGCCGCGGCTCGCTCCGGATCCCGCTCCAACTTCGAGACCCCGTACGTGTAGTAGTCGGGCGCGAAGTTCGTATCGGCTCCCGCCCCGAGGTCGGGTCGTTTCGGAACCTTGCCCCTCTGTGCCTGGAGCGTCGGCGGACAGAGGCCAACCAGGGACGCGATAGCGAGGGACAGCGCGAGAGGACGCATAGCGGCTCCCTTGGGAGAGGGTCCAGCGGTCAGCCCGTCGTGGCGTTGCAACCTGCCGCGCGCCGCAAGTCGTGGGCACAGCCCGGATGCTGAAACGGCTGGCGCCACTGTTGCGCCCGCGCCGCAGCCACGGGACCGCGAAGCGCGCGGCCGGCCCCCGAGTGCTGCGTCGTCGCAGCACCCGGGCGACACAATTTAACGTCGCCCGCCCCGTGGCGTCTCCTGGCTCGGAGTCTCAACCGACGTGACCGACTTCGAGAGGAGAGCCCACCCCATGTCCAAGACCGTCCAGTTCAGCCCGGCCGTCGCCCTGGCGATCATCGCCGGGCTCGTGGCGGCTGCGTGCACCGAGGGGACCGCGCCGGCGTCGGAGCAGGCACGCGTGCTCGCCGCCGAAACGGAGCAGCTCGGCGCCATGCTCGACTCCGATTTCGGCGTGGCCGGGGCGGCGGCGACGATCGCGGCACCGCCGCCTGCCTCGAGCGCGGCGGCCGTTTCCGCCGCCGCTGACACGGCACCCACGTTTTGGGGCCGGCTGCGCGTCGTGCCAGGCGGACCGCGGCCCATCTACCACCGCGACGTGACGATTCAGGGTGACACCGCCCGCGTGGAGCACGACGCCACGTTCAACGGAATCTTCCTGGTGGACACGAGCGCCGACGGCGTATTCGATCCCACGTCCAAGCCCCTCGCCGACCGTATGACGCAGCACGCCGTGCTGGTACGCGACGCTTCCCGGGCGCACGGCTGGCGGGTGATCGAGCTCTCGCCCCAGAACTGGACGCTCGTCGACGCGGGCCGCCAGACCGTGGTGGTCACGGATGTGAAGGTGTATCGCAACGACACCCTGTTGGTGGACGTCACGGACCCGGCGGCGCTGTTCGACGTCGACCACCGCATCCCGCGGTTCCGGGTGGGCGACACATTGAAGGTGGTGGCAGCGGTCACGAACACGACCGGGTCGGGCTTCACGCCCGCGAGCTTCGTCTTCCTGCACGTGCGGCACGCGGATCCGCTCGGCACGAGCTGGCGGCGAGTGCCTATGGTCGACAACGGCGACGGTACGTATCAGCGCAGCTGGATCGCGCGCCGCACTGGCATCGATCGGTTCGTGGTGGACGCGCTCGACGCGGCGACCCTCCTGCTCGGTACCGGCGACAACTATCGGACTAACGAGGTGGGGATTCCCTACCGGATCGAGTAGCCCTTGATTTTGGCGACGCGCTTCCGTATCAGTGTGCGACCTTCAAACGGAGCGCGGGCGTGAGCGGACTCTCGGGCCGGATGGCGATCATGGCCCTCGGGCTGGTCGTGGTGGCGTCACCCGCGGCGGCGCAGCGCCGCGTCCGTGGCGGCCGGGCCGTGCTCGTGGAGCGCCCCGCGGTGGGCTTCCGCCTCGGGTACGACTTCCAACCCGACCACGTGTTCCTCGGCGGCCAGTTCACCTTTCCGGTGGCGCGTCGCTGGGCGCTGGTCCCGTCGGCGGAGTTTTACCCCGGGCTGTCCGGCTCCCCGTTCCGGCTCAACGCGGATCTGAAGTTCCATCCCCCGACGGTGTACGGCCTGTTCTACGTGGGCGGGGGCTTCGCCTACCTGCACGCCAACGGCGCGAGCGACACCGGCGCCAACCTGTTCGCGGGCTGGGAAGGCCGGCGCGCCCGCCCGTTCAAGCCGTTCCTCGAGGCGAAATTCGTGTTCGCCGACAACACGTCGTTCAACGTGCTGGCGGGGCTGAACTTTCCGTTGTAGCTAGAACTCGAACCGCTCCATCCGCCGCAGTCCCACCCACAGCGCCGCGGCCGTCGCCCCGGCGCATAGCGTGCCCGCCAGGGCGAACCACAGGATCATCGCCGCGTCCACGACCACTGGCTGACCGAGGTAGACGGAGCGAACGTACTGATACACGGCTTGCCACAGCACGACGATCACCGCCGCGAGCAGCGCGATCGTCGCCATCATGTACACCAACCCGCCGAACGACGTGGGGATCTGAGCGGCGTTTTCGGTCTCGAATTGCGGGTACAACGCGCCGAACCCGAGCGCCATCGCTGCGATCGCGAAGGTGAGCCCGCAGATCGTCACCAGACCCACCGCCATCATGAACGGCCGCACCTCGAGCAGGACGTTGGTCATGCCAGTCAGGATCAGCGCCAGCACGAGCAGCGGGATCGTCCCGACCCAGTACTTCGACCACAGCAACGCCCGCAGGTCGAGCGGGCTGGAGCGTAACAGCCACATATGGCGGCCTTCGAGCGACACCGCGGGGAAGATGAAGCGCGCGGCGATGGCGGCGAGCACGAACCCCGCCAAACCCAGGTTCAGGAACGACACCAGGGTGACGTAGAAGAACCCGACCGGCTCGCCGCGGTGGAGCGGGAGCGTCTTGATGTTGAATAGGTATACCAGCACCAGCACCGCGAGGAGAATCAGCTGGCTCCACTGCGTGGTGTCGCGGAAGAACAGCTTCACGTCCTTGATGACGAATTCTCGCTTCCCCACGGGGAGGAAGCCGAGCAGCGTCCCGATCGTCACGCGCCACACGCCGCCGCGCACGAACCGCTCGGCGGCTTCTTGAGCCTTGGTAAATCCCGGCGCGAACAGCTGGCGATGTAGCATCGCGCCCAGCGTCACGAACGCTGCCGCCGTGGTCCACAGCAGCACGAGCGGCATCGGGTCCATCTTGCCCTGCAGGAATCCCATCACCGCCTGGCTCGCCCATTCGCTCGGCAGAAACGGCGACGTGGGAGTCCGCAGCACCGCGATGAAGTCGAGCAGGTTGCGGAAGCCTTCGGGGGACGCCAACCGCTCGGGCCGGATGAGGCGGAACAGCATGATCAGCCCGCCCGCCGCCGCGAGCGCGATGATCGACAGCAGGTCTCGCGTGCGCCGCGCGGGGAAGATGTTGACGAGCGTGAGCGTAAGTGCCGTACCCGCTACCGCGGGCAGCGTCAATAGCGGCACCATCGTGAGCACGGCGAACGGCGCGAACGCCACGCCGCCGCGGTAGATGACCCCGTAGGCGGTGAAGATCGGCACCGCCATGAGCGCCACCATCCACGAGGAATGCAGCAGCGTTTCGCCCAGTTTGGCGAGATAGATGCGCAGCCAATCCACCGGCGCAGACACCAGCAGGTCGAGATCCTTCGCGAGGAAGAAGCTCGACAGCGCGGTGATCACGTTCGAGAGCACGAGGATACCCACGAACGCCAGCAGCACGACGCCCAGGATCTTGCCGGCGAGCAGCGGCCCCACGTCCTCCACGCCGCGGATGTATTTGAGAATTCGGTAGAGCACGCCGAACACGCCGACCCAGAATGCCAATCCCACGAGCACGAGCGTGAGCAGCTTGCCCGACCCACCGTGCGAGCGCTCTTCCCGGATCCGCTGCAGGGCGGTGCGCCACTTGGGCTCGAGGACGCGCCACAGGGAGGGTTGCTTCACGAGCCGCCGCCTCCGCCCGGCTGGTCGCGCTGGCCGTCGCCGAGCACTTCGACCAGCTCACGCACATGGGCGCCGCCGGTGAGCTTCAGGAACAGTTCCTCGAGGCTCGCGTCGCCGGCGCGGTGCTGGCGGCGCAGGTCGTCTACCGTCCCTTCCGCGACGATCTTGCCGTGCTGGATGATGGCGACGCGGTCACACATCGCTTCCGCCACCTCCAGCGTATGCGTGCTCATGAGCACCGTCCCGCCGCGCTCGACGAACTGGCGGAAAATGTCCTTCAAGAGCCGCGCCGCCTTGGGGTCGAGCCCCACCATCGGCTCGTCCACGACGATGTACTGCGGCCGGTGAATCAAGGCGCTCGAGATGATCAGCTTCTGGCGCATGCCATGGCTATAGGCTTCCACCAGCTCGTCCTTCCAGCTCGCGAGCTCGAACACCTCCAGCAGCTCCGCGACCCGGCGGTCGATTGCGTCGCCCTCCTGGCCGTACAGGGCCGCCACGAAGCGCAAGAACTCGGCGCCCGTCAGCTTGTCGTACACGAAGGGACGATCGGGAATGAAGCCGAGGCGCATCTTCGCGGCGATCGGCTGGCGCTGAACGTCGTCGCCGCCCAGCAACACCCGACCGTCGGTGGGCCGCAGGATGCCGGCGATCATGCGCAGCGTAGTGGTCTTCCCCGCGCCGTTCGGGCCGAGGAAGCCGTACAACACGCCGCGAGGGACCTCGAGTGAGATGTCGTCCACGGCCACGAAGCCGCCGTAATGCTTGGTGAGATTCTCGAGTCGGATCATAGCACCTCGAGCCTGAGGCTCCCGACCAGACGGAGCAGCTCCAGCTGTCGAGCCAGCCCGCCGACGGCCACGCGCACGTGACCTGCGTCCGCGGGGAATTGGCCGAACGTGGGGTCCACGGCGACCCAGTCGCCGAGGTAGACCTCGGGCCAGGCGTGATAGTAGAAACGCCCACCCACGTAGGCGAGCCCCGCCGCGCTGCGGGTCGGGATCCCGACCGCGCGCGCCAGCGCGATGTACAACACGGTGTGCTCATTGCAATCGCCACGCCGCTGTTCCAGCACCTGGGTGGCGCTGGGAATGTCGCCGCCGGCCTGGCGGGCGACGTTGCGGTACACCCAGTTGCCGATCAGGCGGGCGGCCCGCGCGGGGTCGCGCTCGCTGCCCACGATCTGGCGGGCCTGAGCCTGCACGCGCGGGTCGTCCCGCGGGATCAACGGCTCGGCGGCCAGCGCGGCTCGGAGCGCCGTATCCCGCGCGGGTAGGACGTAGTGCGCGCCGAGCTGGGCATCCGTTTCCCGTCGCACCTCCAGCGTGTCTCCCGCGAGCCGCTGGCGCCCGCCCGTAAGCTCGAACCCCTCCAGCGTCGCCCCCGAGACGCGGACGCGAAGCAGCGCGCGGGCGTCGCGTGGAAGCGCCGCCCGAGCCGCTAGGAGGGTCAGTGGCACGACGCTGCCGGGGCCTCCCCCCGCGGCGCTCGCGCGTGCCAGCTTCGTCGTGTCACGATGACGGAAGTTCTCATACGCGATCTCGAACGCCGAGCGCTCCATCGTGAACCCGGCGGGCGTTTCGGCGCGCACGATGCGCCCCTGCCCGTCGATCCAGGCGTGCGTCGTTACCCCGCCCTCCGTCTGCGAGATGCGAAACGCGCGCACCGTGTCGAAATGCACGGGGATCCACGCCATGGCGGTGGAGTCGTAGCCGGCGCTGTCCGCCACGACGAACGTGGACTCGCGCGCGACCACGACGCGCACCGGGCGCGCGGCGAGCCGCACGGGGTCGAACACGCCGCTCGCGTAGGTTCGTCCGGGCTTCAACTCGCCGCCGAATGCCAGGTACAACGGGAGCACGGCGGGCAGCACCACCGGCGGCGCGACCCGAACGCGCGTCGACTCGGAGCCAGTGGCCGAAACCAGTCTGAGGGTGAGCAGCGTGTCGCCGCTCACCGTGCCGGCGGCGGCGAACCGGCCAACGTCGCCGGCGAACTTCGCATCGAGGCTCTCGAGGCGCAGCGCGCGAGTCAACATCGCCCGCGTCAGCACCGCGCTGCGCTGCAGCGCGCCGCCGGCGGGGAACCGCAGCACCTGGAGATCGGTGACCCGGATGCCCGTCAACGTGGTGTCGATGGTGGACGATGCGAACCCGACTTGTTGACCGCCCAGCACGAGGCGGTAGTACGCGGCGCCGGGCGGAACGCTCAACGCGGCCTCGGCGAGCCGGGCGCCGGCGGGACGGAACGCGAGACGCTTGACGAGCCACCCCAGCGACAACGCCCAGACCCCCAGGACGGCGATCGCCAGCGTACGGCGCGTCATGACTCGGCGGCGCCGCTCCTGCGCAACGCCGCCTCGAACGTTTCCCGATCCGCGGGGCTTTCCACCACGATCGCCACATCCGCCGGGAAGGTCTCGCTGCCGAGATGTTGCCTGAGGATCGGTATCATGACGTCCGCCGCGTCCTCGATCGAGAGATTCCCCGCACCCGTCCCGATCGGTGGCACGGTCAGCCTGGTGAACTCCCACTCCCGCGCCTGCTGCAGCGCGGAGCGCCACGCGCGGGCCACGCCGTCACGCGTCACCGGCTCGGTGTCGCTTTGGATCACGGCGTGGATCACGAATTCGGCCGACAGGTCGCCCCCGCCGGCCGTCACGACCGCCGCGCCGACCGGCAGCTCTTTCTGCAATCGCAGGTGCCCCGCGAATTCCGAGCCGCCCACCACTTCCAGACGCCGGACGGCCGGTGTGGTGGGATCGAGTCGGGTGGTCGCGGGACGCACCACCGCCTCCGCCGCCAGAAACGCGAGGTCGTCCACCACCACGCGAATCACCTGCCGGCGGCCTCCCGCGAGCGACGGTACATCTGCGTAGCCTCATCCGGGCGATTGAGCCGGTCGAGCACAATCCCGAGGCCGTACAGCGCTTTGGCGTTGCGAGGCTCGAGCTCCACCGCGCGCTCGTAGGCGGCGAGCGCACCGGTGAGATGGTCCAGGCGGTTCAACGCCTCTCCCAGGTAGTACCAGGCCGCGGTCCGACCTGGGTCGATCTCCGATGCCGATCGGAGCCGCAGCACTGCCTCGTTCCAGAGTCCCTTGCGCGAGAGGACGACCCCCAACCCCGAGAGGGCCTCGCTGTTCGTCGGGGCGACGCGCAGCGCGTGCTCGTAGTCGCGTTGCGCCGCGGAGTGGTGAGCGGCCGCCGCGAGCACCGCGGCGCGCTGCACCAGCAACGCGACGTTGTCCGGGTCGGCCGCCAGCGCGTCGTCGAGCGTGAGTGTCGGAGGCGACTCGGGCGCCGAGAGCGGTTCCACGGCGGGCGGCGGCGGTGCCGGCAGCTCCGCCGTGACGGGGGGTGGCAACCCGGCGCGGGTGACCTCCGCGGGCGATGCGATCGAGCTCGTCTCGGTCAGCGATTCCGCTTCCTCGATCAGCTCCGCCGCCACCCGGGCCCGCTCGGCGGCCGACTGCCAGCGCGGTTCGCGCTTGCGAATCATGCCACCTCGCTCGCGAGCCACGAAAGGTACGAATCGAGGCCGCGCGCGACCGGCAGCGCCAGCAGTTCGGGCACGTCGTAAGGGTGGCGCTCCCGCACCGCGGCGCTCAGCGCCTCCCATTTCGACGCGTCGGTCTTGAGCAACACCAGCACCTCGGCCTCCTCAGTGACCTTCCCTTGCCACCGGTAGATCGAGCGGGCGCCCGGGAGCAGCGTGCCGCACGCGATCAACCGCGCCGCGACCAGGGCCGTGACCAGGGCCCGCGCATCGGCCTCGGTCGCGAGCGTCGTCAGCACCACCAGCGCGGTCGCGGCCATGAGGAGGGCTAACGTAGGAAGAGAGGCGAGGTTAAGCAAGGTTCTGGAGGATGGTGGAGGTTGGTGGAGGATGGTGGAGGTCATTCCGGAGACGTGCCTGCCTCCACCCACCTCCACCAACCTCCAAAACCTCCACCGTCCTCCGGGCACTGGTACTGTACCAGTGCCGTCCTCCCGGGAGAGTTGACCGATGAGCCCTGAGCCCGCTAGGCTCCGGTTCTATGTCCAGCGATTCGCTCATCGTCCGCGGCGCCCGCGAGCACAACCTCAAAGACATCACCGTCGAAATCCCGCGCGACAGCCTCACCGTCATCACGGGGCTGTCGGGGTCCGGGAAATCGTCCCTCGCGTTCGACACGATTTACGCCGAGGGACAGCGTCGCTACGTGGAGTCGCTGTCCGCGTACGCCCGGCAGTTCCTGGGGTTGATGGAAAAGCCCGACGTCGACGCCATCGAAGGGCTGTCCCCGGCCATCTCGATCGAGCAAAAGGCGGCGGGACACAACCCGCGCTCCACGGTCGGCACCATCACCGAGGTCTACGACTACCTCCGCCTGTTGTGGGCCCGGCTCGGTGTGCCGCATTGCCCCAATGACGGGTCGCCGATCGAGCGGCAGAGCGCGTCGCAGATCACCGACCTGGTGCTCGCCTGGCCCGAAGGGACGAAGCTCGAGGTGCTGGCGCCGCTGGTGCGTGGCCGCAAGGGCGAGTTCCGCGACGTATTCGACGCGGCACGCAAACAGGGGTTCGTCCGGGTGCGGGTGGACGGCGCGACCTACGACCTCGCCCAGGCCCCCAAGCTCCACCGCCGCCAGAACCACGACATCGCGGTCGTGGTGGACCGGTTGGTGGTGCGTCGCGCCGATCGAGCCCGGCTCGCGGATTCGATCGAGACGGCGCTCAAGGCCGCGGACGGCACCGTGGAAGTGGTTCGCGGCGAGAAGTCCACGCTCTTCTCGGAGCGGTACGCATGCCCCAAGTGCGGGTTGTCGCTACCCGAGCTCGAGCCGCGCCAATTCTCGTTCAACTCGCCGTTCGGCGCGTGCCCCGACTGCTCCGGTTTGGGCACGCGCCGTGAGGTGAGCGCCGACCTGGTGCTCGGCGACGCCAGCCTCTCGATCCTCGAGGGAGTGATCCTACCGTGGGGCGAGCCGGCCGGCTACATACGGAAAGTGGTGCTGCCGAGCTTGGCCCGGGCGTTCAAGTTCGACCTGAACACCCCGTGGCAGGACCTGCCGCCCCCGGTCAAGAAGGTCATCCTTTACGGCGCGCCCGGGAAGAAGCTCACGTTTCAGTACGATAGTGAGCGCTGGCACGGCGCATACGAGTCCGGCTGGGACGGCGTCCTGAAGCATGTCGAGCGCCGCTACCGCGAGACTGCGTCGGACAGCGTGCGAGAGCAGCTCGAGGAATACATGATCGAGCAGCCCTGCCCCACCTGCGGTGGCAAGCGACTCAAGCCGGAGAGTCTGTCGGTGCTGCTGGACGGCAAGAGCCTCGGCGACGTGGTGGACCTCCCGGTCACCGACGCGCTGGCGTTCTTCGAGACCCTGCCGTTGCGGGGCAACGGCCGGCCGGGTCTCGACCCGGAGATCGCGCGGCCGATTCTCAAGGAGGTCAACGACCGGCTCCGGTTCCTCCGCAACGTCGGTCTCGAATACCTGACGCTCGGTCGCTCGGCCGACTCGCTTTCGGGCGGCGAGGCTCAGCGCATTCGTCTGGCGACTCAGATCGGCAGCCGGCTGGTGGGGGTGCTGTACATCCTCGACGAGCCTTCCATCGGCCTGCATCAGCGCGACAACGCCCGGCTGCTCGCCACGCTGAAGGAGCTGCGCGATCTGGGCAACACGGTCCTCGTCGTGGAGCACGACGAGGAAACGATCCGGGCGGCGGATCACGTGCTGGACCTGGGGCCACGCGCCGGCCGACACGGCGGTGAAGTGGTGGCGGCGGGACCGCTCAAGGCGGTGCTCGACCACCCCGATTCCCTCACGGGACGCTACCTGCGCGGGGAGCTCCGTATCCCGCTGCCGGCGGGTCGCCGCCCTCCAGACCCGGAGCGCAAGTTGGCGGTGATCGGAGCCAGGCAGCACAACCTCAAGGACCTCACTGTGGAGTTTCCGTTGGGCTTGTTCGTCGCGGTCACCGGGGTGTCCGGATCCGGCAAGTCCACGCTGGTGACCGATATTCTGTACCGCGCCCTGGCCCGACATTTCTACCGCGCCAAGGTGATGCCAGGGGCACACGACCGCATCGCAGGCCTCGACCAGATCGATAAGGTGATCGATATCGACCAGAGCCCGATCGGCCGCACGCCGCGGTCCAATCCGGCCACGTATACCGGCTTGTTCACGCCCATCCGGGAGCTCTACACCTACCTTCCCGAGTCGAAGATCCGCGGCTACGGTCCGGGCCGCTTCTCGTTCAACGTCAAGGGCGGGCGTTGTGAGGCGTGCCAGGGCGATGGGCTCGTCAAGGTCGAGATGCACTTCCTCCCCGACGTGTACGTGCCGTGCGAGGTCTGCAAGGGGCGCCGCTATAACCGCGAGACCCTGGAGGTACGCTATAAAGGAAAGTCGATCGCCGACGTGCTCGAGATGTCGGTGGCTGAGGCGCTGGATTTCTTCGAGAACCAGCCGCGCATCCGCACGAAACTGGAGCTCTTGAACGACGTAGGACTGGGCTACATCCACCTCGGCCAGTCGGCCACGACGTTGTCCGGCGGCGAGGCGCAGCGGGTCAAGCTCTCCACCGAGCTGGCCAAGCGCGACACGGGCCGTACCCTCTACATCCTGGACGAGCCGACCACCGGCCTGCACTTCGAAGACGTGCGACTACTGCTCGAGGTGCTGCATCGCCTGGTGGACAAGGGGAACACCGTCGTGGTGATCGAGCACAACCTCGACGTGGTGAAGACGGCCGACTGGGTGATCGATCTCGGTCCGGAAGGCGGTGCGGCAGGCGGCAGCGTGGTCGCGGCGGGGCCGCCGGAAGAGGTGGCGCGGGCAAACGACTCGTTCACGGGTCGGTTCCTGCGCAAGGTGCTGGCGGTGGGCGACTAGGTCGGTAAGTTCACAACGGGGGAACAGTCGCATGCAAGAGTGGGCACCAGCCGTCGCGGTCATCGCCATCGTGCTCTGCACCGGCGCCACGATCGTGTTGCGCGGGCCGATGGGCAAAGCGCTCGCCGAGTGGATCCGCGGGTGGTCGAAGACCGACGAGCAATGGATGCAATGGATGGCCATCAAGGCCGCCAAGCAGGGCGGTGTGGTTGGAGGCGAGTCGGACCGGTTGCTCGCGGAAATCGACGAGCTGAAACACCGTCTGGCGGAGGCTGAGGAGCGGCTCGACTTCACGGAGCGGTTGCTCGCGAAAGAGCGGGGCGCTGATCGCCTGGCGCCCCCGCGCTGACGATGGACATCGAAGGCGTTCTCGCGATCCTATTGATCTTCGGCGGCGGCGCGCTGATCGCGATCTCGTTCTCTCCCGTGGGCCGGGCGGTGGCTGATCGGATTCGCGGGAAAGCGGCAGTCGACGCTGGCGACCTCCGGGCCGAGCTCGCCGAGCACCGCGACGCGCTCACCCAGGAGCTCGAGGCGGTGCGGCAGGACGTGGCGGAGCTGGCCGAGCGTCTGGACTTCGCCGAGCGGCTCCTGGCGAAGAACCGCGAGGGGCAGCGGATCGGCCCGGGTTGATGAACGGCCCCGAAGCGGTGGCGGCCTTCGTCTTTTTCGGGGGCGGGTTCTGGGTGCTGCGACCGATCGCCAGCGCGGTGGCCAGGCGTATCTCGGGCGACGCGAAGCGGGGGGCGCCCCCGGACCAGCTGGCTGCGCTGCGGGCCGAGCTGTTGGAGGAGGTGCACCAGGTGCGGCAGGAGGTCGGCGAGCTCGCGGAGCGGGTGGACTTCGCCGAGCGGCTGCTCGCCAAGCCGAAGAGCGGATGAACCCCGCCACGCTGGGCGTCCTGATTCCCGTCGTCGCGATCGGCGGGTTTTTCGCCTGGATGATCGTGGCGAACATCAGCAAAGCGTGGCTGCAGGCGCAGGCGCGGTCGAGTGCGGGGCTCGAGCCGAAGCAGGAGGAGCTCCGCACGGCGCTGGAGGACCTGCGTCGCGAGGTGGCGGAACTCGCTGAGCGAGTAGATTTTACGGAGCGATTGCTAGCCAAGGCGCGACCGGACGAAGCCGGGAAACTGGCGCCGGGCGATCGGCGTACATGACGCAGTACCCGCCGCCGCCCCCGGGGCTCGACCCGAACTACGTCTTCAGTCAGGTCGTCCCGTTCGTCGCCACGGTGGTGATGGTCGTGGCGGTGACGGTGGCCCTGCGCGCGCTGTTCCGGACGTCCGTCGGCGAGGCGCTCGCCGAGCGCATCCGGCAGCGGACGGCCCGTCGCGGGGGAGGCACGGCCGAAGATCCGCAGCGCGTGGCCGCGCTGGAAGCGCAACTGGCGCAGCTCCAGGCGCAGGTCTCCGAGCTGGCGGAGCGTGTAGATTTCGCCGAGCGGCTGCTCGCCGAGCGGCGGGAGCGGAAGTTGGGCGCGGGACAATGACGGCCCGCCAGTACACCGAGGGTGTTCATGGGAATCTTTGACCGTCTCTCGACGTTGATCCGGTCGAACATCAACGACCTGATCAACCGCGCCGAGAATCCGGAAAAGATGCTGAACCAGCTGATCGTGGACATGCGCAGTCAGCTGGCGAAGGCCAAACAGCAGGTGGCGTCCGCCATCGCGGACGAGAAGCGCCTCTCGGCGCAGGTGGACACGGAAAAGAAGAGCGCCGAAGACTGGGAGCGCCGGGCGGTGCTGGCCGTGCAGGAGGGGCGGGACGACCTCGCCAAGCAGGCCCTGTTGCGGCACAACGAGCACGCCCAGGGCGCCGTGCAGCTGCACGAAACATGGGTGAAGCACCGCGAAGAGACCGAGAAGCTCAAACTCTCGCTGCGCCAGCTGAACGACCGGATCGAGGAGGCGAAGCGCAAGAAGAACATCCTGATCGCTCGCCAGAAGCGGGCCGAGGCGCACAAGCGCATTCAGGAAACCATGTCGTCGATCGGCGACAAAAGCGTGTTCGAGACGTTCGAGCGCATGACCGAGCAGATCGAGCACGAGGAGCGCAAGCTGATCGCCGCGGCCGAAGTGAACGAGGATCTCTCGGGCGACACCCTCGTCAAGCAGTTTCAAAGTCTGGAAGTGAAGGCCGACGCCGACCAGCAGCTGCTCGACTTGAAGCGCAAGCTGGGACTCCTCGGAGCCGGTTCTGGCGGGGAGTCGAAGCAGCTCGGAAAGGGCGCTGCCGAAGCCGAACTGGTCGACGACGACGAGGCCGAGCACCACCGCTGAGCACCGAGCCGTCTCCTTCCCCCTCTCGGTTGTCGGGCGCCACGTTCGTGGCGCTCTTCGTTGCCGCCCTGACCATCTGGTTCGTCATCCGCGTGGTCGAGGTCTTGGTCCTCGTCTTCATCGCGGTCCTGTGCGCCGTCTACCTTTCGGCCGTCACCGACCAGCTCGAGCGGCGGTTCCACCTGGCCCGCTCGCTGGGGCTCACCGCGGCGGTGCTCGCGACGCTGGCGGGTGTCGCGGGCATCGGGGCGATCATTCTCTCCCCGGTCGTCGACCAGACCCAGGCGCTGATCTCCGGCCTGCCGCAGACGCTGACCAACATTCAGAACGTCATCGCCACGTGGGCACGCGAGTATCCGTTCCTGCGGAACACGGAGCTGGCCAATCCCCAATCCGGGCTGGTCGCGGGCCTGATCAACGATGCAACCGCATTTTTGCGGGGCTCGTTGCTGCGCTACGTCACCGGCGGGGGCAAATTGTTCATCGAGAGCGCCAGTGTGGTGGTGATGGCGCTGTACCTGGCGCGCCAGCCGCGGCTGTATCGCGATGGCATTCTCTCAGTGGTTGCGCCCAAGCACCGGCCCGTCGCCGGCCGGATTCTCGAGGATACCGGCGCGACCCTGCGGAACTGGGTCGTGGGGCAGATCCTCGCGATGCTGGTCCTCGCCGTCCTCACCGCCATCGGGTTGTGGGTGCTCGGCGTTCCCTATTGGCTCGCCTTCGGGATCTTCACCGGACTCGTCGCGGTGGTGCCGTTCTTCGGAACTCTCGTCTCGACGTTATTGCCGGCGTTGTTCGTCGTGGGCACAGGTGACTGGGTACGCGTGCTCGCCGTCATCGCGCTCGGCGTCGCGGTGCACGTCGTCGAAGCCAACGTCGTGGTGCCGCGCATCATGGAGCGCCAGATCTCGCTGCCTCCGGTGCTCACCATTACCAGCGTGCTCATCATGGGTACGTTGCTCGGCGTCGTAGGACTCGTGGTGGCCGTTCCCGTGCTGGCGGTCGTAATGGTCGTGATCCGGCACGTGCTCCAGGGCGAGATCTACGGCGACGTCGCAGGCTACGAGCCTGCGGTGCTTCGCACGACTGCGGAATTCCGCACGCCGAGGGAGAAAGTTCCCGCTTGATGCCACCCCCGAACGCGCACCGGTTTCTGATCATCGCCGACGGGCAGTTCGGGCCCATGGAGTCGAAGACGGCCAACTGCTGCATCCGCTACATGCCCGAGCAAATCGTGGGGGTGTTCGACCGCTCGCACGCCGGCAGCACGGTGCAGGCCGTGCTGGGGTATGGCGGGAAACTCCCCGTGGTGGGTGACTTCGAGCAGGCGCTCGGCCTGGGAGCGACGGCCGTGCTGATCGGCATCGCGCCGATGGGAGGTCGCCTGCCAGCCGAGTGGCGCGGCTGGCTGAAGGAGGCCATCTCGCGCGGGCTCGAGATCTGGAGCGGCCTGCACACCTTCATCGGGGACGACCCGGAGCTAGGCGCGCTCGCTCGGCAGCGCGGCGTACGCATTTTCGACGCACGCAAGCCCCCTCCGAATCTCCCGGTGGCCGACGGTCGCGCCGCCGAGGTGGACGGGTACGTGGTGCACACCGTGGGCTCCGATTGCAACGTCGGGAAGATGACCGCCCAGGTAGAGCTGCGGAACGCGCTGATCAAGGCGGGCCACCGCACGCGGTTCGTGGCGACCGGACAGACGGGAATCTTCATCGAAGGATGGGGGATCGCGGTCGACGCCGTGGTCGCCGACTTCATCGCTGGCGCGTCGGAATGGCTCGTCCTCGAAGCGGCCAAGGATGCCGACATCATCCTCGTGGAGGGGCAGGGGAGCCTGATCCATCCCGGCTACTCCGGGGTCACGCTCGGCTTGCTGCACGGCTGCTGTCCCGACGCGCTGATCCTGTGCCATCAGGCGACCCGCGACTACATCGGCGACTACCACGGCCGGGAGCCCTGGGTGAAGATCCCTCCACTCGCGGAGTTGGTGGAGATGTACGAGCGCGCGGCGGCCCCGGTACGGCCCACGAAAGTGATCGGGATCTGCCTCAACACCTTCGACATGAGCGAGCGCGCTGCGCGCGCCGCCGTCGAGCGAGCGGCCGCGGACACGGGGCTCCCCGCCGCCGATCCGGTGCGGTTCGGGGCGGCGCCGCTGGTGGACGCGATCGTGCAGGGAGCGAGCGCCGCCGCGAAATAACGATGGGCGTCGCGGTGATCGGATGGCACGGCCCGGCGCCGTCGTGTGTAGTCTGGCGTGGTGAGCCCGCCGCCCCCGTCCCGCCGTTCCAGTGACTCCCTTGCGCCCCTGCTCGTCGTGGTCGACGTGGCGGCACGCCTGGTGCGCCGGGGGCTGCTCGCACCCGCCGAGGCCGCGACTGCGCGGTGGCGCCGGACGCAGGTGCTGGTGTTCCGCCAGGGGCACTCCTACGTTTCAGCCGCACCGATGACCCTCGCGCTCTACAACACGCTCACACGAGAGGTGGAGCCGTTCGTGCCGTCCGCGCCGCCGCGGGTCACGATGTATACGTGCGGCCCGACGGTGTGGAATCACGCGCACATCGGCAACTTCCGGACGTTCCTGTTCGAGGACTTGCTGCGCCGCTACCTCGAGTACTCGGGATACGACGTCTTCCACATCATGAACCTCACCGACGTGGACGATCGCACGATCAAGGCGGCGGCGGCGGCGGGCAAGCGTCTCGAGGAGCACACCGCGCCGTTCGTGGAGGCGTTCTTCGAGGACCGCGACTACCTGCGCATCAAGCCGGCACACGTCTACCCACGCGCCACACAGTCGGTGCCGGCGATGATCCAGTTGGTCGAGCGTCTGCTGGAGCGCGGGGTCGCCTACAAGGGCGACGACGGCTCGATTTACTTCGCGATCGGCAAGTTTCCGACGTACGGACGGCTGTCGCACCTCGACGCGCGCGAGCTCAAGGTGGGCGCGCGCGTGGCGAGCGATGAGTACGCGAAGGACGATCCGCGCGACTTCGCGCTGTGGAAGAAGACGGAGCCGGTCGACGAGCAGGTGGGCGCGGCGTGGGACGCGCCGTTCGGCCGCGGACGGCCGGGGTGGCACCTCGAATGCTCGGCGATGTCGCTCGAGCAGATCGGGAAGTGCTGCCACACGGCGACGCTCGACATTCACGCGGGCGGCGTAGACTTGATCTTTCCGCATCACGAAGACGAAATCGCCCAATCCGAGGCGGCGACGGGCCAGCCGTTCGCGCGCCATTGGCTGCATGGGGAGTTCCTGAACGTGCGCGGCACGAAAATGTCGAAGCGGTTCGGTAATTTTCTGACCGCGCGCGATCTGCGTGAGCAGGGCATCGATGCCGCGGCGGTGCGGTTGCTGTTCTGGCAGACGCACTACCGCAAGGCCTTGGACTTCACCGATGTGGCGCTGCTCGCGGCCGCGGCGGGCGTGAAGCGGCTGGGCGAGTTCTACGGACGCCTGATTGGCGGAGGACCAGAGCGGGGGGACGGCAGCCTCGCCGCGCTCGCCATCACGTTTGAAGCCGACTTCCGGGCCGCGCTCGACGACGATCTGAATGCACCGCGCGCGTGCGCGGCGTTATTCGAGTTCGTGCACCAGGGAAACACAGCGCTGGATGCCGGAAGGGCGGAGTCACCGGGGCCGGCGCGCGCCGCGCTGGACCGAGCGATGAGCGTCCTCGACGTGCTTCCGACCGTGCGGGCCGTGGACCCGGCAGTGGTGCGCTGGGTGGAGGACCGCATTGCGGCGCGAGACAAAGCCCGCAAGGCCAAGGACTTCAAGGAAGCCGACCGGATCCGCGCCGAACTACTCGGGCGCGGGGTCGAGATCGAAGACACACCCTCCGGGACGAAGTGGCGATCGACCTAAGTTCTTCGCGGCACGGGCCTTGCACTGCCGGCATTCCCCCTTTATTCTTCAAGACTGAAAACTTTAGGCGTCGACCAGCTGACGTAGCTCAACTGGTAGAGCAGCTGATTTGTAATCAGCAGGTTAAGGGTTCGAGTCCCTTCGTCAGCTCACGTTGCCGAAGAGGAACCACACTGCCCCGACCCTTTCGCGAGTTTGGAGGGAGACGCACACCCCGCGCCTTGGGAACGCGGGGTGCGTTGTCACTGGGGCCGAACGGCGAGGGGATGGGCGACGCGAGCGCTGGTGGTGCGGTGGGGTGCCCGAGTGGCCAAAGGGAGCAGACTGTAAATCTGCCGGCGTCAGCCTACGAAGGTTCGAATCCTTCCCCCACCACTCGGCGCGCGGGGCGCGCGGGCGTAGCTCAGTTGGTAGAGCATCAGCCTTCCAAGCTGAGGGTCACGGGTTCGAGCCCCGTCGCCCGCTTTTGCGCTCGCGTAGCTCAGTCGGTAGAGCGCGTCCTTGGTAAGGACGAGGTCACCGGTTCAATCCCGGTCGCGAGCTTAAAAGAAAAGAGGCGTCGAGAAAAGGCGTAGCACGAAGACGTCACGCAGAGACGTCACGCAGAAACGTGTTCGGAACAGTTTCGCGTGACGGTGTGGTGCAACGGTTTTGTGCAACGACGTTGTGATACGGTTTTGTGTAACATTTTTTTTGTTGAGGAGCTATGGCCAAGGCGAAATTTGAGCGGACGAAGCCGCACGTGAACGTGGGGACGATAGGGCATGTGGACCACGGGAAGACGACGTTGACGGCGGCGCTGACGAAGGTGGCGGCGGACAAGGGGCTGGCGACGTACGTGACGTACGACCAGGTGGCGAAGGCGTCGGAGAGCCAGGGGCGGCGGGATGCGACGAAGATCCTGACGATCGCGACGTCGCACGTGGAGTACGCCACGGCGAACCGGCACTACGCGCACGTGGACTGTCCGGGGCACGCCGACTACGTGAAGAACATGATCACGGGGGCGGCGCAGATGGACGGGGCGATT
>DATEGE010000174.1:0-5827 GCA_035280265.1 Gemmatimonadales bacterium | reverse complement strand
CACTGAGGCCGCCCGGCACCAGCGGGAGGGGCTGGCGCTGGTGCGTGGCCGGTTGGGGCCGCCAGGCGCGGCTGATCGTGTCGCCGCCCTCGCCCTGGAGCTCGCGGGGTGAGACTCGGCCGCGCCGGGCCGTTGGCGACGTGGCTGGCGGCCGGCGCGGTACGTCTCCTGGCCGCCACGTGGCGCTTCCGGGTCCGGGGGTGGGAGCACGTCGCGGCGGCGCGCGCGACCGGCCGGCCGGTGATTTACATATTGTGGCACAGCCGGATCCTGCCGCTGCTGTACCATCGCCGCGACGAGGGAATGGCACTCCTCATCAGCCGCCACCGCGACGGCGGCTATCTCGCGGACCTGTCGGGACGCTGGGGCTACCGCGTGGTGCGCGGGTCGTCGCGCCGGGGGGGCGACGTCGGCCTGCTGGGGCTGGTGCGCTACCTGCGGGGCGGGGCGGAGGTCGCCCTCACGCCCGACGGCCCACAGGGACCGGCTGAACGCATGAAGCCCGGAGCGCTCGCCGCCGCTCAGCACGCTGACGCGCTCGTGATCGCGGCGGGAGCGCGGGCGTCCTCCGCGTGGTGGATCCAATCGTGGGATCGATTCTGTGTCCCTCAGCCGTTCGCGCAGGTCGACATCGTCTACAGCTCGGCGTTTGCCGTGGCCGATGGCAAGCAGGCGTTACGAGAGGGGATGAGCATGGCGGAGGGCGCGCTGCGCCGCGTGACCTACGGCGAAGGGGAGGAGAGCTGACGCCTAGCCACGTGGTGCGGTGGCTTTGGGGTGGCGCCGGCTTGGCGCGGGTGGCGCGCGCGCCGCTCATCCCCCTGTCGGGCATCTATTGGGCGCTCATGAGACTGCGGGCGGCGACCCGCCCTGCCGGCGTGCGGCTCCCACTCCCGACGATCGCGATCGGCAACCTTTCCGTGGGCGGCACCGGCAAGACTCCGCTGGCCGGATGGATCGCAGCCTACTGCGCGGCGCGTGGCCACGTGCCCGGCATCCTGCTCCGTGGATACGGAGGAGACGAGACGCTGGTGCACCGACGGCTCGTGCCTCAGGCGGTCGTCGTAGCCGACCCCGACCGCGTGGCGGGCGCGGCTATGGCTCGCGCGCAGGGAGCTCAGGTGCTGGTGTTGGACGACGCCTACCAGCTGCTCGCGGTGGCCCCGGACTTGAACATCGTGGTGATCAGCGCCGAGAGCGTGACCGGATCGCCCTGGCCGCTCCCGGCGGGGCCGTGGCGCGAGCGTTGGAACGCGCTCGACCGAGCGAACCTGATCGTGGTCACCAGGAAGCGAGCCTCGGCGGAGCAGGCAGAGGCGCTGGCCGGCGCCTTGGGGCATACGAGACCGGCTGTCCCGGTTTGCGTCGCGTGCCTTGCGCTCGATCGGCTCGAGGGGATGCAATCCGGGACGCGACGAGATTGGGCCGCGCTCACCGGGCGCCGGGTGGTCGCAGCGGCGGGGATCGCCGATCCGGAGAGCTTCGCGGCGCAGCTGCGCGCCTTCGGAGCCGACGTGCAACTCGTGGCGTATCAAGATCATCACCGCTTCACCCCGGCCGACGTGACGCGCCTCGCGCGGGTCGCGGCGCGGGGCGATAATGTTGTAGTCACTGAAAAGGATGCGGTGAAGCTCCGCGGCCCCGGTCGCTGGCCGGGGGACGTCCCCGAGCCGCTCGTCGCGGTGCTCGCCGTGCGCTGGGAGCGCAACGGCCGGGCGCTGGAGCAGGCCCTGAATGACGCGCTTACGCGGCCCGCGGCCCGCGGGTCCCTGACACCCGATCCGACACGAGCGCCATGAGCGAACCCGCGATTCAGCCGCAAGCCCCTCACGGAATCCGTCCCGATAAAGACACGTTCCTGGCCGAAGAGAATCCGTTCGAAGCGATGATGGAGCGGTTCGACCACGCGGCGCAGCTGCTGAATCTCGATCCTGGCCTGTACAAGGTGCTGCGCAACCCCGAGAAGCAGATCATCGTGTCCGTACCGGTGTTGCGCGACTCGGGCGTGGTGGAGGTGTACACCGGCTACCGCGTGCTGTACAACACCTCGCGCGGGCCGGCCAAGGGGGGGATCCGCTTCGATCTGAACGTGACGCTGGAGGAGGTGAAGGCGCTCGCCGCCTGGATGACGTGGAAGTGCGCGCTGGTGAACATCCCGTTCGGCGGCTCGAAAGGCGGCGTGGTGTGCGATCCCGCCGCGATGTCGGTGGGCGAGCTGGAACGCGTCACGCGCCGCTACACCGCGAGCATCATCGAAACACTCGGCCCGGATTCGGATGTGCCGGCGCCGGATGTGAATACCAACGAGCGCGTGATGGCCTGGATCATGGACACCTACTCCATGCACCACCGCCACACGGTGACGGCGGTGGTGACCGGCAAGCCGGTGGAGATGGGGGGCTCGCTCGGGCGGCGCGAGGCAACGGGGCGGGGGTGCATGATCGTAACGCGGGACGCGCTCGCCAAGCAGGGGATGAGCATTCGAGGCGCGCGGGTGGCTGTCCAGGGCTTCGGCAACGTGGGCTCGATCGCGGCGGACCTGATGGCCAAGGAGGGCGCCGTGCTGGTGGCGGTGTCGGACAAGTCGGGAGCGCTGTTCAACGCCAAAGGACTGGATGTGGCGGACTTGATCGCGTGGGCGAGAGAGCACCGTCAGCTCGCCGGCTACCCCAGGGCGGAGTCGATCGGCAAAGAGCAGCTGCTCACCGTCGACTGCGACGTCCTCGTGCCCGCCGCCACTGAGAACGTCATCACCCGCAAGAACGCGCCGCACATCAAGGCGAAGATCATCTGCGAGGGCGCGAACGGGCCGACCACGGCCGCTGCGGACGAGATCCTCGAGAAGAAGGGCGTCTTCGTGATCCCCGACATCCTGGCGAACGCGGGTGGGGTCACCGTGAGCTATTTCGAATGGGTGCAGGACCGGGGGGGCTATTTCTGGGACGAGGAAACGGTCAACCGGCGACTGGAGTCGATCATGACGCGGTCGTTCCACGAGGTGATGGCGCTGGTCGAGAAGCACAAGGTGAGCACGCGCATCGCCTGCTACATGCTCGCCGTGGACCGCGTGGCAGCGATGCACCGGCTGCGTGGGATGTATGCCTGATGCGCTATCGGGTCGTCGCGGTGGGCCGCGTCCGGGACGCGGCGCTGCGCGCGGCGTGTGACGAGTACCTCGAGCGGCTGAAGCGATACACCAAGGTCGAGGAGCGGGAGACGAAAGACGAGGCGCGCATCCTCGAGGCGGTCCCCGAGGGCTCGCGCCTCGTCGTGCTGTCGGAGCGAGGCGAGCAATGGAGCTCGGGGCAGCTGGCGGACTGGACCGCGCGCTGGGAAATGGATGGGCGCGACGTGGCGTTCGCGATCGGGGGCGCCGACGGCGTGCCACAGGCCGTGCTCCGCCGGGCGGAGCGCGCGTGGAGCTTGTCCCGACTCACGTTTCCCCACGAAGTGGCGCGGCTGCTCGTGTACGAGCAGCTGTATCGCGCGTATACGATCCGTCGGGGGGAGCCGTACCATCGCGGGTCTTGAGCTGACGGGGCGCGATCGGGCAGCGCTGCTCGCGCTGGCCCGGGCGACGTTGGAGGCGCAGCTCGCGGCGCGCCCGCTGCCGCTGGTACCGATGGTGCCCGGTGCCACGGTGAAACGGGGGGCGTTCGTGACGTTGACCGAGCGCGGCGCGCTCCGCGGCTGCATCGGTCACATTCCGGACGATCGGCCACTCGGAGCCGTGGTGCAGGAGATGGCCGTCGCGGCGGCTCGCGACGATCCGCGCTTCGCCCCGGTCGAGCCGGACGAGCTGCCGTTCCTCGTCGTCGAGATCTCCGTGCTGTCCACGCCAGCACCGCTCCCGGCGCCGGTCGATCCGTCCGCTATCGTTATCGGGCGGGACGGACTGATCGTGCAGCGCGAGCGACACATCGGGCTGCTGCTTCCTCAGGTGGCGACCGAGTATGATTGGGAGCCTGAGGCGTTCCTCGCGGCCGCATGTCGGAAAGCGAGACTCCCACCGACGGCGTGGCAGGAACCCGGAACCGAGGTGTTCGTGTTCCAAGCGGACGTGTTCCGAGAAACGGACAACGAGTGATCCCGCGAGTCGTGGCCACGCCGATTGCACCGCTGATGCCGCCACCGCCCGGCCTCGCCCCGCGGCGCGTGGCGCCCGAGGTGGTCGCCGCCGTCCTGCCGGGGCCCGCGCGCGATCGGCTGGCGGCGGGTGAGGTGCTCGCGGTCACCACGGGCCAGCAGCCGGGGCTGTTCACCGGCCCCCTCTACACGATCTACAAGGCCCTGAGCGCGATCGCGCTGGCGCGCCGACTGGAGCGCGAGCGGCGGCTGCCGGTCATCCCCGTGTTCTGGGTGGCTGGAGACGACCACGACTTTGCCGAAGCGAACCACACGTCGTTCCTCGACTCGAACGGGGATCTCGCGCGCATCGTGCTGCGGGAGCGCGCCCCCGATGCCCCGCTCATCCCGCTCGCGCGCGAGCCGTGCGGCCCGGAGATCGTCGCGGCGCTGGCGCGGCTGCGCGATGGCACACCAGATACAGAGTTCAAGGGCGGCGTGCTCGGGTGGCTGGAGGGGGCGTATCGGCCTGAGGCCACGCTCGCCGACGCGTTCGCGGCGGCGCTCGGCGCCCTGCTCGGGTCCAGGGGACTGGCGGTCCTCCGGGTGTACGATCGTGGGGCCAAACGCGCCGCCGCGCCCTGGACGCTGCAAGCGCTGGACGTCGTGCTGCCGGACGGCCATCTGCCGGTGCTCGTCGAAGCAGGCCAGGGGCGCGATCGGCTGCGGCGAGAGGGGCGCGACTTCGTGACCCGGCGCAGCGGCGAGCGTTTCACGCGCGCCGAGCTCGAGCGCGTGGCGGCCACCGAGCCGGAGCGGTTATCGCCCAACGTCCTGCTGCGGCCGGCGGTCGAAGCGGCGCTGCTTCCCACCGTGGCGTACGTCGCGGGTCCGGCGGAGCTCAAGTACCTCTCGGCTGCGGAGCCGCTATACGCCGCGCTGAGCGTCACGCGCCAGATGCCCGTGCCGCGCTGGTCCGGCGTGCTCGTCGAATCACGCGTCGACAAGCTGATGGAGCGCCATGGGCTCGATCTCGCGGCGTTCGACGGCAAGCCGGGCGAGCTCGAGGCCCGGCTCGTCCGGCAGGAGCTGCCTGCGGAGGCGGTGGAGACACTCGCCGCCCTACGCCGCAGTCTCGAGCGGCACTACGGCGACCTGCTCGGGGCGGCCGTGCGAATCGATCCGACGCTCGAGCGGACGGTGGAGTCGGCGCGCAACGCCGCGCTGACGGGCGCGCACACGATCGAGAAGAAGCTGATCGCGAGTCTGAAGCGGCTCGAAGGCGAGACGTTGGTGCGTCAGATCGCTCGCGTTCGCGCCGCGGTGTATCCCGCCGAGCAGCCGCAAGAGCGGGTGCTCACGGTTGCATCGTTCCTGATCCGCTACGGGCCCCCGCTGCTCGAAGGTCTCGAACAACAGGTGGCGCGGTGGGCAGGCGCCTCGTAAACTCCTTCTCATGTGGATCCTCGTCGTCGTGCTGCTCGTGGCCCTGATGATTCCCATCACGGCCATCCTGCTCGACTCTCCCCTAGGGCGCTCCGTTGCGCGGCGACTGGAAGGGCAGGGAGAAGGGGACGCCATGAGCCCGGGCATCCGCCAGCTCGAGCGCCGTGTCGAGAGCTTGGAAAGCGATCTCGAGGACCTGAACCGCTCGCTCGCCGGCATGCGCGAGGAGCTGCAGTTCGTCCAGCGCCTGCTCGAAGATCCCACGAAGAAGAAGCACCCGTCCTGAGCGTGGAGAAGGCGGCGGGGGCGGGGCGGG
>DATEGE010000173.1:0-6752 GCA_035280265.1 Gemmatimonadales bacterium | reverse complement strand
CGTCGTCTTCGATCACGAGCAGCGCGCGCGCCCGTACCCCCGCCATCAGCGCTGCAGTGTCCGCGGGTGTCCCGTTCATGTTTTCTACAGGGATATGTCGACGCAGCGGTGCCCCGCAAGCATGCCTTAGTGAAATCTTAGCGGTTTTCCCGTACGCCGGTGGTGTTCACGGTGGTGGCGAAAGTGCAGTTCAGCCCCTCCACCGTGAGCTGGGTTGCCACGAGGTCTCTCCCAGTGGGTCTCTCCGGGCACGCGGTGGCGGCCGCGACGCTCGCCGGCGCAGCTCCCACGAGCGTCGTGTACGCCACCGGCGGCGCGGACAGCACCAACGCGCCGCGCGACAGTGTGCTCTATGCCACCGTCTCTACTACCGGCGCCCTCGGCGCGTGGACCAAAACCACCGTCCTGCCCGCGAACGTCGCGTTCGCCGCCTCCGTGGTGGCGACCCCCGAAGACTCCCCGGTGACGGGCGCCTCCTACCTTTACATCATCGGTGGCGACAGCACGGCGGGCGGCAACCCGGTCGCGACGGTGTACCGTGGGACGCTCGGCGCCACGGGCGCTGTGACCGGCTGGACCACGACGACCGCTCTGCCCGCCCCGATCCATTCCGCGGGCGCGGTGATCTTCAACGGCAACGTGTACGTAGTCGGCGGCTCGGGGAGCGGCAACGCCCCGGTGGCCGCAGTGTATCGCTCTGCCATCAACTCGGACGGCACCCTCGGCCCGTGACAAACACTGCCCACCTCATTGCCCTTCGCTCGGAGTTACTTCGGGTTCGGGATCAACGGCACCTTCCTCTACGCCCTGGGCGGAGACTCGGGAACCGTAGCCCGAACGACGCGACATTGAAGACGGGCGCGATCAGCGATGTCGTGTACGCCGCCATCGATGTGCACACGGGGAATCTGACGGCGGGCGGCTGGACGACGAACACGAACAAGCTCAAGAAGGTGGTCAACAAGCACACGACCGTGACGGCGGTGGGGAACGTCTTGGTCACGGCCGGCTTGTACACCGGAGCGACCACGGGCTCCACCGAGGAATCGTACGCCGCCCTGAATACCGATGGCAGCACGGGCGCGTTCAACGGCGCCACCGGTGCCAACACGATCTCGTCCGCGGGCGGTGGCAACCTCTTCAACCACGCCGCCGTGGGTTATCTGGACGCGAACGGCGCGTTTCACGTGTTGGTCGTGGGCGGTGACGACGTGAACACGCCGACCAAGAAGCACCGAGGAGTGTTCTACTTCTAACCATGCCAGCCTGACGCGCCTCGACGACACCCGCCGAGGCGCGTCTTCACAATGTCCTCGCTGGTAACGCTGGCTAAGTTTCCAACGCTGGTGTGGGAGCGTGACCTGAGGGCCGACACTCGGGTCTACAGGCGTTCGCGTGCGGTGTCGGCTGTTTATCCTCGGGAGACTTGATCGTGTGGTTCGTCGCCGCGCTGCTGGTTGCCGACAGCGCCCCAGCTACCCAAGCGTTCAAAGTGGTCGTCGCGCCGGCCGAGTCGCTATACGTCGAGACGGTGGGCCGCGGTAAGGGAGAACCTGTCGTCCTCATTCCCGGGCTGTTCGGGTCGGCGTACGGTTTTCGCAAGGTGATGCCGCTGCTCGCCGCCTCGGGCTACCGGGCGATCGTGATCGAGCCGCTCGGCATCGGCTCCTCCGCCCGTCCCCAGAAGGCAAACTACTCCCTCACCGCCCAGGCCGACCGGATCGCCGCGGTGCTGGACTCGCTGCACGTGGCGAGCGCCTGGCTGATCGCGCACTCGATCGGCGGCTCGGAGGTGTTTCGGCTCGCCTACCGGAGACCGGGCCTGGTGCGGGGTCTGGTCTCGATCGAGGGGGGACCGACCGAGCAGGCGATCACGCCGGCGTTCAAGCGAGCGCTGCGATTTGCGCCGTGGATCAAGCTGTTCGGAGGGATCAAGCTGATCAGGCGCAAAATCAAGAGTCTGCTGATGGACTCCTCGGGAGACTCGAGCTGGGTCACGGACAGCGTGGTCGCGGGCTATACCGCGGGTGCGGCGCGCAATCTGGACGCCACGCTCAAGGCGTACCTCGCCATGGCCGATGCCCGTGAGCCCATCAAACTCGCCCCCCATCTTGCCGAGGTCGGTTGCCCGGTGCGGCTGCTCGTGGGGGCGACGCGCCACGACGGCGACGTGAGCGCGAAGGAAGTCGCGCTGTTGGGACGCGCCCTGCCGCGGTTCGCGCTCGATTCAATTCCCGGCGTTGGGCATTTCATGCAAGAGGAGCGGCCGGACGTGGTGCTCGCCGCGCTCGGCCGGCTCAAGGCGAGCGTGACCGCCGTTCGTCCCCGGGGGTCACAGTGACAGGCTCCGTTCTGCCAATCCTTACACAGGTGTCCGATGCGCATTGCCCTGGTCGCTGAGGATTACTACCCACAGCTCGGGGGTGTCCCCGAGCATGTGCACAACCTGGCAGTGTTGCTCAACCGCTGGGGACACACCGCCATCGTCGTCACCTCGCAAATGGGCTCCTACCGGGACGCCGATTTCGTGCGCCGGGTGGGCAGGAGCCGGGTGATCTACGCGAACGGCGGCGTGTCGCGTGTGACCACCGGGTGGCGGCTGCGGCGTCGGCTGGCGGAGCTGTTCCGGGCGGAGCGCTGCGACCTCGTGCACGTGCATGGCGGGCTCGCCCCCACGCTCGGGCTCGCGGCACCGGCCGCCGCATGGCGCGCCGGCATCCCGGTGATCGCGACGTTCCATTCGTGGTTCGCGCGCTCCCTCGGCTGTCGGGTGTTTCGGCGGCCGCTCCAGAAGATCCTCGACCGCCACGCGGCGACGCTCGCGGTGAGCCAGCCCGTCGTGGATGCGAACTCCCGCTACTTTCGCGCCGATTGGGAGATCATTCCGAACGGCGTCGACACCGACTTCTTCCGCCCTAGCCGGGAGCCACGCGCCGCGGTCTCCGACGAGCCTCGCCTCCTGTTTCTCGGACGCATCGAGCCTCGCAACGGGCTGGGCACGTTGCTGGACGCGATGCCCCGCATCCTGGCGCGCTACCCCAAAGCGGTCCTCACCGTGGCGGGGGACGGGCCGTGGCGCCGGTACTACGAACGGCGCGCGCGCGAATTGGGGACGAGTGTCCGATTCAGCGGTCAGGTGTTCACCGACCGCCCCGCGTACTACGGCGCGGCGGATCTGTATCTCTGCCCGACCACGATCGCGTCATTCGGTGTCACGCTGCTCGAGGCGATGGCCTGCGGCACGCCGATGATCGTCTCCGACAACCTGGGCTTCCGCGCGGTGATCGCGGGCGGCGGTGAGGCGGTGATGATTCCGAAGGACGACCCGGCGGTGTGGTCGGAGACGACGCTCGCGCTGCTCGACGATCCGGCGCGCCGGGCGGCGATGGGACGAGCCGGGCTCCGCAAGGCGGCCCGCTTCTCCTGGCCGAGGATCGCGCGGCAGGAGCTGGCGGTCTACGAGCGGGTGCTGGAGGGCAGCGCCAAGGCGGGCGCGAGGCCCGCCAGCGACCGGCGATACGTGCGCGCACCCAGGAACACGTCGGTCATGGCCTCCACCAGTCGCTGACCGACTCGGCGAAACAGCCAGGTGCGCGCGCGGGGGTAATCGTACAGCAGGCGGGCGAAGACACGGGCGAGGCGCAGCTCGGTATGAAGCGGGCGCAGCGCGGCGTGATAGGCGGCGCGGATCCGGGCGGGGTCGAGCCCGCCAGCGATAATCGCGTCCGCTGCGAGCCCGCCGGTGCGCGCCGCGAGGCTGATGCCCTCGGCCGTCACCGGATCCGCGAGCCCCGCCGCATCTCCCACCAGAAGGACGCGCCCCCGAGCAAGTGGCTCAGCGCGTGGCCGGACGGGAATCACGAAGCCGTGACGCTCCACCAACCGCGGCGCGAGCCCGATCACGCGCAGGTACTCCTCGAGATGGCGGGGCAGGTTAACCGAGCCGCGGTGCGTGGTGAGAACGCCCACTGAGAGATGCCCTGCTTTCGGGAACACCCAGGCGTAGCCCGAAGGAACCGTCCCCACGTCGAAACGGGGGTCCGAGAAGTGTTCCAGTGTGAGGTCGTCGACGTGCACCTCGTACTCGAGCGCTGGGATCAGGTGCCGCCCGTCGCGCCACCCCGCGAGTCGGGCGACCGTTCCGGTGGCGCCATCCGCCGCGATCACGAGGGCCGCCCGGACCGAACCCGCCTCGCAGTCGAGCCGCACGTGATGCTTCTCGGGACGCACGTCAGTGACGCGGCACGGCGCCCGCAGCTCCGCGCCGGCGGCGACCGCGGTCGCGGCGAGGACGTGGTCCAAGCGGTCGCGCATGGTCATCGCCATGAGGGGGGAGTCGCGCGTCGCGGAGTAATGCAGATCGGCATCGAGTAAGTGCAGCTCGGCGCGTGCGCAGCGGCGCTCGAACACCGTCTGGATCTCGGGCGGAAGGAGCGGCAGCCCGCGCGCCACGACGGCGCCGCCGCACGTCTTGTAACGCGGGAGCGTCTCCTTCTCTACCAGCGCGACCTTCAGGCCGTGACGCGCGAGGCGCAGGGCCGCGGTCGTGCCGGCGGGCCCAGCGCCGACGATAGCGACGTCGAACATGACGACCGTAAATTAGCAGCCATGCGAACGGCTGCAGCCATCACGACGCTCGGGTTCCTCATGCTCTGGGCCGGGGCATGCCGCGCGCAGCAGCCACCGCAAGCCGCGATGGACATGGGCGCCATGGACTCGACCGACGCGCGGGCCCACGAGGCAGCCCACGAGGCGATGAGCGAGGTCATGGCGACGGACCCGCACATGACGCTCACACCGCTCCGCCCCCCAAGCGCCGCAGACGCTACTCGGGCCGCCGAATTGGTCCGCCAGATGCGCCGGGCCCTCGATCGTTACCGCGACGTCCGGGTCGCGGAGGCGGATGGCTTCCGACAGTTTCTCCCGGGCGTGAAGCAGTCGACCTACCACTTTACCAAACGGCGGTGGGCGCTGGCCGAGGTGTTCCGCTTCGATCCCACCAAGCCGACCTCGTTGTTGTATCGGCAGGGAGCCGACGGCGGGTTCGTGCTCGTGGGCGCGATGTACACCGCTCCGGCACGCACCTCGCTCGACGAGCTCGATCGGCGCATTCCACTCTCCGTGGCGCGGTGGCACGAGCATGTGAACTGGTGTCTGCCCCCGTTGAGCCAGAAGGAGCGGTGGCGCGAAACGCGCGGCGGGAAGCCCGTGTTCGGCCCGAAATCGCCGATCGCGACGGCGGAGGCATGCGCGGCAGTCGGGGGGCGGTTTCTACCCCGCATCTTCGGATGGATGGTCCACGTGATGGCATTCGAGAGCGACGATTCGAAAATGATTTGGGGCGACGGGTCCCACCACACGCACTCGTGAGCGCTCGCCGCCCGGCGGCGCTCCGCCTGGGGCCGCTCGTGGCGGTGATGTTCTTCACCGTTTCGGGCGGGCCGTTCGGGCTGGAAGGGCTGGTGGGATCGGTCGGCCCCGGGCTCGCGATCCTGCTGCTCGTCGCCACACCGCTGCTCTACAGCGTACCCGAGACGCTCTTGATCGGCGAGCTGGCGTCGATGCTCCCCGCCGAGGGCGGTTATTACCAGTGGGTGAAACGGGCCTTCGGCCGGTTCTGGGGCTTCTGGAACGGCTGGCTCTCCTGGACCTACTCCCTGCTCGACATGGCGATCTACCCGGTGCTGTTGATGCAATACGCGCACTACTTCGCGCCGGGGCTGAGCCGGCTCGAGACCTGGTTGCTGTGCGTGGCGCTGATCTGGGGAGCCACCTGGCTGAACCTGTGGGGCACGCGGGTGGTCGGCACGGCATCGGGGTGGTTCGTGGTGGCGGTGCTGGCGCCCTTCGCGATGCTCGCCGTCGCGGCGCTGGTGCGCTGGATCGGGCAACCGGCCACGCCTTTCCCCGGGACGCCGTTCCGCGCTGCGGGCACCTCGTTCCTCGGAGCCCTCGGCATCGGTGTGTCCCAGAGCATCTGGAACTACAGCGGGTGGGACAACGCCTCGACGATCGGCGGCGAGATCGAGCAGGCATCCGCGACCTACCCCCGAGCGCTGGCCCGGGCGCTACCCCTCGTCACCGTGGTGTACCTGCTCACCATCATTCCAGCGCTCGCGCTCACCGACTGGACTACGTGGACGGACGGCGCGTGGCCCGCGCTCTCGAGCGTCATCGCAGGAAAGTGGCTCGGCGTGTGGATCGCACTCGCGGGGATGGTGAGCGCGTTTGCGCTGTTCAACGCGTTGCTTCTGGTGTACTCGCGCATTCCTCTGGTGCTGGCGCAGGATGGTCTCCTCCCGGCGGCGCTCGCGCGGTGCGACGCGGGGGGCACGCCGCGCAACGCGGTGCTCGTGTCGGCGGTCGTGTACTCGGTGTTTGCGCTGTTGCCGTTCGGGGGACTGCTCGCGGGTGACGTGCTGCTCTACACGGCGGCGCTAGCGCTCGAGTTCGCTTCATTGATCGCGCTGCGGCGGGCCGAGCCGAATTTGCGCGGCGCGTTTCGCGTGCCGGTGGGGACGGCGACATTGGTCGTGCTCGCGGCGTTGCCGATCCTGGTGCTCGTGACGGCGGTGGCGCTCGAGGTCCAGAGCCGGGCGATCGGGTTACCGGGAGTCTTGGTCGCCGTGCTGCTCGCGGCGGCTGGGCCTCCGGTGTACGCCGCGCTGCGGCCGCGCCCCGAGCGGGACGCGGTGCGGGCTTGACAGGCATTTGCGAGCGCCGTATTCCAAGCTGCTCCAATTGGCAGTGTG
>DATEGE010000172.1:0-4309 GCA_035280265.1 Gemmatimonadales bacterium | reverse complement strand
GGAGCGGCCGCCGGGCGCCGGGTCACCTGCGCGCGCAAGCTGTCCACCCGCGCCCTGAGCGCGCGGACCTCCGCGGCCAGGGAGTCGACGCGGCGCTGTTCCGGAGGCTGCTGGGCCGAGAGGCGAGCGCTCGCGAGCAAGGCGGCGAGCGCGGCCGCGACGGCCATTTGTGGTCGAGTCATCCTTGAGGATCTCCCGTTCCAGTGTCACGAGCGGCGTCCCCACGAAGCGGGCACGCGCGGTGGGCAAGCCGGCATTGCCGGCCGCCGTACTACCAGGAACGAGAGAGAGGCGGAGCTCGGGGTGGAGCGGTGCGCTGCGCTGGGCGGCGGGCGGGCGGCGCGTCGTACTGCTGGAACCTCGCCTCGACCGTCGCCGCCGCTCGCGGCTGCGCGCGCACTTGCTGCGTCGTCACCTGCGAGCCGGCGAGCTGACACAGGGCACAGCGGAAGCTGTCGTGCAGCGCGAGACATCCGGCGCCGTGCTGCGCCTCGATGTGAGCCGGGGCAGTGAGCCGCTCGGAGGCGTGCGCCAGCGGCACGACGCCCCCGGCCAGGCCTTGGAGCACCAGGAGCAGCGCCGCGAGACGACGGGTGCAGCGGTTGCGGGTCGCCGTGAGTGCGATCACGCCTTGCCTACGGTTTGAATCATGCGGCCGTTGCGGCCGGCGCCGCGCGCGTACGCGCGCAGGCGTCTGAGCATCCGCCGATCGTGATGGATCGGATCGTCGCCTTTCGGCGTCTCGATAATCTTAATCACCCCGGCGAATCTCGCGTCCCGCATGATGTCACGGAACGGTCCCGGGCCGATCGTCCCCTCGCCAATCCATTGATGGCGGTCGAGCCGGGACCCGGGGGCTGCCTTGGAGTCGTTGAGGTGCAAGCACTTGAGGCCTGCCAGCCCGATCTCGCGGTCGAACCGCTCCCATACCGCCTCCAGCTCGCCGACCACATCGTACCCGGCCGCGTGGAGATGTGCCATGTCGAGGCAGAACCCCACCCGCTCGCGCAACGAGGCAGGCAGCTCGTCACGTAGCCCCCGGAGCTCCTCGAACGTGCTGCCTAACGCCGTCCCCGCGCCTGCCATCCCTTCGACGAGGAGTCCCACCTCGCCGGGCACCGCCGCGAGGCACTCCGCGTACCCGCGGGCGTTGCGCGCCAGCCCGGCGTCTCGGTCGTCGATGTAATTGCCCGGGTGCGTCACCACCCAGAGGATACCGAGCGCGCGGCAGCGCTCCAGCTCGTGGGTGAACGCGCGGAGACTCCGGTCGCGCAGTTCGTCGTCCGGTGAGGCGAGGTTGTTGAGGTAGCTCTCGTGGGCTACGACAGCACGGAGACCGCTGGCCCCGACGGCAGTGCGAAAGGCGGCGATCTCGCGGTCGCTCAGGGTGGGCTCGCGCCACTGTTGCGGCGTTTTCGTGAACAGCTGGATGGCCGTGGCACCGATCGCTACGCCTCGTGCCGGAGCCAGCGCCAGGCCGCCCTGGGTCGAGACATGGGCTCCCAGGAGCGCCATATCGTCGCCGCCGCGTCTCAGGGCCGTGGTTCCTCGGAGAACGCCAGTCGGGAGATGAGGGGGACGAACCGCACCCCTCCCGCATGCCGCTCGCTGAGCGCTCCGCTCGGTCCGCGCTCGAGGATTATCAGCTCCTGCATGACCAGGTCCCCGACCGGGATCACCAGCCGGCCCCCCGGTGCGAGCTGGTCCGCCAGCGGCTGCGGGACCCCGGGCACCGCGGCGGTGACGATGATGCCGTCGAACGGCCCCCGCTCGGGCCACCCGCCCGCCCCGTCGCCCAGACGCGTCTCGATGTTCCGGATGCCGAGGCGGCGGAACCGCTCCTCGGCCTCGACCAGCAGGTCGGGCAGCCGCTCGACGGTGTACACGCGAGCTCCGAGGTGCGCGAGGATAGCGCTTTGATAGCCCGATCCCGTGCCGATCTCGAGCACCCGCGCTCCGCGTCGCACCGACAGCGCGACCGTCATGAGCGCCACGATGAGTGGCTGCGAGATCGTTTGGCCGCTCCCGATCGGCAACGGCGCGTCGTCGTACGCTTCGCGCGCGAGATGCGGCGGGAGGAACCACTCACGCGGCAGCCACGCCATCGCGGCGAGGACGCGCGCGTCGCGAATGCCACGGCCGGCGAGCTGACTCGCGACCATGCGGCGCCGCGCCTGCCGCGGGTCAGGCGCCGGACCGCCCATCCGCCACCCGGCGCGGTTGCCGTACCATAGGGTGAACTATAGCTTGCCACCCTCCATCCTGGGCCAGGACCGGTTGCCCGACCAGCAGCTCCAACCGCGCATCCTCCTCGTCGGCGATGCGGCCGCCCGTCCGGACGGCCTGGAGCGGTTTTTGGTGCGGGGCGGCTTTCAGGTGACGGAAGGGGCCTACCCGTCGGCCGGCCCGGAGCGCGCCGAGGCGTTGCCCCCCGACCTCGTGGTCCTGGCCGTGGCCGCCAAGCAGCCCGGCGTGGGGGACGCGGTGCGCGACCTGGCGACCGCGGCCCGGCTGGGCGGCGCCCCGGTCATCGTGCTGTTGGCGGACGGCGACGCCGACGCGGTGGCAGAGGCGCTGCAGGCCGGCGCCCGCGACGCGCTGCTGAGCCCGGTGCATTTCGGGGAGCTGCGCGCCCGCATCGACGCCGATCTGCGGCTGCGGCGCGAGCTGCAGGACGCGCGCGAGGCGCTGCGGACGCGCGATCTGCTGTTCGACATCTTTCAGGAAGTGTCGTCCGCCCTGCGCGCCGACGAGATCTTTCAAACGCTGGTGCGCCGGGTGGGGCACGCCTTCGGACTGACCCACTGCTCGTTCGTGCTGACGGCCCCTGGGGAGGACAAGGGGCGCGTCATCGCGGTGTACGAGAATCCCGCGATTCGCGATCTCCGGGTGGACTTGGACCGCTATCCCGAGATCCAGGAAGCGATCCGCACCGAGCGACCCGTCCTGATTCCGGACGTGCGCGAGCACCCGCTGTTCGAGTCCGCGCGCCGGCGTTGGGCGCAACAGCACATCGAGGTGAACGTGCAGTCGGCCGTGGCGCTGCCGGTGTTCGTGCAGGGTCGTGCCGCAGGAGTGTTTTTCCTGCGGACCGTCAGGGGAGACCCGGAGCTCCACTCGCACGACGTGGCGTTCGCCAATACCATCGCCCAGGCCGCGGCGCGCGTGCTCGAAAACGAAGAGCGGCGTGCGGCCATCTACCGCCGGCAGATCAGTGCGGGGGTCACCGACGTCCTCACGGGGTGCGCGAGCCTGGATGCGCTGGACCGCCGCTTGCGCGATGAGTTCGAGCGTGCGCGCCGCTATTCGCTCCGCTTCGCCCTCGTCCTGATCGACGTGGATCAGCTGCGGGAGATAAACGCACGGCTGGGGCAGCAGGCGGGCGATCGCGTGCTCGCAGAAATCGGGGCCATGATGCAGCGCGAGATCCGTGCGCCGGACTTTGTAGCGCGCTACGGGGGCGACGAGTTCGCGCTGGTGCTGCCGGAGACAGATGGTCTCGGCGGGAAGCGGTTTGTGGAGCGATTGCGCCAAGTGGTGGCGCGGCACGCCTTCCCCGACCTCGGCCGTGGCGAGACGCCCCAGCTGTCAGCGGGAGTGGTGGCGTACCCGCACCCCGAGGTGCTCCGCCCCGAGGACCTGTTCACCCAAGCGGAGGCGGCGCTCGACCGCGGGAAGAAGACCGAGGCAGATCGGATTGGTGTCAGTGGGGACTAGGGACTGGGGATTCGGGACTCGGGTCCGCCAGACCACCCGCCAGTCCTGAGTCCCCAGTCCCTAGTCCTGAGTCCCCAGTCCCTAGTCCAGCGTCTTGTGGAACCGCCGCACCGAGCCGGCGATCATCACCACGGCAAAGCCCGCCAGGACCACCACTTCCTGCCACAATGCCTCGAGCCCCACGCCCTTGAGCAGAATGCCCCGCAGCACCTTGAGGAAGTGCGTGAGCGGCAGGGCGAGCCCCACCCACTGGAAGAACGGCGGCATCGCCTGCCGCGGGAACATGAACCCCGAGAGCAGGATGTTGGGCAGCACGAAGAAGAACGCGACCTGCATCGCCTGCTGCTGCGTGCGCACCAGCGTGGAGATGAACAACCCGAACGACAGGCTCGCCACCACGAAGAGCAGCGCGATCGCGTAGAGCAGCGCCACGTTCCCGGTGAGCGGCACGTCGAACACGAAGCGCCCGAGGAGCAGCACGGCCGTCATCTGTACCAGTCCCACGCCCACGTACGGCGTGATCTTGCCGAGCATCAGCTCCGTCTTCGTGACCGGGGTAACGATCAGCTGCTCCAGCGTGCCGCGCTCGCGC